>JBNJFD010000112.1:0-6714 GCA_051746525.1 Bacillota bacterium | reverse complement strand
CAATCGTAGATTTAATATATTTATCCCGCTGCTTATCAGATATTAAACCACTGATAAATAATTGATCATGACTATTTACTGCTTTAGTAATATCCAAATTATATAACTGTTGGAATTCAAATTCTTCTACTATAATATCACCTTGATTTACTAGCTCTTTTTCTTTCAAATCTACACCTCCTGAACCAATTATATCCATCAAAGACAATTATATTTTATTATACTTTACAATTTTTTTCAATGATGGAAATGAAATATTTTTGTTTCTTAGATATAAGTACAAAAAGACATATCCGTCCAATGCCAGTATTTTAGACAATCTACTTCTTCAGCGATTAAACTAATACTATCTTCAAGGTAATAATTCCAATCAGCATACATTTTATATGGTCTAGCTGTTCTATCAGCTGCTAATTTCTTAAATAGATAATCATCAATAAAACCATAGCCGGGAACTAATTTCTTTCTTCCTACTCGCCAACGATATTCATTCTCCCAACTATAAGTTAACTTCCCTTTAAGATCTAACTTTCTCCTGTTGACTACCTTTCTTAATTCAAACTCTGCTTCAGCTCTTAAACGTGATTCTTGAGAGGGATTAAAAAAATCTTCCATTTTACGAATGGGATGAATTAATCTTGATTCCCGAAGTTTAAATCTTATTATTTCACCTGGTTTGAAACCATACGGTGAATCAATAATTCGATTTAGTTTAGATACTAATTTTCTTTCTATCTTTAATCTCAGTTCTACTTCAGCCTCTTTGACACATTCTAAAGTCCGTAATTTCTCCGGTTTTACTTTTTTCTTTCTATATCGCCCTGCAAGGTAGTCTTCTAACATTTCTGCTATTATCTCTTTCTCTCTTTTCCTAGCTACATTAATTACTATTTCTGCTGCTACTTTGATTTCTTCTGGTTTACTAGTTTTATCTAATCCTCTAAATAGCTTTAGTTTATCTTTTAATTCAGAGCTAGGAGCAGTTTGCTCTGCCTCAGCAGTAACTTTATCTTCTTCGCTCTGTTGGGATTTTGACTTTTGTGATTGATCTTTTTTCTGTTGAGCTAATGTTTCAGCTATGTCATCTTTAGTTTCTTCTTCAACTTTGACATATAATTTTAAATCACCGCCAATAATCTCATCAGTGGGATTATATTTATATTCTAATTGAGATTTATAATTAGGGTGAATCGTAATTACATGAGTAGCTTGTTTAGACTCTGGATGAGCTATTACTTTATCTTGTTGATAACTACTTTTTTCTTCAATCTCATAATAATTTTCTAGTAATTGAGGGTTACTTTGTATTTTTTCTAAAATTATTTTGTGATAATTAAAAAAGACTGTCGTTTTAAGATTAGAATGATTATAAGGGTTTTCTATAACTCTACATTTTACTTTTCTGATTGTCTGAAGAAACTTCTCATCAAGCTGTACCTGATTATTGATAAAATCCTCGCATACATTTACAAAATCATGCCAATATTTATTTTCATATTCTTCTAACCCATATTTTACTGGTGATATTTCATCTTTAGCAGTCGTGACTGGTTTTGAAGTGGGAACTCCAGTATCTGCTGTAAGGACTGACATTGATTTATATTTCCCATGTTCTGTTATTTCTTTATGTTTCTGCAGCATACTCTTAAATACACTCGCAATATATTCATCTCTTAACTGCGGCTTTGTTTTGTTTATATTACCATCCTTTGCTATGTAAGGCATAAAACTATACTCATTATAAGTCGCTGTAGTGCCATTACTAGTTTCTTTCTCATCTTTTTCCGGTAAAACTGTGAAAATTTTCACTTTTTCGCCTTCAGACTCTGCTTCAGGGTTTAACACTAGATATTGATTTTGACTCTGTTTACTTAGATATGATTGCTGCAGTTGCGATATTATTTTCAAGATATTTAAAATTAATTTCCCTCTATGTTTAATAAACGAGTTATCAAAATCAGCTTTCCCATAAACTAAATTAGGGCGATTAGGAACAGCATACTTATAACTATTATCATAAAATTCTTTAAAATTTAAGTCAGGATAAGAGCTTTTAAGTAAGTATTTACTTTCCTTAGAATAAATTACACTTGTCAGTTCGTAGACATCATTATTCTTTTTTAATTCATAGTTTGGTCCATGAGTTAAAAATGTTACTTTGTTTTCGTCTTGACGTAATGAATTAGGAATTCTTACATCTGCACCTCCTATCTTTTGATGCCAAATAAATATTCCGTCTTCTAATTTTACTTTTATCTTTTCTCCAGTATCTAACTCGAATTTTATCCCTACTTCATGAGCAACTTTATCAGTTATATATCCTTTGATTTTTTTGTCGTTTTTACTGCCGCTTACTTGATTAATATATTCTTTATCTATATAATCATGATTTTTCAGTTTATTATATAATGCTTCTATGCTTTTGCTATCTAGATATTGAAAGAAACTACTCATAGCCTCGACACCAATCAGAAATAACAACCCTGGTACTATCCCTTGACTAATTAAATATCCGGCTATTATTTCTTCGCTTCCTTTAGTTATTAAATTGGAAAAACCATCAACTTTTATTTCAGTATTAGTTTTGTAATCTTTATTTAAATCTTTATAAGTACAATTGACATAACCCTTTACCTCTGGCTTTTCTGGAAAAAATAATGTTGCCGGTTTATCATACATCAATGACCCAAGATAAGCTAATTCTGCTCAATTATTATAGCCAACAAATCGAATATTACAATCTTCATGTTCAAAACTTATTTTGGTATGAACTAGTTTCAACAAATCTAATTCCTCAGGTAACAATTTCTTAGTTTTATCTTCTTTTTTCTGATAGGCTATGACTATCTCATGATTATCATTTTTGAAAGCAGCTACTCTAAATCCAGTATCTTTCATGTTCAATTTTTTTATAAAACTAATCTTTCCCGCATCCAGTTGTTGATTGTTTTTATATAAATTACTTTCTTTAATTGCTTCTTGATCAAAACCTTGCTCCAGGTCAGCTTTATAGTGCTTAGTTTTTCCCTTAGAAACTTTGTCAATTAATTTAGCAGGATAATTGAATAAAGCTAAAGACCAATGTTTGCGACTCCCATCAAGCATTGCAATTCCATTCTCTATCCCATTTTCTAATTGATCTATCTTTAACGTAGAAAGAAACTTTCCTGTAGCAGCTTCTGTTAATTCTTTAAGTGCTTTATCTGAATCATCAAATGCTTTGAAATTTAAAGTTTTATCAGCAAATTTAAATTCTATTGCCCTCGGAACTATCTTAGAGGCAATTGAGATCCCTTTTGAAATACATTCAAAAGATATAATCGCTTCCTCTGCTGCTTCAACTTTGGCTCGACTATCATATGGTTTATCATCAGGATCTAAGCTGGGATCATTTTTACACATTACCTCATATAAATCATCATAAAAATCTTTGACTATTTTATAATTGTCGGCACCATAAATCACTTCCCAGTCTTTTATTAATGATGCTTCTGCATTGTCTTGCTCTGCTTTTTCTAGGTATTCCATTGCTATTCCAGCTTTGCTGCGCATCTGGGCTAGCCCTTTTTCAGTTTCTTTGTCTGATAATGTTATATTCTTTCCAGTTTTGTTTTCTAAATAAGGATATGTATATGAGTTACTTTCAGCATTATATTTCACAAATGATTCTGGGGTTGATAAAAGTTTGACTATTTTATCATATGCTTTCTTGCCATTTTTATCTTCTGACACTAAATCTGCAAATTGCCACTCTAAATTAGTCAAATTACTAAAAGTTAAAAATTCTCTATGAGTAATATTTACGCTTTCTTTATCGTTATCTTTTGGTATGCAAAGTTTTTTACCTGTTTCTAAATTTTCAGCTTCTTTCTTAGTAAAATTACTTCCATCATTTACTCTTGTTATTTCTTCCCATCTAGTTGCATCATTTAATTTATTTTCTGCAATATCCCATAAAGTATCACCTTGCTTCACTATATATTCCTCTTTATCTTTAGTCATTATAAAACTCCTTTCTAAATTCTTAATTTGAATTATTTATATAAATATATTTAGGATCTTTTTTTAGTTTTATATCAGTAACTTGATTATACTTATGTCTTTTCAAATTATTTTCTTTTTTATATTCTTCAAAAAAAATAGTGGTATCTATTTTTAACATGTTTATTGAAGATATCCAAGCAAAATATTGTTCATCATATTCTCCAATTCCATCAAAAGTTAAATATGATTTCCTTATCTTATTCATATTCCTCAATAATTCTTTATTATTCATTCTTTTCAATTCAGTTTCTAATTTCCTTGACATATACTTTCTTAATTCTAATGGCGGCAACTCTATTATTTCTTCTTTGATTTTCTTTTCTACTAATCTTGTGTTATATATTTTCCGTTTAAACTTATAATAGCTATTAGCTAAAACTCTCTCATCAATAAATTTAACTCTTAATTCTAAATACTCAAACAACCCTTCTTCCTTCAAATACTGTACAAACTGAAATATGTCTTTTCTTCTTTCCTCTTTTTCTTCCTCATCCTCTATTCGATCAAATATGTATAAATTTAATTCTAATTCTATAATCCTGTTTTTACGATCTTCCGCAATTAATTCTCTAGCCTTTTTAAAGCTTTTAACTTTATATCCCCAATAAGTCTTATTCCCAGGTTCTCTTCTTTTATAATGAGCTTCTATTTTCATTAAAATTCTTTCTCCAAAAATATTTTTTGCTTTAGGTGTAAGATAATCCTCTATATCTAATTTCAAGTTAACTAAGGGATAACTATCCCCAACCCCACCTAATCTTCCCAAAGGCAACTTATCTGCCGTTGCACTGGCATAATAATAGCTATCTCCTTCTTTATTCGTTCCTAAAATTGATTTAGGATAGATTCTTGCTTGATAAAATTCTTGTCCTCTGCTACTTCTGGTTCCTATTCTATCTACTACAAATTCTTCACCATATTTTTTTTGTAAATAATTTTTCATTTTATTTCGTACATCTTCAATATCATGCGTTCCAACAGAAACAACAAAACCAAATATCTTAGGAATTAATAGAATAAGAATTGCTAGTGCTATACTCGGCCACCAGGCTTTTATTTTTTGCTTTATCATTATTAAATCCACCTTCCACAAATTAATTGTTTCTAATAATTAATTTTAATTGAAAAATATTACTCTCTTTATTTACTATTATATAAAACAATTACATTTTCCTCCATAAATTATATAATTTATTTTTATAAAATGAATTTGTTTTTAAGAATAATAGTTACATATTAGCTGAGCATATATCAAAAAATAAAAAACAACCGGGTTCTGTTAATTGAGCCGGTTATTTATTAATAGTCATTTCTTATACCTTTAAAATATTTATATTTTATTATTTAACAACAATTATTTCAATCAACAATAAATTTAAACCCAGAAAAATATTCTTCTATTCCTTTGTAAATAGCCCTCACTAGTCGGCTTTGATACTCTTCATCTTGTAATTTTGCCCTATCTTGGGGATTACTAAAAAAACCAACTTCTACAATTACCCCCGGCGTTTTTTTAGCCTTTAACACATATAAGTCATGTCTCTTTTTGGGTTTGTGAATAGGAAAAGATGTCTGCAAATCATTCAAGTGTTTTTGTAAAGTAGTAGCTATTATTTTATTCTGTGGATGTCTATCTGAATAAAGAACCATTGGTCCCTTAGCCTGGTTTTGCTGTGGTCTATAATCGACATGAAGACTAATAAATAAGTCATTTTGAGATTGATTGATGATATCAATCCGGGCTTTCAAATCACGAAGATGGCGGCTAGAAAATGATTGGTTCAAATGGTCTAAGGCAGTATTTTCCTTACGTGTCATAATAACTTGCACATTACTATGCTGTTCTAAATATTCTTTTAACTTTAAAGCAATTTCTAAATTTATATCTTTTTCTAATAAATCCCTTACATTTGTTCCTCTATCTATTCCTCTGTGCCCAGGATCAATTACTATCTTTCTTTTATTTGCTAAAGGACTAGTAGCCTTAATTACAAAATTAAATCAAATGCTTGCCAAACAAACATAATCAAGGCAATTATAGATAATAAAATACAAATTCGCTTTTTATCAATTATAACCAGCATAACCTCACTCCTAAATAAAATAATTTAACTTATTTTATTCAAGGCCTGATTTATTTATCAATAATTTAAGACTAATAAATCTAAAATAATTTATTGAAATTAGTAGAGAAAGCAAATTTCTATAATCGACTACCATCAAAAAACAAAAAAGCCACTCCTTAATTTGGAGTAGCTCCTTTTAATCTATAATTAATTTTTTATTTCACTCGTTAAATATTCAATAAAGTCTCCCACTTTATCTACTATCCTTTCTGGCTGATCTAAATTTGCTTCAATCTGTTTAATAATCGCACTACCAACTATCGCTCCATCAGCAAAATCAGTTACTGTTGCTACATGTTCCGGTTTTGAAATTCCAAAGCCAACCGCTATTGGCGTATCAATAAATTCTCTTAATTGTTCAACCTTTTCTTCAATCTCATTAGAAATCTCTGTTCTAGCACCAGTAGTACCTGGCGTTGAAACTGCATAAATAAATCCTTGGGATTTTTCAGCTACAGTTTTGACTCGCTCTGATTTGCTAGTTGTAGTCACCAAAGAAATAATATCCAAATCGTTAGCTAAACTTCTCAACTCCTCATCTTCG
>JBNJFD010000111.1:0-6727 GCA_051746525.1 Bacillota bacterium | reverse complement strand
ACAGTCTTAACATTACCAGTAATCTTTACATCGTCTTCCATATGTCCATCAGCAAAAACAGGTACAGCTAAAGTAACTACTAATAAAGCAGTAAGTAAAACAGTAATCTTATTATTCATTTTCTTTTTTCCCCCTTGGTTTTCTTTATTAATTCATTCTTTATGTGCATAATTAATCTAAATATAACGCAAAACTAAATTTGACTTGCGGGGTTTCACCTCCTCCTAGTCAATAGATTATTTTTTGCAGCTATTTTATTAATTATAGATAAACAGGATTTCTCCTGCATTAATCTACAAATTTCCAGAATTATTACTTAGTTGAATAATTCCATTCATATTCATATTATAAGTATAAATTATTGTGAAGTCAATAACTACTTTGAAAAATTCTCACTTTAATTATTATAAATTAGTATTAATAATAATTAATATCTCCCTAATCGCCTAAATATCTATTAGCTAAGACCACTGCCGCATAATCATCAATGCTTTTGTTAGGTATCTGTAATGAAACTGGCAATAATTTCTTCCACCCCTGCGGAGGGTTGGCTATCCAATATAATTTTTTGGCTTCTAAAGTAGAATTTTTTTCATTAATTACTTCAATTTTTAAATCACAGTCAACTAATTCTAATTTGATTGCAGAGCTTGTTGTTCCAGAGCCTAAAACTAATTTATTTAAACTATATTGTTCTCTTAAAGTAAGTATTCTGGACTTTAAATCAGCTCTAAGGATTACTTCTTGTCTTAAAACTTCTTTTTTAGAGCTAACAACAGCTATACCGCATTTAGCAGAACCAGGGTCCACAGCTATAATCATTCTAACCACCTACTAATTCAAAATTCACTATTAGTTGTCCACCTTGAAAAATATTATTAGCTGCTACTAGCCTTACTAATCCCTGTTTGTGATTTGTTTTTAACAGCATCAGCAATTTTTCCAATTCTTTAGCATTATAATGTATTTTAGTTAATCCTAATTTTTTGGCCTGCTTATTAACTTTTTCTAGCCAATTTTCAAGTTTTTTCTCTACATCTAACTTCTCTCTGCTGCTAACAGAAACTGTACTTATTTCTGCTCCTCTTTCATAAACTAATTCTTGATTTAAAGAAGAAAAATACTGCCGCCCAAAAAGTTTTAGATTATGACTTAAGTTATCTAATTGCCCTTCTAACTCCAATTTATTCTGTTTTAAAGCAGCTAGCTCCTGCTGTGAGGCTTCAATCTCTACTAGCAAGTCATTTAATCTAAACACAGCAACTCTAGCCTTCTCAGAAGCAACTAAGATTAAAGTTAAAGAAATCACAGCAATTAAAATACCTGTTGCAATTGTAATTATAACGGATGTATGCTTAGGTCGCAACCCAAATATAGATAATCTGTTTTTTCCTACCTTCATTCCTACTCTATCTCCTAAATAAGAAATTAATCCACCAAACACTATTAAAACTACTACAAGTATTAATCCCTGCATTTTATTAGCTCCCTATATTAGCTCTTAGTTATGAGGCGTGAGTAGTGAGCTAAACATAATAACTTAAATAATTATATCTAGGGCCAAAATTGTGGTTTTGGGGGTTAATCTAGGTTTCACTTCTTTATAATTTTTCAATGCTCATAACTCACAGCTCACGCCTAATAGCTCTATCTTACATAAAATATATTCGCCTTATAGGGTTGAATACCTTTAAGAAAAATAATCCAAAATTTCCGCATCTATCACTGCGTAATAGCTTTAATTTTATCAATATATGCTATTTGAATCAATATTAACCACAAATTTAATAAAAAACATCTTATTCACTCTAAAATATCTTATTCACTCTAAAATATATAAAAGCTTAATAATTTTATTGTGCAATAAAATTATTAAGCTTATTGATGGATTAGAATGATTATGATTTAGTTCCTATTTAAGTAGACCTTGTTTTTTTAAACTTTGACATCTACGTTCAGCAGCAACATAAATGTTTTCCCTTGCAGCTACAATAATTAATAAACATATCTTTTCTTTTTCTTTGGTAGAATAAATAGCTCTGAAAGTTCCTGCCCCAGGCAAATTAAACTTATAAGAATATAATCCCTTTAAGCTCCCTTTTAAAGAAGAACTTTTTTGCTTCGGATTGTTCTCTAAATCCAAAATTTGTTGTACAGCTTCCCCCCTAAGATGCTTTAAATTATCTAAATCATTTTCTACTGCTTTAGTAACTTCAATTGTATATTCAGTCACTCAAATCTAATCCCTGCTCTTTAGCATAAGCTCTTATATTTTTAGTTCTGCCTTCTTCATACTCTTTTTCTGTATACTCTTTAAGCTTAGCTACTGGGTCTTCTACCGCTCTAGTTAATTTAACTTGCCCTAATTCTGCATCTATGAATAATATTTCTCCTTTATCTATTCCAGAAGATTCCCTAATTTTTTTAGGAATAGTAATTCTACCTTTACTATCAACTTTAGCAACAATTTTTTCTTCCATCATAATTTTACACCCTCCCTTGATTGGGATTATCCCACCTTTGTTACATTATATCTCATTAGAGACATTCTGTAAAGAGAGCGGCTTTTAAAAAGTTTAAAATTCATAACTTCTATACATCAATAACGAACCTACTATAATAAAGATTATATTCTGCAGCCAAGCACCTAACCAAGGCGTTAAATTTCCACTCTGTCCTAAAGCTGAACCTACAGTCATCAAGGTGTAATAAATGAAGATTACAATAATACTCAAGCCTAATCCTATTGATGAGCCCGACCGATTAGGGCTCAAACCTAAGGGAGCACCCACTAAAGCAAAAATAAAACAAGCCATAGGAATGGAAAACCGCTGATGATAAGTAACTTTTAGCTTTTTAACATCCTGCCCCTCTTGCTCTAGTAATTCAATATGCTGTCCTAACTCTTCTAAATTCATTTCTTCTGGCTCTTTTTGACGTCTCGAAATCTGCTTGGGATCTCTTCTCAATCTATTTTTCATATTCATCCGGTCAAATTCAGTTTGCGGCACTCGACCTTTATCAGTAATGGTATAGCTAACCCCATCAATAAACACCCACTTTTCTTCTAACCACTTAGCTTGTTGGGCTTGGATAATATTAACTAACTTCCCGTTTTCATAATCCTGTAGAGTAACTTCTTCTAGAGTTTGAGTATCACCATCAAACTTACTAGCAGTTAAGACAAAGTCTAATTTTCCTGTCTCGCTATCTACTGGAGCAATACGAAGGTTAAATTGAGTTTTAGGTTTAGCTTCTCCATGCTTTAATTCCCACACAATCTCTTCATACATATTAGTACTTTTAGGAACTAGAGTATCATTTAACCAAATAGTTAAACCACTAATCAATAAGGCAACGATCAACACAGGTATTACTAATCTAATAAAACTAACTCCTCCTGCTTTTAAAGCAATAATTTCACTATCTCCAGATAAACGTCCAAAAGCTAACAAAGAAGCTAGTAACATTGACATCGGGAAAGTCCACACTATAATCTGCGGTAAACTTAGAAAAAATAATTTAACTGTAGTTAAGATTGGAACCCCATATTCCATCATTAATTTAGCTAAACTAATTAATACATCAGAACCCACAAAAATACTGGTGAAAGCAAATACTCCAAATAAAAAGGGTTGAATTAGTTCCGTCAATACATAACGATAAGCAATCTTCATTTATTCGCACCTCACATCTTGAATTTATCACCTAAATAAAATTCTTTAGCTACTTTACTATTAGCAATTTCCTCTGATGTTCCTGACAAAAGTATTTCCCCTTCATGCATAATATATGCTCGATCAGTAATTGCTAAGGTTTCTCTAACACTATGATCCGTTACTAAAACACCTAAACCTCTATTTTTTAAATGAGATACAATATCCTGAATATCACTAACTGCAATGGGATCTACTCCTGCAAAGGGTTCATCTAATAAAATATAATCCGGGTCAGTAGCTAAAGATCTAGCTATTTCTACTCTTCTTCGTTCCCCCCCAGATAACATATAGCCTTTCTGGTCTCGCAAATTAGCAATATCAAATTCTTCTAACAACTCTTCTACTATCTGCTGGTCATTCTCGGGACGGTCAATCATTTCTAAAATAGCCATAATATTCTCTTCAACAGTCAATTTGCGAAATACAGAGGCTTCCTGGGCCAAGTACCCAATCCCCCGCTGAGCACGTTTATGCATCGGGAGGTTAGTAATCTCCTGCCCCTCCAAAATAACATGCCCTGCATTGGGTCTGATTAGCCCTACCACCATATAAAACGTAGTAGTCTTCCCTGCACCATTAGGACCTAAAATCCCCACTATCTCTCCTTGGTCAACTTTAAAGTCAACTCCATCAACTACATTCTTTTGATTATAGGTTTTTACTAAATTTTGCGCTTTAATCGCCATTACTATCATCACCCTGCTCTTGATTTACATTCGGTACTACTAATTTAGTTCTACCTTCAGATTTTATCTTATTTGTTTCCAAATCAATAGTCATTTTATCAGCCGTCATTCTACGTCCATTTTTTCTAGCTAAAACATTTCCTGTCAGTACTGCCTCTTGAGCTTGGCTATTATAATTCATCTTATCCGCTTCAGCTTTAATAGATTGCTCCTTATTTTCTAAATAAACCTGTTCAGTTACTACTAAATTTTCAGTTTGTAAATCAAACTCAAACTTCTCACCTCTAATCAACATCAATTCCGTTTTATACTCCGGATTACCAGTTAACGTCGCTATTTCAGTTTCATTATCCAATTCTAAATGTTGGGCTGTTAATTTCTGTTTTCCCTGCTCTACTACCACATCTCCATCAGCTTGTACTAAATTCAAAGCCTGCTGCGCAATTAATTTTTTAGCAGTCAGAGTAATTTCTCCCTGCAGCAGCTTAACATTTCCAGTAGCAATCACCTCAGCATTAGCATCATCAACCACTAATTCATCAGCCGTTAATTCCAATTCCTGCTGCTTAGGCGCTGCTCCTACAGTACTTACCATTAATAATATTAATATTATTATAATTCCAGATATCTCTTTATTAATCATCTTTATCATCCTCTTTTCGTGCCCTAAGAAGCACGTTTTCTAATACTCTAAGCTTTTCTAAATCAACTTGACTAATGAATTTTTTACCTGTTATTTTCAAATTCTGCTGCTTTAATAACACATCTCCACTACCTATTAACTCATTCTTAGCATTATTCCAATTTAAATGATTAGCTTTAACTACTTTAGTACCGCTAGTAATTGTCACTGCTCCTGTTAATTCTAAAAAATTAGTTTTAGAATCTAAAACCCCCTGTTCGGCCTTTAAAGTAGTCACCTGCTCCTCCTGTTGATAGACATCAGCAGTTACTTGATGTAGTTTTATTTGATTAGAATCACTAAAATGTTCAATCGACTCGGCTTTTAATTCCCATCTTGTTGTTTCATCTTGACTATAAAGAGTCAATGACGCATTCTGCAGCTCTGCCTGAGCATCTTCTTGTTTCTTTTCCTCCTGCGGTGGATCATCAGCCACTTCGCTTTCAGGAGTAGTTCCCTGGCCCATTATCATATAACCTATCATTAATAACATTATGACCCCTATTATCATTAACCACTTTTTATTAATCATTATTAGACTCCTCAATTTTTGTCTTCCACCTGCGGTGCACCCACAACCATTGAGCAGGATACTCTCTAATTACCTCTTCTAAAGAAGTAGTTAAATTCTGCAATATCTGACGTTGTTCTGCTAAATCAGCATCTTTAGCTATTTGCAGTGGTTCTTTTACAATCAAACGATAATTATTAAATCCTGTCCTGGCTAAATACACAGGCACAATAAAAGAATTACTGCGCTGGGCCAATTTAACAGGTCCTATAGGAGTAGAAGCTGCTCTCCCAAAAAATTGAACAAATTCTCCATCTTGATGAGCATCTTGGTCTCCTAAAATCAACAAAAACTTTTGTCTAAGTAAAGCCTTAAGTGCCTTTTTAATTTCACTACGGTTATACACCTCAGCACCTTTACTCTCCCTAATCTCCATAATATCTTGATAAATATAATCATTTTTAAAATCTCGGGCAATAGCTTTAATAGGATAACCTAAGGCTGATAGATATACACCTAATAACTCCCAATTACCAAAGTGCCCTGTAAACAACACTGCCCCCTGCTCACTATCTTGAATTTGTTTTAAATACTCTGCACCATCTATTACAATCATGTCCTCTAACTCAGCTAAATCACGCTGTTCTAGCTTTAATATTTCTACAAACTTAAGCACTAAATCTTGAAAAACTTCTTCAGCTAACTCTTGAGCTTTACTCTCACTAA
Organism: Bacillota bacterium; assembly: GCA_051746525.1. Lineage (GTDB taxonomy): Bacteria > Bacillota > Halanaerobiia > Halobacteroidales > Halobacteroidaceae > Halanaerobacter. The sequence goes on along the minus strand of JBNJFD010000111.1, from coordinate 403 downwards.
GCTGCAAAGACTGCTTTATATTTTTAACAGCTAATTCTCGCCGTTCCCTAACTAAATAATATAATAAACTCCCTAAAGCTTTAGCTGCATAATAACTGAGCCTATCCGGAAGTAAGTTAATTATAAATTTAAATACTTTAAATAATAAATAAGTTAGCCGTTGTAACATTAATTTCACTCCCTGCTGCCAAAATTATAATTCTCCTTGTGCTGCTAAAATTAATTCTAGAGCCTCTCTAACTGCTCCTTGTCCACCTGCTTTTTCAGTTACATAATCTGCAGCTTCTTTTACTTTCTTAACCCCATTAGCTACTGCTAAAGAAAAACCAACCCGCTTTAAAATTGGCAAATCATTAACATCATCACCAATATAAGCAACATTCTCGGCAGTAATTTCATATTT
>JBNJFD010000110.1:0-6761 GCA_051746525.1 Bacillota bacterium | reverse complement strand
TTAGTTATTTCTGGTTTATCTTCTACAATGTCATTAATTGAATCTTTTTCTTCTTCAATTATGGACAAATTTTCAATGGAGCGTAAAAAGGCTATTACTATAGTTTGTGGAACAGGATTTTTAGGAAGTATAGTTTTTGCTACTGGATTAGGAATTGGCATTTTAGATGTGCTAGATCACTTTTTAATGGCTTACGGATTAGCGGTAGTAGGGTTTATTGAATGTATAATCATTGGTCATTTATGGGATATTAATCGTATTAAAAACCATGTTAATTTAGTGTCTGATTTCAAAGTAGGCAATTGGTGGAATTTTGCTGTTAAATATGTAACTGTATTTGGATTAGGTTATATGTTGATTTATAAATTTATTAGAGAGGTAAAACCTCTTTTCACTGGTAATTTTGAAAATCTATATGGAGGATATCCAGTAAGTGCTATTTTAAGTTTAGGTTGGGGAGTAGTATTATCTGTAATTTTACTTGCTTATATGATGCGTAAAGTTAAATGGAATGAAGATGTTAATTTAACTCACCAGCCCAAGGAGGTTGAATAGTATGACTATGGGAGCAATTATAATGTTGCTATTTGGTTCTGTTGTTCTATTTGGGGGATTAACTATTTGTTTACGAATTGCTTTAAAAAAGAAATAAAGTTCTTAAAAACTCTAGCAAGAAACGTCTGCTAGAGTTTTTAATTATATATTAAACTTATTATTTTTGCAGGAATTATAATTTTTTATTTTGAATAATATAGATATAAGAGAGGAGAGTTAAAATGGACCAAGAGATAGTAAAGCAGTTTGAAGAATTAGTTAGCATTGATAGTCATTCTAAGGAAGAAGGAGAAATTGCTGATTATTTAATTGCTCTATTAAAAAAATGGGGGCTAGAAGTTACAACTGATAAGGCAGGAGAAGCAATTGAGGGTGAGACTGGAAATATAATTGCTAAATTGCCTGGTAATGAAAAATTACCAACTTTGTTATTTTGTGCTCATTTAGATACGGTAGTTCCTGGTGAAAATGTAGAAACAGTTATTAAAGACGAAGTTATTTATAGTAAAGGTGATACAATATTAGGTGCAGATGATAAAGCAGGAATTACTGCTATTTTAGGGATGTTAAAAAGAATAAAAGAAGAAAATATAGAGCATGGGAATATAGAAGTAGTTTTTACTATAGCTGAAGAGGTAGGATTACTAGGTGCTAAAAATCTCGACTATAATTTATTAGAGGCAGATTTGGGTGTTATTTATGATTCAGGCGGGCCAATTGGAACGATTGTTACTAAAGCACCTGCTCAAGACCAAATTAATGTTAAAGTGTATGGTAAATCTGCTCATGCAGGATTAAATCCTTCTAATGGGGTTAATGCTATTAAAGTATCTAGTATTGCTATTTCTAATTTGAACTTAGGGCAGATAGATGAAGAAACAACTGCTAATATTGGTGTAATCAAAGGAGGTCATGCTACTAATATTGTGCCTGATTTAGTTGAATTAGAAGGAGAAGCAAGAAGTAGAGATGAAGAAAAATTAGAGGCACAAATAGAGCATATGATTGATATTTTTGAAAAATCAGCTAAGCAGTTTTCTGCTGAAGTAGAAATTGATGTACAGAGGATGTATCCTGCTTTTGATTTAACTACTTCTGATCCAGCAGTAAAGTTAGCAATAAAGGCAGCTGAAAATTTAGGAGTAGAGTCTAAGTTAGAAGCTACTGGAGGAGGTAGTGATGCTAATATTTTAAATGGAGAGGGAATTGAAACAGTGAATTTAGGTATTGGGATGACGGATGTGCATTCTACTAATGAAAGTATTAAAATTTCAGATTTAGTTGGTGCAGTTAATTATTCAGTAGAAATTGTTAAAGAATCAGTTAAATTAGATTAGATTAAACACTCAGCAGATTGACCTGCTGAGTGTTTTTTTTATTTCTAGGGAATTTTTTTACTAGCAATACAAATAATAATCTTTAATTGCAATTAAAATTTGATAGGAGTTGTTTTGATGATGTTGGAATTATCAGAAGGTAAAGTTATAGAAATTATTTCTCATAGAGCGGGGTTAACAAAAGTAGAATTAGAAATAGAAGGAGAAATAAGGCGGGCTATTCATTATAAGCAGTTATTAGGAGCGATTAAAGTAGGAGATAAGGTAATAGTTAATACTGCTGCTAATACTTTAGAATTAGGGACAGGAGGTTATGATTTTATAGTTTGTATTTTAGGGCAGCAAACATCTTTAGCTGAGCGAGGGCATATTATGAAATTGAGATATACACCTTATCAATTACAAACCTGTACTTTAGCTGAGCAACAAAGTTTCGATCATAGAAAAATGAAAGAGGTGGATTCTTTAGCAGGGACACCTGTGGTAGTAGGAACATTGCATAGCATGCTGCCTGCAATTGCTGCTGTAATTAAATCTAAAGATTCTGAAATTAAAATTGCTTATATTATGACCGATGGAGCAGCATTGCCAATTGCGTTTAGTGATTTAGTCTATCATTTAAAAGAAAACCGGTTAATTGATTTTACAATTACTTGTGGCCATTCTTTTGGTGGTGATTTAGAGGCAGTAAATATTTATTCAGCTTTATTAGGAGCTTATTTAAAACAAGCAGAGGTCATTATTGTTACAATGGGCCCAGGAATTGTGGGAACAGGAACAAAATATGGGTTTAGTGGAACTGAGCAGGTAGATATTTTACATGCAGTTAGTAATTTAGGAGGCTGTCCTATTGCTGTACCTAGAATTAATTTCTCTGATTCTAGGAAACGGCATTATGGTATAAGCCATCATAGTAAAACTAATTTAGGACAATTAACTTTAATTAAGTCTCTAGTAGGGCTTCCGAATTTTAATGGAGAACAAAAACAGCTAATTGATTTACAATTAAAAGAATCTAAAATTGCTTTTAAACATAAGTTAATATATAAGCGTGCTGAATATATCATTGAGGAATTAGAAAATTTAGATTTTAAATTAAGTACTATGGGTAAAGGGGTTAAAGAAGTTCCAGAATATTTTAAAACTGCTGGAGTAGCAGGAGCTATTGCTGTAGAAAGAGTTTGAATTAGAGGGGGAATTGGTGAGATGGCTGGAATAAAAACTGTAAATATAACTTATAATGCATCTGGAGCAGTAAAGGCTGCTAAACAAGGGGATGTGATAGTGATTGTTGATATAATTGATATGTCAACTACTGCTGAAGCAGTTTTAGATGGAGGAGCATTAACTGTTTTAGGAGCTAGTCCAGATGATGTTTTAGCACCAGTAACTGTTAATCCAGAAAAAATGGGTTATTGGGCTGGGAAAAAAGCATTAAAGAAAAAGACTGAGGTTATAATAATAGCTGAACCTAGGTTTAGAGGATATAAGAAAAGAACTGAAAAAATTCAGTTTATACTAGCAGGAATTCACCGAGCAGGTGCTAAAATAGCTGGGATATTACCTAATATAGGTGCCCAAATCACTAATTTTTCTAAATTTGAAAATAAAGTGGTTATAATAGCCAGCCATACTGGAGGTGTGGCTTTTGATGCAGCTTATAATCATGGAGCAGTAAAAGTAGTTACTGGAACAATAGTAAGAACTAATTATAAACATGGAGTAGACCCACTGTATGATTCAGCAACTAGAGCAATTAAAGCTGCTAATAAATATAATACAGGAATTACAGTAGTTGCTTCTAGTGCAAATTCCTATGAAGATGTGCTGGCTGCAGAAAGAATAGCGCAGCGAATAGTTGAAATTGGATTTTTAAATCTGTAATAATTTGAAGGATGTGTTATTAAATGATTAATTATAGATATTCTAAGCAGAAACTACTCTATTTTTTTCGTCATTATTTATTATTTGTATTATTAATTTTAATTTCTTTAGTTGTGGGTTTAATTGCTGGTAGTATAGCTGTTAAAATTCTATCTTATGGACAGAAAGAAGAATTAATTCAATATTTATCTAATTTTTCAGGTGAAATTGAAAAATTAATTATTAACCACCAATTAATATTGAAAGATGTAATTACAACTAATTTAAAATTTGTTTTAACTTTGTGGTTGTTAAGTTTAAGTGTGATTGGAGTAATTTTTGTACCAGTAATTATTTTTTTTCGAGGATTTATTTTAGGCTTTACAGTAGGTTTTTTAGTAGATGAAATGTTTTTTAAGGGTTTATTATTAGCTATAGTAGCAATTGCCCCCCAAAATTTATTGATGATACCAGCTTTGATTCTAGGAGCATTATTTTGTTTAGTATTTTCTTTTAAATTGTTTACAGGAATTATAGGAGGAAAAAGATATAATTTCATTAATTTAGTAACTAATTATTCTATTTTGATGGCTGTTATTGCTTTGATTTTTATAATAGCAGCAGTGATAGAAACTTATATAACACCTCAATTAATTAGCTTATTCAGTAAGTTTTTAGGTTTTTAAGCAGGAAGTTTTGTGTTAATAAAGAATAATTAACATATAGATTCGTCTGATGTCTAACGAACATAAAAATTAAAAGTGATATATATATTATGGGCTGAAAACTTAAACTAACTCACAGAGGTGATTTAAAATGACTCAAATTAATCGAGTGAATGTAATTGTATTGGACAGTGTAGGTGTTGGTTATTTGCCAGACGCAGATAAATTTGGTGATGTTGGAGCAGCAACGTTACCTCATCTTGCCGAAGAAGTAGATGGGCTGAATTTACCTAATTTAGAAAAGTTAGGTTTAGGTAATATTGTTGAAATTAATGGTGTAGAAGAGGTAAAAGAAGCAGCTGCATCTTTTGGGAGAATGAAAGAGCAATCTAATGGTAAAGATACAACTACTGGGCATTGGGAATTAGCAGGTTTAATTTCTGAAGATCCGTTTCCTACTTATCCTAATGGATTTCCAGAAGAAATAATGGATCAATTTCATGAAGCTATTGGTAGGGGTAGTTTAGGAAACAAAGCAGCTTCTGGAACAATAATCATTGAAGAATTAGGGGCAGAACATTTAGAAACTGCTAAACCAATTGTGTATACTTCTGCTGATAGTGTTTTTCAAATTGCTGCCCATGAAGATGTAATTGCAGTAGAAGAATTATATGAAATGTGTCAAAAAGCTAGAGATATTTTAAAGGGAAAACATGCAGTAGCTAGGGTTATTGCTAGACCTTTTGTAGGAGAATTAGGTAATTTTGAAAGAACTTCTAATCGCAAAGATTTTTCTCTGCAGCCTCCTAAAAAAACTGTTTTAGATTATTTAAAAGAAGCAGGGAAAGATGTCATAGCAGTAGGTAAGATAGAAAATATATTTGCTGAACAAGGGATAACTGATGCTGTCCATACGATAGATAATAGTGATGGAGTTGCTAAAAATTTAGAATATTTAAAAGCAGAAAATGAAGGGTTGATTTTTACTAATTTAGTTGATTTTGACCAAAAGTATGGTCACCGTCGTAATGCAGAAGGATATGCTAATGCTTTACAGAAATTTGACCAGAGCTTACCTGAGATTATTGCTGCTTTAAAAGAAGATGACTTATTGATTATAACAGCAGACCACGGCTGCGACCCAACATATAAAGGAACAGACCATACTAGGGAATATGTACCATTATTAGTTTATGGAGCCAAGTCTAATATTAATTTAGGGACTAGAGAAAGCTATGCTGATTTAGCAGCAACTATAGCAGATATTTTTGATATTACTGCTACTGGCAATGGGACAAGCTTTAAACAAGAGATTGGAGTTAATAATAAATAAAGGAAGGGGGGCAGTAGGATGAGACCATATGATATTATTCAAACTAAAAAAGAAGGCGGCAAATTAACTGCTGAAGAAATAAAATTTTTAATTGATGGATACACAAAAGATGAGATTCCAGATTATCAATTGTCTGCTTGGGCTATGGCAGTTTATTTTCAAGGAATGGACCAAGAAGAAACTGCTATTTTAACTGAAGCAATGGCTAATTCAGGAGCAACTATTGATTTGAGCAAAATTCAGGGAAAAAAAGTAGATAAACATAGTACAGGAGGAGTAGGTGATACTACTACTTTAGTTTTAACTCCCTTAGTGGCAGCTTGTGGAGCGCCAGTGGCTAAAATGTCAGGTAGAGGATTAGGACATACTGGAGGTACAATTGATAAATTAGAGTCTATTCCTGGTTTCAAAACAACTTTAAGTAGAGAAAAATTTATTAATAGTGTCAATGAGATTGGGTTAGCTGTAGCAGGTCAAACAGGGAAATTAGCTCCAGCAGATAAAAAATTATATTCTTTACGCGATGTAACTGCTACTGTTGATTCCATTCCTTTAATTGCTAGCAGTATTATGAGTAAAAAAATTGCTGCAGGAGCTGATGGAATTGTATTAGATGTAAAAACTGGTGATGGTGCCTTTATGGAAAGCTACCAAGGAGCTCAAAAGTTGGCAGAAACTATGGTAGGAATTGGTCAAGAAGTTGGTCGAGATACTGTGGCAGTAGTTTCTGATATGAATCAACCTTTAGGTCAAGCTGTAGGAAATAGTTTAGAAGTTAAAGAAGCAATAGATACCCTAAAAGGAGAAGGTCCACCAGACTTAAAAAAAGTATGTATTACATTAGCTATGCAGATGCTGCAGTTAGCTAATGTAGTAGAAAATAAAGCAGAAGCAGAAGAAAAAGTAATAAATGCTTTAAATAATAAATTAGGATTAGAGAAATTAAAAGAAATGATTGATAATCAAGGTGGCAACAGTAAAGTAATTGATAATTATGATTTGTTGCCT
>JBNJFD010000109.1:0-6823 GCA_051746525.1 Bacillota bacterium | reverse complement strand
CAGATAAAGCAGAAGAATTACTTGAAACTAATAAAAAACAAGCTAAAAAGCGTTGGAAGATGTATCAGCGTTATGCTGCAATGGATTATTCTGATGAAGGAACAGAAGAGTAAAGTTAAATCAAATATAGATTTATTAAAGCAGTGGGGAATTTTCCTCACTGCTTTTTTTAATTTTTGAAAGTGTCACACTAACGAATTTTTTGTAATTGATTGGGTATTATAACAATAAAATAATAAAAAAATAATAATATTTTGAGTTTTGTTTTTGTATAGGGGGGATGATCATTAATTATTATGGTTTGGATTTTGAAGAGCCGCAATTAGACCAAAAAATTGAAGAGGCTCGGGAAGAATGGATTAAAGCAAAAAAATATTTTAATATAGTGTCTGATCCAGATTTAATAGATCATGCAATTTATTTATTAGGAGCAGCGGAAAGAAAGTATGAATATCTGCTCAAAATAAGACAGCAGGAAGAGGATTAAACATAATACAATGATAATAATTAAACAAGATGTCTGAAAATTAAAACTTACTAGAAATAAGAAGGAATTATTGTTATAATACAGAATGTAATGTGTAGTGACTATATTAAACCAAATAATTTAGCCTGTGGAGTTGAAAATGGGGAAGTTAAAAACTTTCTAGTCACTTTAATAACCTTACTTTGTGAAAGGAGGAACATAGATGGCAAGCTTAACTGAAATTAGATGGCATGGTCGTGGTGGACAAGGTGGAAAAACTGCTTCTATTTTATTAGGAAAAGTTGCTTCTAAAAGTGGGAAGAATATTCAGGCATTTCCTGAGTATGGACCTGAAAGAATGGGTGCTCCAGTTTTAGCGTACAATAGGATTTCTGATGACAAACTGACTCTTCATTGTCAAGTAACTGAGCCTAGTATTGTATCTGTGTTAGATCCAACATTATTAGATGTGGTTGATGTTACTGATGGTGTTCCTGCAGATGGAACAATTATTGTTAATAGTAAAGAAGATGCTGAAATTATAAAAGAAAAGTTAGGATTTGAAGGTGATGTGTGGACTGTAGATGCTTATGGTGTTGCAGAAAAAGAGATTGGGAGACCTTTCCCTAATACTCCAATGTTAGGTGCTTTGATGAAAGCGACAGAGTTAATAGAAATTGATAAGTTTTTGGAAGGGATTAAAACTGAGTTAGAAAAGAAATTTGCTCATAAGCCGGAAGTTATTGATAAGAACTTGGCTGCTATTAAACGAGCCTATCAGGAGGTGGCGAATTAATGGTTAAACCTGGAGATGGATATAAAGATATTCCTGAAGGTGGATTGATATTAGAAGCAGGTAATGCTAAACAATATGAAACAGGTGGTTGGAGAACTCAACGACCAATTATTGATTTAGATACATGTATTAATTGTTTTAGATGCTGGGCATTTTGTCCTGATTCTTCTATTGAAACTGAAGATGAAGAGGTTGTTGGTGTAGATTATGATCACTGCAAGGGCTGTGGGGTATGTGCCCATGAATGTCCAGTAGATGCTATTGCTATGGAACAAGAATAAGTTAAAGATTTGAAAGGAGGAAATAAAATGTCGGAACAAGTTGCCTTAACTGGTAATGAAGTTATGTCTCAAGCTATGAGACAGATTAATCCAGATGTTGTTGCTGCTTACCCAATTACTCCTCAAACTGCAATTGTACAGACTTTTTCTCAATTTGTAGCAGATGGAGATGTAGATACTGAATTTGTACCTACTGAAAGTGAACACAGTGCGATGAGTGCTACTGTAGGTGCTTCTGCTGCTGGTGCTAGAGCTATGACTGCTACAGCGGCTAATGGTTTAGCTTTAATGTGGGAGGTTCTTTATATTGCTTCTGGTACTAGATTGCCAATTGTAATGCCAGTTGTAAATCGTGCTTTAAGTGGGCCAATTAATATTCATTGTGATCACAGTGATGCTATGGGGGCTCGTGATGCTGGTTGGATTCAACTATTTGCTGAAAATGGTCAAGAAGCTTATGATAATGCTATTCAGGCTGTTCGAATTTCTGAACATGAAGATGTAATGATGCCTACTATGGTAAATATGGATGGCTTTATCATTAGTCACGCTGTAGAAAATCTTGAGTTATTAGCTGATGAAGATGTACAGGATTTTGTAGGAGAATATAATGCTGAAAATCCTTTATTAGATTCTGAAGATCCAGTTACTGTTGGACCATTGGATTTACAAGATTTCTATTTCGAGCATAAAATGCAGCAAGTTGAAGCATCTAAAAATGTTAAAGATGTTGTTTTAGATGTTGCTAAAGAGTATGGTGAATTGTCAGGAAGAGAATATGGTTTATTTGAAGAATATAAATTAGATGATGCTGAAATTGCTATTGTAGCTTTAGGTTCTACTACAGGAACTGCCAAAAATGCTGTAGATAACTTAAGAGAAAAGGGAGTTAAAGCTGGTTTGTTAAAGATTAGGTTATATCGCCCATTCCCAGCTCAAGAAATTGCTAATGCTCTAGCGGATCTTAAAGCAGTTGCTGTTTTAGATAGAGCTGAAACATTCTCTACAACTGGTGGACCATTATTTGCAGATATAAGAGCTGCTTTGTATGATCTGAAAGCTGATGTAGAAGCAGTTAATTATATTTATGGCTTAGGTGGTAGAGATATTAAAGTAGCAGAAATTGAAACTGTTTATAAGGATTTAGAAGAAATCGTTGCAGCGGATGAAATTGAAGATAGAGTACAACATATTGGTGTAAGAGAATAGGAGGTGTAAATTAAATGAGTTTAAAAGATGCTGCTAAAAAAGGTGATAGATTAAGTGGCGGACATAGATTGTGTTCTGGTTGTGGAGCAGGAACTGTGACAAGATTAATCATGAGTGCTAGTGATAATCCAGCTGTTGTTGGTTGTGCCACTGGTTGTTTAGAGGTTTCTACCACTATATATCCTTATACTGCTTGGGAAGATTCTTTTATTCATAATGCTTTTGAAAATGTTGCTGCTACAGTAAGTGGTGCTGAAGCTGCACATCGTTCTCTTAAAAAGCAGGATAAATTAAAAGAGGCAGATGAGGAAAAAGACTTCATTGCTTTTGGTGGAGATGGTGGAACTTATGATATTGGTTTTCAATCTTTATCTGGAGCTATGGAACGAGGTCATGACATGGTATATGTATGTTATGATAATGGTGCTTATATGAATACAGGTATCCAGCGTTCTAGTGCTACACCTAAAGGAGCAAGTACGACAACTTCTCCAGCTGGTGATGTAATTCCAGGTAAGGAACAGTATAGGAAAGAATTAACTGATATTATGGCGGCCCACGGGATTCCATATGTTGCTCAGGCTTCTCCGTTTAAGCCTAATGATTTAATTAAAAAAGCTAAAAAAGCTTTTGCAGTAGATGGACCTGCATTTATTAATGTATTGGCTACTTGTCCACGAGGGTGGAGAAGTAAGACTGAAGAAGGTATTGAGATGACTAAGGTTGCTGCTGATGCCTGCTTTTGGCCTTTATTTGAAATTGAAGATGGGGACTGGAAATTAAACTATAAGCCAAAAGAAAAGAAGCCAATTACTGATTGGTTAGAAAAACAAGGTCGATTTAAGCATTTATTTAAGCCTAAAAACAAACACATTATTGAAGAAATTCAAGAGCATACTGATAAGAGATGGGAAGAACTTTTAAAAAAATGCGGCGAAAAATAAATAGAGCTAAAAAATAATCAGCCCTAGCTAGGGCTGATTATTTTTATAGTAAAGAGTAACAAGTAAAGAGTAACAAGTAAAGAGCAGTGAAGAGAGAAAGCAGTGATGAGTAATAAGAAAAAAAGATGTTGTTTTTTTCAGGTTTTGATGTTTTGATTTTACTAGCTACTAGCACCTAAAAATTTGCTATTATAAAGTGTCGTTTAGGAAACTTTAGTGCTTGACATTGATAAGTATAGTTGATAAACTTAAGAAAATTAGAATTGAATATGATTTTTTCGTATAGCTTCGAGGATATGGCTCGAGAGTTTCTACCAAATAGCCTTAAACTATTTGACTACGAAATTTAATTTCTCAGCCCTAACTATACCAGCATAAACCCATTTTTTGTAAACTGGGGGTTTCTTGGCTATATTTAGGGTTTTTATATTTTATTTTGTACTTTAAATAAAATTATTTACTAGTATATAGAATAATTTTTATTATAAATAATGTGGACAACTTTGTTATATTTTTTTATTTTGAGGATGTTTTTTAACCTAGTGAATGAAATGCAGCTTATTTTGCTCAAAAATACTATAAAATTATAAGGAGTGATAAAATGGATAAAATAATTAAAGAGAGTTTGACATTTGATGATGTTTTACTACGACCAGCTCATTCAAATGTACTACCTAATGAAGTAGACACTGCTACAAAATTAACTAAAAATATTGAACTAAACATCCCAGTTTTAAGTGCAGCAATGGATACAGTTACTGAGGCTAATTTAGCAATTGCAATGGCTAGAGAAGGTGGGATGGGGATTGTTCATAAGAATATGGCGGCTGAACAACAGGCAGCAGAGGTTGATAAGGTAAAACGATCTGAAAATGGAGTTATTGTAGATCCTTTTTATTTAAATCCTGATAATCAAGTTAAAGAAGCAGAATTTTTGATGTCGCGCTATCATATTTCGGGGGTACCAATAGTAGATGAGAATATGACTTTAGTGGGGATTCTTACTAATCGTGATTTAATATTTGAAACAGATTATGAGCAGAAGATTAGTAATGTAATGACTTCAGAAAATTTAATTACTGGCTCAGTAGGGACTACCTTAGAAGAGGCTAAAGAAATTTTACAGGAGCATAAAATTGAAAAATTGCCTTTAGTTGATGAAGATAATAAATTAGAAGGCTTAATTACTATTAAAGACATTGAAAAAGCTGAGGAATACCCGGATGCTGCTAAAGATGATCGCGGTAGATTATTAGTTGGAGCAGCTGTAGGAGTAGGAGCAGGTACTCGAGAGCGAATTGCTGCTTTAGTAGACTCTGAGGTTGATGTATTAATTATTGATACGGCTCACGGGCATTCACAAAAGGTTATCGACATGGTAGAAGAAGTTAAAGGGAAATATCCTGAGTTAGATATTATTGCTGGTAATGTTGCTACAGGAGAAGCTACAAAGGCTTTAATCGAGGCTGGTGCTGATGCAGTGAAGGTTGGAGTTGGTCCTGGTTCTATTTGTACTACTAGAGTAGTAGCTGGTGTAGGAGTACCGCAGATAACTGCTGTTTATGATTGTGCTCAGGCTGCAGATGAATATGGAGTGCCAGTAATTGCTGATGGCGGTATTAAATATTCTGGCGATATAGTTAAAGCTATTGCTGCAGGAGCTAGTACGGTAATGTTAGGTAGCTTATTAGCTGGAACAGAAGAGGCTCCAGGTGAAAAAGTTATTTATAAAGGAAGAAGTTATAAAGTATACCGCGGTATGGGTTCTGTAGGTGCCATGAAGGAAGGAAGTAAAGATCGTTACTTCCAGGAAGAAGAGGAAGAAAAGAATAAATTAGTACCAGAGGGAATTGAAGGACGAGTTGCTTATAAAGGAGATTTATCTGATACTTTATATCAATTAGTAGGTGGTCTTCGTTCTGGTATGGGATATTGTGGCACTGAAAGTGTAGAACAGCTAAGAACTGAAGGAGAGTTAGTAAGGATTACCAATGCAGGATTAAAAGAAAGTCATCCTCATGATGTAAGTATTACTAAAGAATCTCCTAATTATAGTGTAGAAAATTAGATTTGAAGTAGAATTTGGCCCTCGAAAGAGGGTCTTTTTTTATTAATTTAAAGTAACTTTGTTTAAACAAAGGATTTTTTTGATAGTATCTAGAATTATAAAAATAAGATAATAAAAGTGGAGGATTAATTATGGAAGGCTATTTTGTTAGTTTAGAGGGCGTCGAAGGATCAGGAAAATCAACGCAATTAAAACGAATAAAAAATTATTTGCAGGAGCTAGGATATGAAGTTATAATAACCTATGAGCCTGGTGATACAGAGATTGGCAAAAAAATCAGGAAAATATTATTAAATCCTGCTAATAATAAATTAGTACCTAAAGCAGAATTGATGCTCTATCTTGCTGATAGAGCGCAGCATGTTCAAGAAATAATTATTCCTAATTTAAAAGCAGGTAAAGTAGTAATTAGTGATCGATATATTGATGCTACTTGGGCTTACCAAGGTTTTGCTCGAGAACTTGATGGTGAATTAGTTAAAAAGTTAAATGCTATAGCTACTGATAATTTAGAGCCGGATTTAACTCTATTATTAGACTTAGATCCTGCTATTTCTCTGCGCAGAGCTAAAGCAACAACTGCTAAAAGCAGTGCTGCTGGAGATAGAATTGAGGCAGAGAAGATAGACTTTCACCAGCAGGTTAGAACAGGATATTTAAAATTAGCTCAGAAAAGTGATAGAATAGAAGTAGTAGATGGAAGCAAAGAACAAGAGGAAGTCTTTGGGCAGATAAAACAGATTTTAAAAGAGAGGTTGATAATATGCCCCGAATAAAGATTGATAATAAGCCTCAAAAGAAAGTAAATCAGGAAGTTTCTAAAGCAAAAGATACAGCCCAAATTAAAGAAGCAGAGAAATCTTTTTTAGAGGAATTGAAAAAAGTACATGGAGAAAAAATAAAGGCTAAATTAGATGATTTGTTAAAAATGATTGATGAGCAGGGTGATAGATTAAAAGAACAGCGAACTTTTAATGAGTTATTAAAGTATAAAAATATGGTGAAAAATTTTGTAGAAGAAGCAGTAGGGAAAATGTATGAAGTTAAAGATGAATACAG
>JBNJFD010000108.1:0-6879 GCA_051746525.1 Bacillota bacterium | reverse complement strand
ACCTTAGGACACCAGAAGGGAGCTCTTTATCCTTGGCGTACTATTGCCGGAGATGAATGTTCTGCCTATTTCCCAGCAGGTACGGCTCAGTACCATATTAATGCTGATATAGCTTATGCGGTAAAGCAATATGTAGAAGTAACAGGGGATAATCAATTCTTAGCTGATTATGGAGCTGAAATCATTTTTGAAACAGCTCGATTTTGGTTAGATTTAGGGTGTTATATTTCTAGTAAAGACAATCAGTTTTGTATTAATGAAGTTACAGGTCCTGATGAATATACCGCCTTAGTAAATAATAATTATTATACTAATGCTATGGCTCAGTTGAATTTAAATTATGCTTATCAGGCTGCGCAACAGCTGCAGGAAAATTATCCTCAACGCTATCAAGAATTAAAAGATAAGCTATCTCTAGAACAAGAAGAAGTAAAGCAGTGGCAGGAAGCAGCTCAGAAAATGTATCTTCCGTATGATGAAGAATTGCAAATTCATAAACAAGATGATAGTTTTTTAGATAAAGAGGTATGGGATTTTGCTAATACTCCTCAAGATAATTATCCCTTATTATTAAATTATCACCCTTTAGTAATTTATCGTTATCAAGTTTTGAAACAAGCTGATTTAGTTTTAGCTCTGTTTTTATTAGGTGATCAATTTAGCCAGGCAGAAAAGAAAAGGAATTTTGATTATTATGAAGCAGTGACTACTCATGATTCATCTTTGTCTAGCTGCATTCATAGTATTATAGCTGCTGAAATTGGTTATCACCAACTTGCCTATAATTACTTTATGGAAACAGCCCGCATGGATTTAGATAATTATCATGATAATTCACAACATGGAATTCATACTGCTGCTATGGCAGGAACCTGGATGTCAGTAGTTAATGGGTTTGCTGGAATGAGAGTTTATGATGGAGAATTAAGCTTCAATCCTTATTTGCCAGAGCAGTGGGATAGTTATAAATTTCGAATTACTTTTAAGGGCCAAGTGATTGAAGTTGAAGTAGATAATATGAAGGTAAGTTATAAGTTAGTAGAAGGTACTGAGGTTGAATTCATGCATGATGAAGAAAAGATTACTTTAACTGCTGGAGAAAAAGTTGAATTAAGTTAAGTACTTTAGCTCCTCGGATTTCCCGAGGGGTTTTGCTTTTGTTGTGCATAAACAAGTAATTTATTAAAGAGCAGAAAGTTTAATTTTCTGCTCTTTTTTTTATTTTTTGTGATTTAAAATTATTTATTTGCATAGATTTGGTAGTAGTTACTAAAGATAGGAGCGAGTAAAATGGCTAAAGTTTTGAATAAAATCAAACAAATAACCAGCAGCTTAGTTCAACAGCAGGGAAGGACAATTATTGTTGGTGGAACTGAAGTTAGTATTCAATTGGCTGAAAAACTAAGTCAATTAGGACAAGAAATTATAATTATTGAATTAGATAATAGTTTATGTAAGCAAATTCAAGAGCGGCTTGACTGTTTGGTAATTCAAGGCTCGGCAGTAGAGATGCAAACTAGAATAGAAACTAACTTAGCTAAAGCTAAGTTAGTAATTGCAGTTACAGGTGATGATCAATATAATTTGCTAACTGGAATTTATGCTAAGCAGTTAGGAGTAAAAGAAGTAATTATTCAAATCACTGATGAAAGTTTATATGATAAAAAACTGCAGGAAGATAAGCTGGATATAGATTTAGTACTGAACCCTTTTGCTATGGCGGTAAAAAAAATTAAGAGTTTAGTTAATTCAGGAACCGAATTAGAATTAAAACAGCTATTAGGTGCTAAAATCCAGGTTAATCAAATTAAAGTTGACCATCAAAACCCTTTAGCTTATCGCGAAATAGAACAATTAGATTTAGGGCAGGATGTATTATTAATTGCTGTATTACGTAAAGGTAGAGCGCTGCTGCCTAATACTGTAGAAAAAATATATCCTAGAGATTTATTATTTGTTATTTCTAGAAAAGGGCTAACAAATAAGATTGCAAATTGGATGCTGGCAACAAATAAAAAAGATAAGTTGATTTTAGCAGGAGCAGGTAAAATTGGACAGCAGTTAGCACAATTCTTTGCTACAGGAGCTGTAGTAACCATGATTGAAGAATCAAGAGTCAAAGGGGAAGAACTTGCAGAGAAATTAGATGATATATTAGTTTTAGAGTCTTCGGCATTTGATTTAGATTTGTTAAAAGAAGAAGGAATAGAGCAGACTGATTTTTTTGTTGCAGGTACTAGCGATCAACAGCATAACTTATTAGTTGCTGCTTTGGCCCAAAAATTAGGTGCTAAAACTACTATTGCTGTAGTAGATGAAATCTCTTATAGTACTTTAGATGATTTTTTAGCAGTAGAGTATATTATTTGTCCTGCTTTATTAGCAATAGATACAATTTTAGATTATTTGCAGCAGGGCCAATTAACAACTAATACTGTTTTTGGTGGTCAGATAAAAGCACAACAGATTACATTTAATTGTAGACAGCGGCGAAGTATTGCTAGTTTAAATTTGCCAGTTGATTTATTAGTGGTGTTAATTTGGCGGGGCGAAGAAGTGATTATTCCCCATCTTGAGCAGCAGTTATTACCTCAAGATGAAATATTAATATTTAGTAATTTAGCTCGAGAAGAGGTAGTAAATTGCTTTAATTAATTGAATTTTAGTAGGAGGTTGCAAAATGAGGTTGAAAGTAGTTTTTAGTTTTTTAGGGACGCTATTAATATTTATTGGTGTTAGTATGTTAGTTCCAATTTTAACTGCCCTTTATTATCGTGATGTTGATGGGATAGCTTTTATTGTAGCAATGGGGTTTACAATTGTTGTCGGACAAGTATTAAGAATTTTAGCAACCGGGGAAGAAAACTTGCGCCATCGAGAAGGTTTTGCAATAGTGACTTTAGGTTGGTTTTTAATTTCTATTTTTGGAGCAATTCCCTTTATGTTAGCAGGGGTATTTGATAATTTTGTTGATGCTTTTTTCGAGAGTGTTAGCGGTTTTACTACTACAGGAGCAACAGTAATTATGTCTTTAGAAAGTTTATCTCATACCATTTTAATGTGGCGTAGTTTGATGCATTGGTTAGGAGGAATGGGGATTATTGTAATGTCAATTGTTATTTTACCTGAATTAGCAGGTTCAATGCAGTTATTTAAGGCTGAAGTACCAGGGCCAATTCATGAGCGGCTTAAGCCCCGAATTAAAGAGACTGCTAAAACATTATGGGTAGTATATTTGATTTTAACTGTAGTACAAATAGTAGTTTTATGCCTGCACGGTATGCCTATGTTTGATGCAGTTATTCATTCCTTTGGTACAGTTTCAACAGGTGGTTTTTCTTCACGGACTTTAAGTGTGAAAGCCTATGACAACTTAATGATTGATGTGGTGATGGCCTTGTTTATGTTTTTAGCAGGAGTTAATTTGACTTTGCACTATCAAGTTTTAAAAGGCAACTGCAAAGCCCTGTTTAAAAATCAAGAATTCCGCTTCTATACTTTAATTGTCAGCTCAGCTATTATCTTAATTACTATTAATTTGCGCTTCCAAGTTTATCAGGGTTTATTAGAATCATTCAAATATGCAGCATTTCAAGTAACATCTATAATTAGTACTGCAGGATTCGCTACAGTGGATTATGATATTTGGCCGCCTTTTTCGCGGGGGATACTATTGATTTTAATGTTTATTGGCGGTTGTGCTGGCTCTACTGCTGGCGGAATTAAAGTGATTAGAATTTATGCTTTAATGAAAAAAGGTTTTCAAGAATTATATAAATTAATTCGACCGCGGGCTGTAACTTCTTTGAAAATAGGAAATCGAGCTATTTCAGAAGAAGTTTCTACAAGTATTTTAGGCTTTTTCTTTCTTTATATTATTGTATTTGTTATTTCTACTGTTGTTTTAACTTCTTTTGGTATTGATTTGATTAGTTCGATTTCTGCTGTAGCAGCTACTTTAGGGAATATTGGCCCAGGATTAGGGCTGATTGGTCCCTTAAATACTTATGTTCCTTTGCCAGTGGCAGCTAAATTATTACTTAGTTTTTGTATGATTCTAGGGCGTTTAGAGATATACACAGTATTAGTATTTTTGTTATCCAGCTTTTGGCGCAAATAATAGCTGACAAATTGATAATCTAGTATAACTAAGGTATAATTAAGTATAGTCAATAAGCAGTTGTACTTGATAAATATAATTGTCGAAAGGAGCTCTTTAACTAAATGAGGATAAGCAAAGATTTGCAGAAAAAATATTTGATTGTACTATTAGTTATGTTAGTAGTAGTAATAAATCATACTGCTGCTGCAGAAAATTCAAAAAATAATCTCCCAGACTTTACTAGTGAAAACAACTTAAATAAAGTTGTTTTGTCTAAAGAAGATGCAGTTAAGCGAGCTGTGAAAAAAATTGGCCCTGCTGTAGTAACAATTCAACAAAATGATGAGTTAGCTTCGGGGATTATTATTTCTTCTCAGGGCTATATTGTAACCAGTAATCAAGTAGTTCAAGGGGAGGAAATAATCACAGTTGAATTAGCAGATAAGCAGCAATTTGAAGCACAATTAATTGGCACTGACCAGCAAACTGGATTAGCAGTAGTTAAAATAAAAGCGCAGGATTTACCAGTAGCAGATGTAGGTGATTCGAAAAATATTAGAATTGGGCAATTAGCTATTGCTATTGGGAGCCCTTATAATTTAGAATTTCAAAATACTATTACTTCTGGAGTGATAAGCGCTACTAATCGACAGATTGAAAAAGATACACAGTATAAAGATTCTAATTTAATAGAAGGACTGATTCAAACAGATGCTTCAATTAACCCGGGAAATCGAGGGGGACCTTTGCTAAATAGCCAAGGGGAAATCATTGGAATTAATATTGATTATACTCAAGGGATGGGCTTTTCAATTCCCATTAATAAAGTGAAAAAGATAGCAGCAAAGCTAATTAAAGAAGGTGTTGTTAAACGTCCTTGGATTGGGATTTATGGGACTGAATTAACTTCAGAGATAACAGAGTATTATCAACTGCCACTTAAAGAAGGAGTTATGATCTTTAGAGTTATTATAGATAGTCCTGCTGAGCAAGTGGGCTTGGAAAAAGGTGATGTGATTATTGAAGCTAATCATCAAGAAGTAACTACAATGAAGGAATTGAATAATATAATTAGTCAAGAAAAAATTGGTTCAGCACTAAAATTATTAATCAGAAAAGCGGATGGTAGATGGAGGGTAGTTAAGGTTCAGATAATTGAAATGCCGAGCAAAAATATCAATTGACAATGGATAAGATAGAGAGTAATCTCACACCATTGTCAATTGATATACTTTGTATTAAAAAAATATGTTTTTAAAAGGAACTAGAAAAAAATCATTTGAATTCTCCGATAAAACGAGGTTCAGTCTCTAATTCAACTTCGTATTCTTTATATATTTTTTCTTGTACTAACTCCACTAATTCTTTAATATCCTGAGCTGTAGCAGAACCTAAATTAACTACAAAACCAGCATGTTTAGTAGAAACTTGAGCATCACCTACTCGAGTACCTTTTAATCCTGCTTGATCAATTAAAGCGCTAGCATAGTGATTAGCTGGTCTTTTGAACATACTTCCAGCACTAGGCATTTCCATGGGCTGTTTAGTCCATCTTTTGTCTGTTAAATCTTCAATTTTAGCTTTGATTTCAGATTTTGAACCGCGTTCTAATTCTAGTTCTACTTCTACAGCAAGATAAGATTTCTCCTGTAAAATACTCTGCCGGTAACCTAGGTTGATTTTGGATTTATCAAGAACTTGTTGTTGACCTTGAGAGTTAATAACTGTAATTTCAGAAATCACATCCTTTAATTCACCACCATAAGCACCAGCATTCATATAAAGACCGCCGCCTAAACTTCCGGGGATACCACTAGCAAATTCAAAACCTGTTAGATTATGTTCTAATGCTGTATCAGATAGTTCAGCTAAAGAAACTCCTGTTTGAGCAATAATAGTAGTATCTATAATTTTAATTTGATCTAACTGTTCGGTATAAATAACTGCTCCTGCAAAACCTTGATCAGAAATAACTAAATTACTTCCAGCACCTAAAATAAGAACAGGTAGTTCTGCTTCATTAATAATTTTAAAAGCTTGTTGAGCTGCTGGAATTGTAGTAGGAATTAAAAATATATCAGCAGGACCTCCAACTTCAAAAGATGTATAATCGCTCAGGGGTTGCTCTCGAACTAAATCAAGATTTTTAATTTTTTTTAAATTTTTTATTAGTTCTTGCTTACTCATTAAAAAACCTCCTAATTAAAGTTTATGCTTATTTTGTGTTTGAATTGATTGGCTTTTATTGCTTTATTCCTCTTGTTACTAGTTACTGCTTACTAATTACTGATTTATCTAGCTCATATAACTATATCATACTTTTAATTTATCATATATATTTGCGATAGCCAAACTTTTTAAAAAGTTTTATTTAACAAATTGAAAAAAATCTTTAAATAAGTTATAATGATTTAGTGTTGGGCTGATTAAGATATTTTTTCTGAAGAAGGTGTAAATAATGTCAGAAAGATATAAAATGGGTAAAAAAGTTAGTGTTATAAGTCTGCTAGTTAATATTTTATTAGCAATTGTTAAAGTTATTGTTGGTTTTTCTTTTGCTAGTAAAGCTCTAGTAGCAGATGGTTTTCATTCTGTTTCAGATGTGTTCTCTACAGTAATTATTTTAATGAGTATTAAAATTTCTAAAACGCCCCCTGATAAAGACCATCCCTATGGGCATGGGAAAGCAGAGTCGATTGCTACCAAAATTTTAGGATTAATTTTAATTGCTACAGGAATATTTTTAATCAAGGATGCAGTATTAAGCATTATTAGTG
>JBNJFD010000107.1:0-6888 GCA_051746525.1 Bacillota bacterium | reverse complement strand
AATAAAACTTCAGCATCTAGCCTAGGTTGGTCAATATTATATTTTTCAAAATAATCAACAGTTTTGTCCAAAATATCTTTAATGTTCAAAGCAGCCACTTTATTCCACCTGCTTTAATTTTTCTACTTGATCTGCTGTAACTAAAGCTTCTATTAATTCATCTAATTCTCCATCTAAAATTGCTTCTAATTGGTGCGTAGTTAAATTAATTCGGTGGTCAGTAATCCGTCCTTGAGGGAAATTATAAGTTCTAATTCTTTCACTACGACCCCCACTACCAATTTGGCTTTTACGCTGCTCTGATAATTCTTCTTGTTTTTCCTGCTCTTTCTTTTCTTGAATGCGAGCTCTTAAAATTCGCATTGCTTTATCTTTATTCTTATGTTGTGACTTTTCATCCTGACAAGAGACAGTTACTCCTGTAGGTTCATGAGTAATTCTTACTGCTGAATCCGTAGTATTAACACTCTGCCCTCCTGGGCCACTAGAACGATAGGTATCTATTTTTAAATCATTTTTATTAATATCAATATCCACATCTTCAGCTTCTGGTAATACTGCTACTGTAGAAGTAGAAGTATGGATTCTACCACTAGACTCAGTACTAGGAACTCTCTGGACCCGATGCACTCCACTTTCATACTTCAAATAACTATAAGCTCCTCGACCTTCAATTACAAAAATAATCTCTTTATAGCCACCCATTTCTGATTCACTAGAACTCATAATTTCTACATCCCAGCCCTTTTTCTCAGCATAACGAGTGTACATTCGATATAAATCTCCAGCAAAAATATTAGCTTCATCTCCACCAGCACTACCTCTGATTTCTACTACAACATTCTTTTTATCATTTGGATCTTTTGGAATCAGCATTAAAGGTAAAGTTTCAGAGATTCTTTCTAGCTTTGGATTCACCTCTTCTAACTGCATCCGAGCCAATTCTATCATTTCTTCATCTTCTGCTATTTCTAAAATTTCTTCAGCTTCCTGCTTATTAGTCATTAGTTCTTGATACTTTTCATACTTCTTTACAACTTTTTTCAACTCTGAATATTCTTTAGATAACTTTTGGAATCGCTCTTGGTCATTAATCACTTCTGGATCGCTAAGCAGTTTTTCAATTTCTTTATAACGATCTACTACATTATCTAACTTATCAATCCAGTTTTCTATCTTAAATTCCATAATATCCCCCCTGAATTAATGTACAATTATCAATTGCTTTTCCCTTCTTCTTCTTTTAACACAGATTTCAAAGACGTCATTGCTACTTCTAATTGGCTATCATCAGGTTCAGCTGTAGTTAAACGCTGTAGATAAAGACCTGGTACCGCTGCCCATTTAAATACTTTCGGAGCATCTTTTTGACCTGCTTTTTTAATTAACTCATAAGAAACACCTGCTACTATCGGTAGTAAAGCAATATGAATTAAAATCCGATTAATTAAATCAGGTCTCCCAAAAAAAGAAAACAATAAAATGCTTACAATCATAACTATTAATAAAAAGTTTGTACCACAGCGAGGATGAAAAGTAGAAAATTGTTTGGCATTCTCTACTTTAAGTTCTAAATCAGATTCATAATTATTAATCACCTTGTGTTCCGCCCCATGGTATTGAAAAACCCGCTTAATATCCTGCATTCTAGAAATAGATAGTATATAAATTATGAGTACAGAGACTTTAGTTAAACCCTCAATTAAATTTAAAACAACATTAGAATCAATATATGCTTTAATAAATTCAATTACTGAAGCAGGTAATACTACAAATAACAAAATCGCCAATCCTAAGGCAGTTCCAATACTAGTCACTAACTCCCACCAAGTTAACTCTTCTTCTTCATCGGCAAATTGATTAGCTGAAAAAGTTAAAGCTCTCATCCCTAAAATCAGAGATTGAAACAAAGCAATTACTCCTCTAACAAAAGGAGCTTTTAAAATTTTAAATTTATTAGTCCAAGAATCTAGCAAAAATTTCTTGATTGTTATTTCTCCATCTTCTTTTCTGACTGCTACAGCAACATCATTATCGCCTCTCATCATCACTCCTTCAATTACTGCTTGACCTCCATACTGTTTTTGAGGCATCTTTTTCCCTCCTAAATTAAGATATAAAAATAGCAGAGCAAATGCCCTGCTACTCCGTTATTCAAGCCCATATTTTTCCTTAAATCTTTCAATTCGACCACCACGAGCACCCTTATTTTGATTAGCTCCAGTATAAAAAGGATGACAATTAGAGCAAATCTCTACTCTAAGATCTCCTGTTGTTGTCTTTGTCTCATATTCTGCTCCACAAGCACAAGTTACTTTAGCATTTTCATAATCAGGATGAATGTCCTTTTTCATCTTAATTCACCTCTTTCTTTTTTCTTCCTTATATGCTATATTCATTATCATATTTTTTTAACGATATTATCATTATAGCATCTTAAGTATTTAATTTCAAAAACAGTTCAAGTTTTTAATTACAATCTATCGCAATCCACTCAACTTTACCCGTTCAAGTATAACATAATTATATCAGTTTTGCAACTTCTAATCTTAGTTGTTCAAAAATTTCTGCAGTGATTCTAATAACTCATCATTACTTGTAGTAGCTTTTAACTGCTTAATAAAGGAATCAATAATTTTAACTGCAGAGGAATCTCCCATATCCTTTCTTAACTGCCACATTGTATCTAATTCTTCTTCAGATAATAATAATTCTTCTTTTCTAGTCCCAGATAAATTAACATCAATAGCTGGAAATAATCGTTTCTGAGCTAACTTACGACTTAAATGTAATTCCATATTCCCTGTTCCTTTGAACTCTTCATAGATTACATCATCCATTCTACTACCAGTTTGGACTAAAGAAGTAGCTAAAATTGTTAAACTCCCACCTTCTTCTACATTCCGGGCTGCACCAAAAAATCTCTTGGGCTTATGTAAAGCAGTCGGGTCTAATCCACCTGACAGAGTTCGTCCACTTGATGGAATATTGACATTATAAGCTCTAGCCAAGCGAGTAATACTATCTAATAAAATTACTACATCTTGTTTCTGTTCTACTAATCGCTTTGCTTTCTCTAATACTAATTCAGAGACATTAATATGATTCTGCGGCGGCTCATCAAAAGTAGAACTAACCACCTCAGCATCTACTGAACGCTGCATATCTGTTACTTCTTCAGGTCGTTCATCAATTAGTAAAATCATCAATTTAGCTTCCGACAAATTAGCACTAATGCTATTAGCAATCTTTTTCAGCAAAACAGTTTTACCTGCTTTAGGAGGTGCTACAATTAATCCTCGCTGCCCTTTCCCAATTGGTGCTACTAAATCAATTAGTCTGCTAGAAATTTCAGAAGGGTCATGCTCTAAAGTAATCTTCTCCTGCGGATACAGCGGGGTAAGATCTTCAAAATGAGGTCTTTCTTGTGCTAATTCAGGGTCTTGATAATTGACAGCTTCAATTCTTAATAAAGCAAAATACTGCTCATTGTCTTTAGGCTGCCGCACCTGACCTGATACTACATCTCCATTTCTTAAATCAAAACGTCTAATCTGAGAAGCAGAAATATAAATATCATCAGCACTAGGTACATATTTTGACGGCCTTAAAAAGCCATAACCATCAGGCAGTATCTCTAATACCCCCTCCCCAAAAATTAAACCTCCTTGTTCTGTTTCTGCTTTTAAAAGTTCAAAAATCAATTCCTTTTTCTTAAGTCTGCTGTAACCTTTAATGTCAAAATCTTTCGCTAAATCATGCAATTCTGTAATTGTCTTCTTTTCTAGTTCTGCAATATTCATCAATTTTCCTCCTTAAAATTAAATCACAATTTTATAAGCTGTTCCATAACTCCTTAAAATTTAATTCCAATATGGAACAATAAATAAGCTCCAAAGAAATAAATTAAAATAATAGAAATAGCATCCCAACCAATACTTAAAAATGTTTTTTCTGAACGATAAAACAAGCCAATAGTAGCAATACTAGCTAAAATCAATCCCAGCAAGGCAGTTAATCCATGGGCCAAAGATACTGAACTTAAAATCGGATCTCCTACATAAGCTAAATCTGCAACTAAAATAATAGTCATGTTAAAAATATTGCTCCCAAATACATTCCCTACTGCCATATCATAAGCATTGATTCTGATAGCTCCTATAGCAGCTACTACTTCAGGTAAAGATGTCGCTGCAGCAACTAAAATAGTCCCCATGAAAGTTTGGTTCAATGCTGTTCTAGTAGCAATTTTGTCTCCAGAATAAGATAACGCTACTCCTGCTACGACAATTACAAAAGCAGCTATTAAAAATTTAATAATTGCCTGCTGCGTTGAAATCCCTGAATCAAGAATCTCTTCTTCTTGCTCATCAATATTATTTTTTTTATCATAATAATAAGTCAATCGCGCACCGAATACATAACTAATAAATATAATTATAGAACCTAATCCAACATTAAAAATCCTAAATTCAAGAGTAGTTAGGTGATTGGCTAACATAAAAAACAATGCTAATCCTGATAATAAAATCCCTAATAGTGAAGATAAAATATGGCGAGTATGAACTTTTAACAAGAAGGGCCCTGGTCCATGGAATAAATCAGCAGCAGCTAAAATCATTAAATTAAAAGTATTACTCCCAAATAAGTTTCCAATTGCAATATTAGGTGCGTCTAACATTGCTGAACTAGAACTAGTAATTAATTCCGGAAGTGAAGTAGCAGCAGCAATTAATATTCCTCCTACCAAGGCTTCACCAATTCCAGTCTTAACTGCAATTACATCTCCATATTCTGATAATTTAGTCCCAGAAATTATAATTGCTAATGCTGAAAATAAGAAGATTAACCATAAATTTAGCAATTTTTGTTCCTCCTGTTAGGTTATTATATTATTATTATATCTTAGATATCCCTTATTTTAAATCATTTTTAATTTCAGGCAGTGGTTTTTGATCTAATTTATGGACGGCTTTTACAAATCTTAATGTACCTGTTTTAGAACGCATTACCAAAGAATGTGTTTCAACTGTTCCTCCTTCAAATCGAGCTCCTTTTAACATCTCTCCATTAGTAACTCCAGTAGCAGAAAAAATAATATTATCTCCTGCAGCCAAATCTTCCATCTTCAACGGAGCTTCAATATCTTCAATTCCCATTTTTTTAGCACGTTCAATTTCGGCTTCAGTTTTAGGAACTAATCGAGCCTGCACTTCTCCTCCTAAACATTTTAAGCCAGCAGCAGCTAAAACTCCTTCAGGAGCACCGCCAATTCCCATCAATAAATCAACACCTGTATTTTCTAAGCCAGTAGCCAAAGCCCCTGCTACATCTCCATCACTAATTAATTTTATCTTTGCTCCTACTTCTCTAACTTGGTCTACTAAACCGCCTTCTGTTCTATGTCTCGGTTTATCTAAAATAAAAACTGTTATTTCTTTAACTTCTTTATCTAAAGCTTGAGCAACATTTTTTACATTTTCCTGCGGTGTTTTTTCAATATCAATACTGCCTTTAGCCTCAGGGCCAACAGCAATTTTATCCATATACATATCCGGTGCATGTAAAAAACAACCTCGTTCTGCTACAGCCAATACTGATAAAGCATTATTACGACCTTCTGCAATAATAGTAGTCCCTTCTAAAGGATCTACTGCAATATCAACTTCAGGAACTTCTCCATCTCTAGTCCCTATTTTTTCTCCAATGTACAACATTGGTGCTTCATCAATTTCTCCTTCACCAATTACAACTTCACCATCAATATCGACAGTATCAAGCATCCCCCGCATAGAGTCAACAGCAGCTTGGTCAGCTGATTCTTTATCTCCTCGTCCCATCCATCTAGCAGAAGCAATTGCTGCTGCTTCAGTTACTCTAACAAATTCAATTGCTAATTCTCTTTGCATTATCTATTACTCCTCCTGTTAGGTTATTTACAAAGAAAAAAGGAACAGAAAATAAATTCTGCCCCTTTTTCTTACTCTAAATTTAAATTAAGCTTTGTTGGCACTTCCAAAAACTTCAATTTTTCGTTTAGCAGTTTCAACAATTCCTTTTTTACCTGGGCCAATAATCTTTCTTGGATCATAAACTTCTTCGTCTTCAGCAAGTACTTTTCGAACAATTTCTGTCCAAGCCTGCTGGAAATTAGTATTCACATTTATTTTAGAAGTTCCCCGATTAATTGCCTTCTTAATATCTTTAGTTGGAATTCCAGTTCCTCCATGTAAAACTAACGGCAAACCTGTAGCTGCTGTGATTTCTTCCATTTCTTCAAATCCTAAATCAGGTTCTCCTTGATAAGGTCCATGTACAGACCCTAAAGCAGGTGCTAAAGCATCAATATCTGTTTTTTCAACTAACTCTTTACACTCTTGTGGATCAGCATATTTAATATCGTCAGTTCTATCCTCTTCTGATCCTCCTATGCTTCCTAATTCAGCTTCAACTGATACATTATGTTTTTTAGCATAATCTACAACTTTTTTAGTAACGCTCACATTATCTTCGAAGGGTTCACTAGAAGCATCAATCATTACTGAAGTATAACCAGCATCAATAGCCTGCTTACAAGCTTCAAAACTAGAACCATGATCTAAATGAACGGCTACTGGAATAGTAATCTCCATATCTTCTAATAAACCATTCACAATATTCATTACAGTGTTATAACCACCCATGTAACTAGTAGCACCCTCAGAAACACCTAAAATCACTGGGGAATTTTCTTCTTCACAAGCTTCTAATATAGCCTGTGTCCACTCTAAATTATTAATGTTAAACTGTCCTACTGCGTAATCTTCTTCTAATGCCTTATTTAGCATCTCTGTCATGTTAACTAATGGCATTGTTATTACCTCCCTATATTGTTTTTTAACTATGCAT
>JBNJFD010000106.1:3062-6902 GCA_051746525.1 Bacillota bacterium | reverse complement strand
ATAATCAGGTTCAGGGGTAGCGCCAATAATTAATTGCGTACTTTGACCTGCTGGTACAAATTGTGGAGTGTTTTTATATTTCTTTCGATCTTCTTTATATTCCACAATTTTAGATCCAATCATATTCATTGGTTTTAGAATATCTTCTTTTTTCTTTGCTGGAGCTAACTTCTGTAGTCCTTCATTAGAAGGAAGTTCAATATTAACACTCATCCGGTCAGCATAAGTACCTGCCTTCTGAATTAGTTTAGAATCTGCTCCTGGGATTGCTTTTAAATGGATATAGCCGTTAAATTTATGGTCTTCTCTTAACTTTTGAACTGTGGCAAGTAATTGCTCCATAGTATAATCAGGGTTCTTTTCTACTGCAGAGCTTAAGAACAAACCTTCAATGTAATTACGTCGATAAAAATTAATAGTTAGCTTAACAACTTCCTCTGGAGTAAAAGAAGTTCTCTGTCGTTCATTAGAAGCTCGATTGATACAATAAGCGCAGTCATAAATGCATTTGTTAGTATAAAGTATCTTTAAAAGTGAAATGCAACGACCATCTTCAGACCAACTATGACAAATTCCACTACGGGCTGCGTTACCTACACCATTGGATTTATTCGACCTACTACTCCCACTAGAAGAACAGGAAGCATCATATTTAGCAGCATCAGATAAAATACTGAGTTTAGTTTTTAAATCCATAATAACCCCTGATTATAAAATATAAAGGGAAGTAATACTTATAATCAGGTCTTACACCTCCAAAGTAATAGATAATTAAATTCAAAATATTAAAATCCTGTACCCAAAAATAATAACCTGTATAAATTCTTTTTATCTTAAAACAGATTATAACATATTATAATTACTATTTTAACTAACTTAATTAATTATCTTTTTCACAATAATTATTATTTGTAAACAAGCAAGGTTATTTAGTATGAGTGAAGAAATAATAAAATAGGGTAATATATTTTAAATGAAAAAGAGAGGAGGAAGGCAAGTTATACAACCGTTTAAAAAAGTTGAGATCAAATTTAACTGCCAAAAATATGATGAAAAAAGTTAGTTTTTTACTAGTACTTATCTTATTTAGTATTACTATGAAAGTTGAGGCTGATAATCAGTTTACAGGCAAAATTGAATATAAAGTGCATAATGTAAATGTGAATAGTAGTGATGGTAAATATATTGAAGATGTTTTTTCTAAATATGGTAGTGAGGTTTATGAATCAGAATTTGAGCAGTGCTTAATAGGTTATTTTAATTATCAATTGTCGTGGGGAGAGATCAAGACAGAATTAGGTATTTTAGATAGTGATACCAATGCTGATAAATTAACTAATTCTATAATTGATTTAACCTGGCGAGACACTTTGAATTTAAAAGTAGGAACAGCAGTTAAGCCTGAACTTAATAAATATATCTTTAGTAATAGTGATTCAGAAGATTGTAGTAATGCGGAAGCTGCCGCAGGAGTAGTAGCTAAAATAAAATATGATGATTTAGAATTGAACCCTTTATATTTAAGAGTTGAAGAAGATATAGAAGATTTTACTTCAGATATAAATGTTTACGGTTTAGACACTAATTTTTTGGTTAAAGAAAATTTAACTTTTGGGGGGACTCTTCTAAGAACTACTCCTGAAGAGACAGATATTAATGAGATTCAGGCGCAGAATAATTATAGTTTGAGAGTAGATTATAAGCCAGAAGACTGGTTGGCTATTGATGCAGATTTAGCTCGTTCAGCTCAAGATGATGATAATTATACTGAACGATTTTATGGGGATTTAATTGTATTAAATTTTGCTGCTGAGGTTAATCCTAAGTTAAAAACAGAATTTAGTTATCAGGATGTTAATGAGTTATATGCTCCTATTCGAACTACAAAATATGAAGAAGAATATGAGTTTAGGGAAGATGATTATAATCAAGGCTATAAGTTAAAAGTTGATTATAGGCTGCCTCCTAAATGGAAATCTAGGGTAGAGTTTGAGTATAGTGATTTTATGCGGACTAATTCTTATTTGCAGACCTATCCTTATGTACAAAATCTGGGAGTAGCTGCTGATTTAGAAGATAATCAGATTAAGACTTATGAAATAGGGGTTATTAGCGAAACAGGTCGTTTTTATTCTCGGGCTTTTTATACTCGTGAAGTGACTACTAATGATACTAATCTTTCAATTGTAGTTGATCCGGCAGAAGAAGCAACAGAAAATGAAGATCGAAATACGAATTATAGTCCCGGATATAAAGATAAAACTCTAGATACGATTCATCTGTATGGTAAATATAAAGTTTTAATTGCTAGAGACTATAATTTTAATATTAGTGGTCGTTATGTTTGGGAACAAGAAAATAATGAATATCATAATCACAACCCTAATTTTGGTAATCAAATTACAGAAAATATTTTTATTGTCGGATTTGATGGAGACTATGAAATAGATAAAAACTGGGGTTTTAATGGTCAGTATAATTTAGAATATCATGATATAGATTTCGAGGTGGGAAGTAATTCGCCGATATTTACTGAAGGATTGCTGCATGATTTAGATTTGAACTTTAATTATCAAGTAAATGCTCAAAGCAGTTTGAATTTAGGATATAACTATCGAATCTATGACTTGCTTGATTATGACTTGAGTTTAGACGGAGAAATTTACCGTTATTATGACCATGATTTTAATACACATGAGATTAACCTAAGTCTGACCACTAAATTTTAACTGGGGGGTAGCTATTGTGGAGGAAAAAATTTGTTTGGGAACTTTTAATGATAACCATCTCCATTTCAGTTCTTGACTGTGATGGAGATTTCATTTGTCAAAATTGCTGTTTCTTGACAATATCTTATCAAAGAAGTATAATCAAAACATGCTAATAGTAATCCATCTCAATTAGTATAGTTGATTTAAACTTAATGCTATCTTTTAGAAAACAGGAGTGGGTCAAATGTCAATTGGGATTTTATATGAGTCACATGAATGGTCGAGTACTGCTTTAAGAAAGTATATTGCTCAACAGGAAATTCAAGTTGAATTAATTGATTTGGAAACTGAAGTTGATATTGACAAGATTTTAGAGTATGATTTAATAGTTAATAGAGTGTTTGCTAGTGCTCAGTTTAGAGGGCATCAAAAGTCTTTAGAAGTGGTAGAAGATATTTTAGATGCAGCAAAAGCAAGGGATATAGAAGTAATCAATTCTTATGAGGCACATTTTTATGAAATTAGTAAATATAGAACTACTAATAAATTAGCTGATTTAGGGTTTTCAGTTCCAGAAATTTATGAATACTTTCATAGCTGTGAGGAACCTGATTATAAAAAGTTGAACTATCCCTGTGTTTTAAAACCGGATTGTGGGGGACGAAGCAGACACACCCACATTTTAGAAAGTGAGTTAGAATTGAAATCTGCACTAAGTGAAGTTCAAGAATGTAACTTTGATTTTATTATTCAAGAGTATGTTCCAACTACTGAAGGGTATATAACTAGAATAGAAATAATTGGGGGAGAACATCACTCTACTTTAAAGCGTTATGTAGTCGAGGGTGGTTTATCAGCTTATCAATTAGGTTCTGAATATGATAATTATCCAGATTGTGCTTTAGAAATTATTGATACCTCTATAGCAGTTTTGGACAAGCTAAATATGGAGCTTGGGAGCTTAGATATTATTGAAAGTGAAGATGATTTTTATATTATTGATGTTAATTCTGTTTCTAATTTTGCTCCTGAAAATATTGAGATGTTTGGATTTAATCTAATTAAGGACAAAGCTGATTATATTGTAAAAAGATATCAAGAATTAGTGAAGAGTAAAAGCAGTGAAGAG
>JBNJFD010000106.1:0-2962 GCA_051746525.1 Bacillota bacterium | reverse complement strand
AAAAGCAGTGAAGAGAAAAAGCAGTGAAGAGTGACGAGAGAAAGTGAAGTAGTGATAAGTGATAAGAGTACGAGCTAGGAATTATCTAATAAATGTGGAACAAGAAGAGAAAAGTGAGAAGAAAATTATAAATGTGGAGGGGATTACAATGAAGAAGATAATTATTGTACTGATGTTAATTTTAGTAGTAGCAGTTAGTGCTTGCTCACAGCCTGAACAAAATGTGTTAGATAAAGAGGTAATTAGAGTAGGAATGGAATTAAAGTATCCACCTTTTGAAACTAAAGATGAAAATGGGGACCCTCAAGGTGCTAGTGTTGATTTAGCAAAAGCTCTTGGTGATTACTTAGGAAAGGAAGTTGAAATAGTTGATACTCCTTATCCGAGTTTGATTCCATCATTAATGAGTAAAGAGATTGATTTAATTATTTCTTCCATGACTATTACACCAGCACGCGCTAAAAAGGTTGCTTTTTCTAATCCTTATACTACAAGTCAGTTAATGATGTTAGTGCATCAGGATTCTAAAGTACAGTCACATCAAGATTTAAATGATTCTGAGGTTACAATTGTTTCCAAAACAGGAACCATCGGAGCTTTATGGGCCAAATCTAATGCACCTCAAGCTAATATTAAAAATGTAGAGGAAGAAGCTACTGCAGTATTAGAAGTAGCCCAGGGTAAAGGTGATGTCTTTATTTATGATCCACTATCAATTATTCGGCATCACAATAATTATCCCGATAGTACGCGTGCTATTTTAGAGCCGTTACCTAATACTAAAGGTTGGGGCATTGCTATGAGAAAAGGGCAACCGGAATTAAAAGAAAAAATAAATGAGTTTATTAAAACAGCTAAAGAAGATGGAACTTATGATCGGATTCGAGAAGAACATCTACAGAATAAGATAGAAGAATTCAACAAGTACGGGTTAGATTTTTTCTTCTAAAATTATAAAGAGCTCTTAGCTAAAAACTATAGATATTAAAGTAGATGTTGTTTACTAGGGAGGTTCAGTCGTGGATAAAGAATTCAATCCAATAAGTGCTCTATTATCTTTTTTGTTTTATTTTGCTTTATTTTTATTCATTGGTTTTAGATTTAATTATACCTATGAATGGTTTAGCTTAAATAGTTATTTAGGAACGATAGTTGAAGGCTGGGTTGCAACTGTAGTGTTAAGTGTAGTTTCCTTATTTTTCAGTTTGATTTTCGGTCTAATACTATTTTTTATGAAAAAATCTAAAATAAAGACGCTGAGATATATTAGCAAAATATTTAATGAGGTCATGTTTGGTTCTCCACTATTAGTACTAGTTGTTATTTTGTACTATATAGTGGGAAGAGCTTTTTATATTAATGATAAATTCATAGCAGCAGTTATTATTTTAACCTGTTATAATTCTGCTTATATCTCAGAAATTTATCGAGGTGGAATTGAGAGTATTCCAGATGGGCAGTGGAAAGCAGCAGAAGTGTTTGGATTTAGTAAATATCAGACCTACCGTTATATTATTCTGCCGCAAATTTTGAAAAACATTTTACCGCCTTTAACAGGGCAGTTAGCATTATTAGTTAAAAGTACAGCTTTATTATCATATATGGCAGTAAATGAATTTTTTAATACTGTAATGGGAGTTAATTCCAATACTTTTGCATATATTGAGGGGTATTTAGTTTTAGCTTTAGGTTATTTAATTATTACAATTCCAATTTCATTAGCAATTAAATATATGGAACAGAAACTGCAGGTGGTAGAATGAAGTTAGAATTAAAAGGTTTAGATAAAAGTTTTGGAGATAACTTAGTGTTAGATAATTTAGATTTAGAAATCGAAGACCATCATATTATTGGAGTGATTGGCCCTAGTGGTGGCGGGAAGTCAACTTTGCTGAGAATGATAGCAGGTTTTGAAAATATTAAGCAGGGGCAGATTTATTTAAATGATATTGATGTGGGGGCTGAAAAAGAAAAACTGCATAAAAAATGCGGTTTTGTATTTCAATCTCATCATTTGTTTTTGCATTTGACTGTATTAGAAAATATAACTATTATTTTAGAAAAAGTTCATCAATATAGTGCTCAAAAAGCTGAAGAAAAAGCAGTAACTTTACTAAAAAAATTTGGTTTAGAAAAACATCTTAATCAAAAACCACAACAGTTAAGTGGAGGTCAATCACAACGAGTTGCTATTATCAGGGCTTTAGCTATTGATCCAGAAGTATTATTATTTGATGAGCCTACTAACTCTTTAGATCCAATTTTAACTTATGATGTTTTAGAAACCATTTTAGAATTAAAAAAAGAACAAAAAGATTTTATTATTGTAACTCATGAGATTGGGTTTGTCAAAGAAGTTGCAGATTATATTGTATTCATTCAGCAGGGGGAAATTGTTGAACATGGTCCAGTGTCAATCATTGACCAACCTGGCACAGCTGAATTAGATAATTTTTTATCTAAAGTCTTTAGTTGGACTAATTAAGCCTGAGAGCTAATCTGGTGACAGATTAGCTCTCTTTTGATTCAAATCGACATTTTTATTTAAATTTTGCAATGATTACAAAGGATATTAAAAGATTATATAGAAAATAAAACAATAGAGATAATTTGAAAAGAGGTGCTTTTAAATGAAGCGCAAACTAATGAGTATAGGTTTGTTTTTATTTATTATAATCATTGCTGTTAGTAATGTAGTTGCTGCGGTTGATGATAGTGAAGCAGCAAAAAATATTTTAGTATTACATTCTTATCATCAGAGTCTGCAGTGGACGCGGGATATTGACCAAGGAATTAAAGAAACCTTAAAAGAAAATCTATCTAATTATGAATTATATATTGAATATATGGATACTAAAAGATTTGATTATCAAGTGATGGCGCAGCAGTTAAGGTCGATTTATCAACAAAAGTATGAAAATTCGCCGCCGGACTTAATAATTACTAGTGATGATAATGCTTT
>JBNJFD010000105.1:0-6913 GCA_051746525.1 Bacillota bacterium | reverse complement strand
AAACATAAAGAAGAAATTGAAGAAGTTATCATTTTAGGAACAGATTATTCCCGCGAAAAGAATTGGGTTAGTACAGATGATGGAAGCAGTTCTTTAAAAGATATATTAGAAGATATGACCCAAGAGGAAGGAATTAATTTTAATTATAAATTTAAGCCGATTAAAAATGCTAAATCTGAAGCAGAGATTTGGGAATTCTTTCATAATGTAGTAGAAGAAATAAAGGAAGAAGAAATAATATATTTTGATGTGACACATGGTTTTCGTTATCAACCGATGATGGTGATGAGTGTGTTGAATTATGTAAAGGTTTTGAAGAATGCTCAAATTGAAAAAATATTTTATGGTCGCTATGATGGTAAGGAAAATTCAGAAGTGATTGATATGACTACATTGGATTATTTAAACGATTGGGTCACTGCAGTGGATAGTTTCTTAACAACTGGAAGTTCAGAAAAAATTGCTGATTTATCGCAAAAAGAGATAGCTAAGGTTATGAAAGCTACTAGGGGTAAAGATGAATTTTTCCGCAATTTAAGAGGTTTAGTGAAAAGTTTAAAGACATTTGAAGATACACTAACTAGTTGTAGAGGAAAAGAACTTAACAGAGCAGTTAATAATGTTTTAAGTTGTTTAGAAAATTTAAGCCAAGACGATAATCTAAGAAATGAACGAATGTTACCCTTTGTAGAACTGATTGATAAGATAAAAGAAAAATTTGATTATTTTGAAGCTGGAGAAGATAAAGAACTCAAAAATTATTTTCACGCTTTACAGTGGTGCAAAGATCATAATTTGCTGCAGCAGGGATTAACAATTTTGACGGAAAATTTAATCACTGTAATTACAGATGAGGCAGGATATGACTATTATGATATTGAGAATAGAGAGGATGTTGCTACTGCTTTAGCTTACTTGAATCCTGAGCGGAGTTTAAGTAAGGAGGAATGTAGTTACGAAGATGAAACTGTATTTGAAACTGCTGTGGGAGTAATTGAAGAGCAATATGCTGAGATTCCCAAATTATATTCTGAAGTTTCGCTTAATTTAAGAAATGATATTAATCATTTTGGAATGAGACCTTATGATTCAGATAGTAAAAAATTAAAGAAAGAATTAAATAATTATATCAATAAAGTAAAGCAGACTTTAGAAACTAAGGAAGAAGAAATCGAACTTTAAAATTAAGGGGTTGAAGGGATGCTATATAGTGTAATTGTTAAGTTTAATGCGAAAGAGCAAGTGCAATTTAAGTATTTTCCGGGGGAAAGTCTCCACGGGATGCTGTTTAGTATGCTAAGTGAGCAAGATGAAGCTAAAGCTAATGAACTTCATAATGAATATGAAACAAAACCATTTACTATTTCTCCTATTTTACCTTATCCACGGCGGAAAAATAATAAGTGGGTTCTGAAAAAAGATAAAGAGTACTTTTTTAGGATTACTTTTTTAGAAGATGAGTGGTATTTGTTATTTGTAGATTACTTTTTAGATAATGCTGAATTAAATTTGCAGGGGGTAGATATTAATATTCGGGAAGTGCTAACTCATTCTAATCAAGATAAAAGATGTAATTCTATCACTTGTCAG
Source organism: Bacillota bacterium (assembly GCA_051746525.1). Classification (GTDB taxonomy): domain Bacteria; phylum Bacillota; class Halanaerobiia; order Halobacteroidales; family Halobacteroidaceae; genus Halanaerobacter. Next base: position 5,323 of record JBNJFD010000105.1, on the reverse strand, counting down.
ACTCTAGAAAATCAGGCACGCCAAAAGAAGAAAATCAGTTTTAAATTTCACTCGACTACTACTTTTAGGATTGATAAAAAGCATATTATTTTCCCTAAAGCCAATTTAGTGTTTAATAGCCTGAAAACAAAGTGGGAAGAATATAATCCAGATAGTTTAACTTTAACTGCTGAAGATTTAGATCAGATTTATATATCGCGGTATAATTTATCTTCAACTATGGAAAAATTCAATGGTTATCCTATTAAAGGGTTTAAAGGGAAGTGTGTTTATGAATTATCTTCTGACTTATCAGCGCGGAAGATGCGTGAAATTAATTTATTAGCTGATTATGCGTTTTATAGTGGTATTGGTTATAAGACTACAATGGGGTTAGGACAAGTGGCTCGTACTGACAAAAAATAAAAATGAGGAGTAAAAGTAAAACATAAAAACAAGGGAGGATTATAATGCGTAATTTAATATTATTATTTTCTCATCAATTAACAGCTGAACAAAAGAGAGATGCAGAAGAAAATTTAGGAGTAGATAATATCATTTATTTGCCAGAAGAATTGCAGCAAATCTGGTCTAATATCCCTGCTGAGAAAGAAGAGATTACTGAGTTATTGCTTCCGCTGCAGGAATGGTTGGAAGAGAAGGCCACTACTGATGATTATGTTTTGGTTCAAGGAGATTTTGGGGCGACTTTTATTATGGTACAGTGGTCTCTTGCTCATGACTTAATTCCAGTTTATGCAACTACGACTAGAGAAGTAGTTGAAGAAGTGACTGAAGATGATGAAGTGAATTTGAAGAAGAAATTTAAGCATCAATTATTTAGAAAATATCAACAACTTTAAATAGGTGGCGAGGTGAAATTGTGGAGCGGGTAATAAGAATTCGAGATAGAATTGCTAACTATCAGCAATTAAAGCCGCAAGACATATCAGAACAGCAGAAAGAACATTTGAAAGAAGAGTTTGCTTCTGAACACTTAGAGGTGTGGACGACTGCTTCTTTAGTAATTGGGCGCTTAGCAGCTCAGGGGGATAAAGATTTAAAACAATTTTTGCAGCAAAAACTGCTTAATTATAGTAATATTCATAAACAGCGGCATGCTATTACTGCATTAGGTAGTTATTATCGCTATTGTGATGACCCAGAAGAAGAACTGATGTTTTTAAAGCAGTATCGTAATTATACTTTTAATTTAGACCCAGAAGAGATTGATGAACAAGAAATTCAAGAAAAAATTCCAATCAAAACTTTTTTTGAGACAATTTTTAATCAAGTACAAGATTATGCTGCTCTAAAGCAGTTATTAAAAGGTGAACGAAAAGTTAAAACTGAGCAAGATAATAAAATATTAACACAGGCAATTAAGAATCAGCAAGATCATTTGCCGATAGTAATTGCTTCGCTAAGAAACAATTTTGCTGAATATATTGATGCAGATGATGATTTTGAGCAGGCTAATAGCTATCAGCAATTATTAAATCTACTTGCTCAAGAATTAGATGAGTTGGATGGTGAAGATTTAGTAGAGTATGTCTATGAACATCAAAATGATTATAATAATAATTTAGCAGTTTATTATCACCGCGAAAGACTTATGGAAAAAATGCTGCAGCAAGAGGAAATTAGTCCCGCTGAGAGAAATAAGTTTGACTTAAGAATAAATTTTGGATTGATTAATTCTCGTTTTCCTATTACTTGGTATATTTCCAATGTAGTAAATTGCTTAGCTGAATTGTATCACACTGAACTGCCTGTGTTTTCTTTTGCTAAGGATTTGTGTGCTGCTGGAGTAGATGACCATGAATATATTGCTAATCTGCCTCACTTTTTATATGTAATGTTTGAAGAAACTGAATTAAGTCAGCGAGAATCAAATTTAGTCGTAGAAATAGTAGATCTGTTAGGTCAAACGATAGAAGAGAATATTAACAATAATAGTGGGCAGGCAATAGAAGCAATGCATAATGGTGATTTATTGTTAGGGATTAATTATTTGTATCAAGAAGTGAAGGGCACTGATTTCTTGACTACAGTAGTGCTACCTAAAGGAATTATTGAAGAAGAAGTACTTCATCAGTATCAACGCTTGAATAGTATTAATGAGCCTTACCTGCGAGAAAAAGAAGCAGTAAATTTATTATTAGAAATAAAGAAAAAATTTACTGCAGAATTAGAATGGAAAAGTAAAGATGATAAAGTCCAAAAAACAAAGTATGTTTTTGATATGATCATTAAGAATGATAGTTTTGGTATAGATTTGGAAAAGAAAATAAAGATTGTATTAGCAGGAATTAAAGACTTAAAATATAAAAATAAAAGTTTGTTGAATTTACTGCTGCGGGAGTTAAAGTTTTTATATTTTAATTTTTTGCAGGAAGTAGATGGGAATAGCGATATAGTGGATAGAATTTGGTTTGAAATTTATTCTTTGATTGAACTAGTAGAAGAATGGAATTGGCCGGGGACAATTAATAAAGATTTAGCCTCTATTCTAATTAACACTTTTGATTTGTTGTGGTCTAAAGGGGAATACAAAGAGCTATTTAAAGCAATTTTTATGGTGTTTAATTATGTGCCGGAACAACGAATAGTAGAAGAAATGCTGCAGTATAGCAAAAACCATGAGGTAGAAAAAATATTGAGTTCTTATAAAAAGCATACAGAATTTAGCTATACTGATTCGGATAAGCAAGTTTATCTGCAGCAGTTAATAGATGATGAAGAATTATTAGAACAATTGCCGCGAGAAATAAATTTGATTTATCAACTGCTTAATCAGTTAACTTTGGAAAAAGAAATTGGTAGTGAAGTAATTAATATTTTTGATATTCAGATGCAGTTAAAACATAAAAAACAACTACAGACGGACATAAATCAATTTGAATTGAGTCAGTTAAATGACGAGAATTATAATCTATTTAAAAAATATTTCCTAGAACCGCAATTTAGGTATGGGATTTATAAAGAAAAAGAGGGTTTAGACTATTTGAATGATAGCTCACAAGATGAGAAGGAAGATATTGAGCGAAAAATTGACCTGCAGGCGCGGGAATATTTGAATCAGTTGAAGCAGCTGATTTCTGGATTAAATTTGGCCCGAGATAAATATATTAATGTGTTCGATAACCCCGATAACTATTCAAATGTAGAACAGATCAGCAATGAATTAAATAATTTGTTAACTGATTATCGAAATCTAATGGACAAGCTGCCAGTACTGGAACGGAAATATATGTTTAGTACAATCCAAGCAGCAGAAGAAGCAATTATGACTAACAAAAATTATTTAGTAAGAATTAATGTAGCTTGTCAGAATGAAAATGAAGAAGAGCTACTAACTATTTTGCGAGAAGATTTAAAAAAGTGGGAGATAATTGAGGAATTGCAGACTAAATTTGAAGATATAATTTGTGATAATCTCCTGCAGCGGGGGATGTTTGAAGAATATAATCAATTATTCAAAGATTCTAAAAGATTTAATATGAATACTTTTAGTTTTTCGGCTTGGCTGAATCGAATCGTGACTCATCCTGTAGTAATTAGTTTATTCTTCTTATTCCCAGCTGTAATCTATTACTTAGGTAATTTATGTTTTAGAGGTGAATTAGGAGATAGACTAGTAGATTTCAGTGTTGATGTTTATTTAAATTATATTCTCGGTTTAGAAATTATAGTTTTTATAGTGGGAATATACTTATTGTTCAGATTAGGTGCTCACTGGTTATTAGGAGATAATAACAGCCGTGATAGCTGGTTGCATAAAATACTTGGCTATATCTTGATTCCTTCTGATAAGAGATATAAATATAAGTTCTTTTTACCTAAATTATTAGGCGTGATATTTGTAATTTATCTAAATTTTGCTTTGTCAGATGAATTGCTGGTGTTGACTTACCAGGTTAATTTTTATCTAAAATTAGTATTGATGGTTATTTATTTAGCCTTTGTGTATTACTTTTTGAAGATGTTTCAGTTTGGCAATTTAGATATTGGCAAACAGGATAAAAGAAAAAGAGTGCGCAAAATAATGTCAATTGGATTGTTTTATAGTTTTATAGTTAACTTATTAATCACCTTAACCTATTCTCACGGTTTGAAGTTGAGAAATACTGTTGAATTGGGTCAAGTTGATAAGAAGTTATTTGAAATTAGTGCTATTACTCATCATCTAGGGGACCAAATAATTGACATAACAAATTTTTTAGATCAGTTTTTAATTACTAAAGTTGTGATTATGCCGGAATTAATCATTTTTGGAACTATTCAAATGTTCTTTATAGCAATTATTTTAGAGTTTTTCTTACAACAAGAAAAAGTAATTAATAATAATTAAAATGAAAAGATAAAAGTAAAATTGCCATTAAGTGCAGGTGGATGCTAGCTTGTGTTGAATTACAACCAATGGTTATTAATAAAAATGATGAAGTGCTAATTAAGGGAGTTGTTAGGTTATGGACGAGCGATCACAGAAAAAATTAGCTAGAATTATGAGTGTAGCACGAGCAATTAAAAAACAAGAAGCAGTTAACCGTGAAGATTTGGCCCGGGTTTGTGGTGGAGTTGCTAAAGAAACAGTTAGTCGCTATATCAAATTTCTGCGTGATTTAGGTTATCCAATTGTATTTGATCAAAAACGAGGCTATCATTTTTATCGTGAAGACTATACAAATTTGAATGATAAATTTACGCGGGAGGAAATAATTTTACTTTTAATGGCGTTAGATTCATTAAATAATTTTGGTGGTAGTAAAATTTTCAATCTACAGGATAAGTTATTGTCTTTGATTTCTAGTGCTGCTGATGATATTAAGGAAATGAGAAAAAAGTTGAATTCTGATGTAGTGCAAGAAGGAAAAGGGAATCTCTATTATATTAATAAAATCAATCAGGCAATTATTAAGGAACAGCAGATTAAATTTTCTTATGCTCCTGCTTATTTGGAACAAGAAGAAATGGAATGTCAGGTTATTCCATATGGAGTAGCGTGGCAGTTAGATAAATGTTATTTAATTGCTTATGATACTGCTGATGAAAAAATTATTAATTACCGCTTGGATAGAATTGAGAAGTTAGATGTTACTTCTGAAGTGGGAAAAATCCCGGATGATTTTGATTTGCAGGAATATGTCGCTCAAAGTTGGAAAATGTTCTTTGGGGACCCCCAGGAAGTATTGCTGAAATTTTCTCAGTCGTTAGCTCCGTTAGTAAAAGATAAATTTACCGAAGGATTTTATGAAATTGTAGAAGAAGATGAGGAAGAATTTGTTTTACAAAGTACTATTCGCGGCATTAAAGGATTGAAAATTTGGCTGCTGAGTTTGGG
>JBNJFD010000104.1:0-7065 GCA_051746525.1 Bacillota bacterium | reverse complement strand
TAACTGGACAAAATGTAATGACAATAGTAGCTGGAGAAGTAGTATATAAAAAAAGTAATCAGTAATCAGTAATCAGTGAAGAGTAAGCAGTGAAGAGTAAGCAGTGAAGAGTAAGCAGTGAAGAGTGAAGAGTGAAGAGTGAAGAGTAAAGAGTGAACAGTAAAGAGTGAAGAGTGAAGAGTGAAGAGTAAAGAGTGAACAGTAAAGAGTGAACAGTAAAGAATAAAGAATAAACAATAAAGAATAAACAATAAAGAATAAACAATAAAGAGTGAAAATATAAATGTAGTAATTTGAAGAGAAGGGAGAAAAGTTAATGAATTTTGCAGATAGATTGATTCAAAAGATAAAGGAGAAACAAAGTCATGCTTGTGTCGGGCTTGACCCTCGTTGGAATAGACTACCGGAAGAAATAAAAGAAAAAGCAATAAATAAGCATGGGCAAAGTTTAAAGGCTATCGCAGAAGCAATAATAGAATTCAATCAAGGGATTATTGATGCAGTTAAAGATTTAGTACCAGTGGTTAAACCACAGATTGCTTTTTATGAACAATATGGCTATCAAGGAATTAAAGCATTTGAGGAAACTATAGCGTATGCTAAACAACAAGGTCTAATGGTAATTAGTGATGCTAAACGGAACGATATTGGTTCTACAGCTAAAGCTTATGCAGGGGCCCATTTAGGAGGGGAGTTTTGGGGTGAAGAATCTATAGGATTGAACTCTGATTCTTTGACTGTGACTCCTTATTTAGGGTGGGATGGCATTAAGCCTTTTGTAGATAACTGTAGAAAAAATGATAAAGGTATTTTTATCTTAGTCAAAACCTCTAATAAATCGGCTTATCAATTACAGGATATTAAGTCTAAAGCAGGAACTGCAGCTTTTGAAAAGTTAGCTGAATTAGTTCATGACTGGGGAGCAAAAGTTATAGGTGACAAAGGTTATAGCTCCGTTGGTGCAGTAGTAGGGGCTACTTATCCTAAAGAAGCTGAAAATTTAAGGAATTTGATGCCCCATAGTTATTTTTTAGTACCAGGATATGGTGCTCAAGGTGGAGGGGCTGATGATGTAGTGCCTTGCTTTAACGAAGACGGTTATGGTGCAGTAGTTAATTCCTCACGGGGGATTAATTTTGCTTACCAACAAGATGAATACAGCTCAGATTATAAAGAAGCAGCACATCAAGCAGCTGTAGATATGAATCAAGATATTAATAGTGCTTTGAAAAAAGCTGAAAAATGGGCTTTTTAATTGACAAGTTATGTTTAAGATTATAAAATAAAAGCATGTTGAATATTTATGCAAGAGTATTAATAATTATAAGATAGATTAATTAGGGAGGGAAAGCAATGGAAGCAAAGTTAATATTAGAAGATGGAACTACCTTTAAAGGTACTGCTTTTGGTGCAGAGGGGAAAACAAGTGGTGAAATAGTCTTTAATACTGGAATGACAGGTTATCAAGAGATTTTAACAGACCCATCGTATAAAGGAGAAATAGTAACAATGACTTATCCTTTGATTGGGAATTATGGGATCAACGAAGATGATTTTGAATCTTATACTTCTCATGTAGAAGGATTTATAGTTAAAGAATTTTGTACAACTCCTAGTAATTGGAGAGTTGAAGAGAAAGTAGATGAATATTTAAAGCGTAAAGGAATTGTTGCAATTTCAGGAATTGATACTAGAGCTTTAACTAAATTATTAAGAACAGAAGGAACAATGAAAGGAATAATTACTACTTCTGATGCTCCAGTAGAAGAATTAGTAGAACAAGCTAAAGCAGCTCCAGGGTTATCAGGAAGAGATTTAGTAAGTGAAGTAACTACTACAGAAGAATATCAAGTAGGAGAAGGCAATAAGTATGAGGTTGTATTAGTAGATTGTGGAGCTAAAAGAAATATCACAGATTCTTTAGTCAAGCGAGATTGTGCAGTAACAGTAGTTCCAGCAACTACATCAGCAGCAGAAATTTTGGATTACAATCCAGATGGAGTAATGTTCTCTAATGGTCCAGGAGACCCGCAAGATGCTTATTATGTAGTAGAAACTATGAAAGAGTTATTAGGAGAGGTGCCGATCTTTGGAATTTGTTTGGGGCATCAAATGTTAGGGTTAGCTTGTGGTGCTGATACTTATAAATTAAAATTTGGTCATCGGGGAGGGAATCATCCCGTTAAAGATTTAGCTACTAATCGAGTTTATATTACTACTCAAAATCACGGCTTTTGTATTGAAGAAGAGTCAGTAGAAGGGTTGGATATTGAAATAACTCATATGAATATCAATGATAATACAGTAGAAGGGATTAAGCATATAGAATATCCTGCTTTTTCTGTACAATATCATCCAGAAGCAGCACCAGGACCAGAAGATTCTAAATATTTATTTGACCAATTCGTAGAATTGATTGAAAAATGTATTTAAAGAAAGGGAGGAATTAATAATGCCGAAACGACAAGATTTAGATAAAGTAATGGTAATTGGCTCAGGGCCAATTGTAATTGGGCAGGCAGCGGAATTTGATTATTCAGGAAGTCAGGCTTGCCGGGCGTTGCAGGAAGAAGGAATAGAAGTTGTATTAATCAACAGTAATCCAGCTACAATTATGACAGATAGTAATATGGCTGAACGAGTATATATTGAGCCTTTAACAGTAGAGTCTGTATCTAAGATTTTACGAAAAGAACAACCAGATGGTCTGCTGCCAACTTTAGGTGGACAAACTGGTCTGAATTTAGCGATTGATTTAGCAGAAACAGATGTTTTAGATGAGTTAGGAATAGAATTGTTAGGGACACCACTAGATACAATTGAGCAAGCAGAAGATAGAAATACTTTTCGAGAATTAATGAATGAGATTGGTGAACCAATTTTAGAGAGTAAAACTGCTGAAAGCTATGAAGAATGTTTAGAAATTGCTGAAAATCTTGGTTTTCCAATTATAGTTCGTCCTGCTTATACCATGGGAGGAGCTGGAGGAGGAGTTGCTGATAATCCAAAGGAACTAGAAAAAATCGCTTCTCGAGGTTTCAAACACAGCTTAATTGGTCAGGTATTGATTGAAAGAAGTATTGCAGGGTGGAAAGAGATTGAATATGAAGTAATGCGGGATAGCAATGATAATTGTATTACAGTCTGTAATATGGAAAACTTTGACCCAGTAGGAATTCATACTGGAGATAGTATAGTAGTAGCTCCCAGCCAAACTTTAACTGATAAAGAATATCAAATGCTGCGCTCTTCATCTTTAAAAATAATTAGAGCATTAGGAATTGAAGGTGGCTGTAATGTACAGCTTGCTCTAAACCCAGACAGCATGGAATATAAAATCATTGAGGTTAATCCTCGAGTTAGCCGCTCTAGTGCTTTAGCATCTAAAGCAACTGGATATCCAATTGCGCAAGTTTCAGCTAGAATTGCTTTAGGATATACTTTAGATGAAATTGATAATGCAATTACTAAAAAGACTAAAGCATGTTTTGAGCCAGCTCTTGATTATGTAGTCTTTAAAATACCGCGGTGGCCTTTTGATAAGTTCCACTATGCAGAGCGGGAATTAGGAACGCAGATGAAGGCGACAGGTGAAGTGATGTCGATTGAAAGAACTTTAGAGGCGTCAATGTTAAAAGCAGTTCGTTCTTTAGGAATTGGAGCTTACGGATTGAAAAATGATGATGTAGAAAGCTGGAATGATGAGAAGCTAAAAGAGAAATTAAAAGTAGCAGATGATAGAAGATTAATGGTGATTGCAGAAGTATTAGGTCGTGGTTGGAGTGTTGATGAAGTTCATCAACTAACGGGGATTACTAAATTCTTCTTACACAAAATGAAAAATATCATTAATTTAGAATGGGAACTTGAAGAAAAGGGATTAACTCCAGAGCTAGTTAAAACTGTTAAAGAATTTGGCTTCTCTGATAAAGAGATTGGATTTTTAACAGATACTAGTGAACAGGAAGTTAAATCATTTAGAACAGAAAATCAGATCAATCCAGTTTATAAAATGGTAGATACTTGTGCAGCAGAATTTGAAGCCGAAACACCTTATTATTACTCTAGTTATGAAAAAACTAATGAATCTAAGACAACTGATAAAAATGGAGTATTAGTTTTAGGATCAGGGCCAATTCGAATTGGACAGGGAATTGAGTTTGATTACTGTAGTGTTCATTCTGCTTGGGCGTTACATGAAGAAGGTTATGAATCAATTATAGTTAATAATAACCCTGAAACTGTAAGTACAGATTTTGATACATCAGATAGATTATATTTTGAACCATTAACCAAAGAAGATGTAATGCATATTGTAGAAAATGAAAACCCAGAAGGAGTAGTGGTGCAGTTTGGAGGACAAACATCAATTAACTTAGCTAAGCCACTAGCTGAAGCAGGTGTTGATATTTTAGGAACTTCAGTAGAAGCAATTGATATTGCTGAAGATAGAGATAAGTTTATTAATCTGTTAAATAAGTTAGATATTCCTACTCCAGTAGGAGAAGTAGCAGCTTCGCAAAAGGAAGCAAGAGCTATTGCAGCAGATATTGGTTTCCCAGTCTTAGTTCGACCGTCTTATGTACTAGGTGGGCGGGCAATGGAAGTTGTTTATAATGATCAAGAATTAAATAATTATATGGAAACAGCAGTTAAAGTATCACCAGAGCATCCGATTTTAGTTGATAAATATATTACAGGAAATGAGATTGAAGTTGATGCTATTTCTGATGGAGAAGATATTATTATCCCTGGAATTATGGAGCATATTGAACGAGCAGGAGTTCACTCAGGGGATAGTATTGCTGTTTATCCAGCGCAAACAATAACTGAAGATATAAAAGAAGAAATTGAAGAGTATACTGCTAAATTAGCTCAAGCTCTAGATGTTAAAGGGTTAGTTAATATCCAGTATGTAATTGCAGATGGAACACCTTATGTAATTGAAGTTAATCCGCGTTCTAGTCGAACAATTCCTTATTTAAGTAAAGTAACAGGAATTCCAATGGTTAACTTAGCAACTAAAGCAATGTTAGGGACAAAGCTTAAAGATACAGACTATCCATTAGGGTTAGTGCCAGAGCAAGACCATGTTGCAGTTAAAGTTCCTGTCTTCTCCTTCTCTAAATTAACTAAGGTAGATACGAACCTTGGCCCAGAAATGAAATCAACAGGAGAGGTGCTGGGATTAGATAAAACTTATGAGAAAGCTTTATATAAAGGTTTTGTAGGAGCAGGAATGGATATTCCGAAATCAGGAACTATATTAGCAACAATAGCAGATAAAGATAAAGCAGAAGCAATTCCTCATATTAAAGAATTTGCTGAGCTAGGGTTTAATATTATAGCTACAAAAGGAACAGCTCAAGCGCTAAAAGAAGAAGGATTAGAAGTAGAAGAGGTTAAGAAATTATCTGAAGGTTCACCAAATGTAATTGATTTAATTAAGGAAGATGAAATTGATTTAGTAGTTAATACTTTAACTAAAGGAAAAGTTCCAGCTCGAGATGGATTTAAAATTAGAAGAAATGCAGTAGAGATGGGAATTCCATGTTTAACTTCTTTAGATACCACAGAAGCAATTTTAGAAGTATTACAAGAGATGATGAGTGGAGTAGAAGTTAATGTTCATGCTCTACAAGACTATGTATAATCTTACTTTACTTTTGTCTAGAACACAAAAGTAAACAAAAATTCAGAAGGAAATTAAACTCATTACACTAGCGTTTCATTCAAACAATAATTTCCTCAAAGAAAAAAGAAAAAATTATTTAAAAGATAGGGTTTAGAAGTCTTGTTAGCGACAGTGAAAATATAAAAATAACAAGACTTCTAGATTGATTGTTACAGTAGTTACTGAATTTAGGAAAGGAAGTGAGAATCAAGATGCCGGAGAGAAGTATTAGTACTATAGTTAGTCAAGAAGAATTATGTCCGGGACATTATCAGATGGTTATTAAGGCTCCTGAAATTGCTGAAGAGGCTAAAATGGGACAGTTCTTACATCTGAAATGGTTTGGAGAGCAGCTAGATAATAGTGACCCGCTGTTGAGAAGACCAATTAGTTTAAATGAAATTGACCAAATCAAGGGAGAAATAACAATTGTTTACCGAGCAGTTGGTCGCGGGACAAAGTTGTTAGCTACTTTAGAAGCTGGTGATGAAGTTGATTTGATGGGCCCGTTGGGAACTGGGTTTTCGATTCCTGAAGCTAAAGATAAATGTCTAGTAGTGGGAGGCGGAATGGGAATTGCTCCCCTATTGGTTTTGGTAGAAAAATTAGTTGCAGCAGGTAAAGAAGTAGTAGTTCTATTAGGTGCGGAAAAGAGAGAACAACTGCTTAATTTAGAACAGTATCAAGAATTAGATGTAGAACTGAAAACAGCAACAATGGATGGAAGTCTTGGTTATCAAGGTTTTGTGACGGATTTATTAACCGACTATAAAGATATAGACTATGTTTATACTTGTGGTCCAGAAGTAATGATGGAAGAGGTTCAAAACTGGGCTGTAGAAAATGAGGTTACTGGTGAAGCATCTTTAGAAGAACGCATGGGTTGTGGAACAGGAGCTTGTTTATCTTGTGTTTGTAAGATTAAAGTAGCAACGGAAGCAGGATGGGAATATCAAAAGTCATGTACAGCAGGTCCTGTCTTTGCGTTGACTGAGGTGATTTTTAGTGAGTAATTTAAATTTAGAAGTAGATTTAAATGGTTTGAAGTTAGCTAATCCAGTTACTACTGCTTCCGGGACTTTTGGTTTTGCTAAAGAATATCAAGATTATGTAGATTTAAATAAATTAGGAGCAGTAATGGTGAAAGGGACTACTTTAAACCCTAAGCAGGGAAATGCTACTCCACGAATAGCAGAAACGCCAAGTGGGATGTTAAACGCAATTGGATTACAAAACCCTGGTGTTGATTATTTTATTAGTGATATTTTACCAGAGACTAAAGAATATGATTTTAAAACAATTGTTAATATTTCTGGAAATACTGTGGAAGACTATGCTAAATTAGCTGCTAAATTAAATCAAAATGGTGTAGCGGCATTAGAAGTAAATAT
>JBNJFD010000103.1:0-7109 GCA_051746525.1 Bacillota bacterium | reverse complement strand
TTTTTGAATCCGCAGGGCAATTTTGATCCAAATGACAGTTATTGGACGGAACATCCTGATTTTGGTGGGCAACTTGTATATGTTAAAGAGGTTTGTTTGGCAGTGGCAGAGGAATTTGATATAAATGTTGATATTGTGACTAGACAGATTAAAGATTCGGATTGGCCAGAATTTCATAGGAAGTTTGATTCCTATGCCCTTAGTGATAAAGTGAGAATTATAAGAATTCCATTTGGTGGAGATCAGTTTTTAAACAAAGAAAAGTTATGGCCACATATAGTAGAGTATGTAGATAATTTAATTGAGTTTTATCAAAGTGAAGGACAATTACCAGATATCACAACTACGCATTATGGAGATGGAGGCTTAGCAGGAGCTATTTTGCAGGAAAAGATAGAAATACCCTTTACTTTTACGGGACATTCCTTAGGTGCTCAGAAAATGGATAAATTAAATGTGAGTGAAGATAATATTGAAGAACTAGATGAGCGGTTTAAGTTCCGCCGCCGGATTATGGCTGAAAGAATTGCTATGAAAAACTCTGCAACTAATTTTGTAAGTACAAAACAAGAACGGCAGGAACAATATTCACATCCTGCTTATAGTAATGCTGTAGATGTAACAGATGATAATAAGTTTGCAGTTGTTCCTCCTGGTGCTAACACGGATATTTTTGCTCCTGAACAGGGGAAGCAAAGTGAAGAGAAGATTAAAAATAAAATAGAACATGTTTTTGCTCGTGATTTAGAAGAGGAAAGAAGAGAAATGCCTGCTATTTTAGCTGCTAGTAGGTTAGACCATAAGAAAAATCACGTGGGATTAGTTAAAGCTTTTGCTCAGAGTGAAAAACTGCAGGAACGAGGTAATCTAGTGATTACATTACGGGGAATTGAAAATCCTTTTGAAGATTATTCTCAAGCTAGTGGGGATGAAAAAGAAATTTTAGATGAGATTATGGAGATTATTGAGGAAAATAATTTAAAAGGAAAAGTGAGCATGTTTTCTTTAGGAAGTCAGCTAGAATTAGCTGCCTGCTATAGAGTCTTAGCTGATTACCAATCTGTATTTGCTTTAACTGCTTTTTATGAGCCTTTTGGTTTGGCCCCTATAGAAGCTATGGCTGCAGGTCTTCCTGCTGTAGTGACTCAAAATGGAGGACCTTCTGAAATTATGCGAGAAGGAGAGCAGAAGTTTGGTATTTTAGTAGACCCAGAAGACCCAGCAGATATTGCAGAAGGTTTATTAGAAATAGTGGGACAAGAAAAAATTTGGCAGCATTATCGAAAGGCAGGAATGAAAAGAGTAGAAGAACAATATACTTGGGAGAGTACTGCTGAAGGATATTTAGAGCGGATTAAAGAAATTTTAGCTAATCAAGAAAAATATGTTCCAGAAGATAGATTAGATATTCCCGGTTACTTTTTAACTGGAAATCAAGATTTTGATATTCCTTTAAGCAAATTAAAGGAGTTATATTTAGAGTAATATGCTAAAAAAGTCCAGGCTACAGCTTGGGCTTTTTCTTTATTTTTAGTTTAAAACGGCTTAACCTCTTTATTTCCCTATTTTTCCTTAATTTAATACAGGAAAACAGTTTTAAGTCGAGAAATAATAACAAGATTAAGATTAAAATTGTTATTATATATTTGAAATTGTGGGGGGAATAATTTTATGGATTATAAACTTGTAGCAATAGATGTAGATGGTACTTTGCTAGATGATGATAAGAATATATCAACTGAGAATAAAAAGGTGATTGAAAAATTAGCTGACCAAGGCGTTAGTTTTATTTTAGCAAGTGGTCGTCCTTATCAGTCTTTAACTCCTTATACTAAAAAGTTAGAAGTTTACCTGCCTTTGATTTCTGCCAATGGATCAGTAGTTAAGTGTAGTTTAACTGAAAAAACTTATCATAAATGCAACCTTCCTTTAGACCTAGCGCAGGAGATTATAAATTATGGAGTAGAAAATGATTATGGAGTTAGTGTTTATTATGATGGCAAAATAATAACTACAAGTCAAGAAATGGCAGAAGGGCATTGGGAATTAGAAAAAATAAGACCAGAAGTGGTTGCTGATTTAAAATTAGAGAAAGAACCGATAAAAGTTATATTTTATGGAACAGAAGAGAAGATAGATCAGGCATATCCTTTTTTAAGGGCAGAGTATCAAAAAAAATTATATGTTACTAGGTCAGCAGATGAATATTTAGAAGTGATGAATTTTGAAGTTTCTAAGGGGAAAGCATTACAATATATGATAGATAAGATGAATATAAAAGCAGAACAAGTAGTAGTAATTGGAAATAATTTTAATGATGTGGCTATGTTTGAAGTAGCAGGGGTAGCAGTAGCAATGGGGAATTCACCTCAGGAAGTAAAAGAAGAAGCAGATTTTGTGACTAAATCAAATCAAGAAAGTGGAGTTGCTGATGCTTTAAAAAAGATTTTTTTAAGAAAAGAAACAGATATTTTGAGTTAAATTAGTTTTTGGGTTGACAATTTGTTAACAAAGATTTAAAATGAATTGTGCTCTTGCTTTTGGTTAAAGACACAAAAGTAGTTATGGAGGGAAAGAATGGATTTGTTTACGCAACAAAGTAATAATGATAATAAAAAACCTTTAGCTGCCAGAATGAGACCACAGACTTTAGATCAATTCATGGGGCAGCAGGATATAGTGGGAGAAGGAAAATTATTACGGAGGGCAATCAAAGCGGATCGGTTGCAGTCGGTAATTTTTTATGGTCCTCCTGGAACTGGCAAGACTACTTTAGCTGAAATTATTGCTAATACTACAGCGGCTGAATTTGAAAATTTAAATGCTGTAACTTCAGGAGTTAAAGATTTGCGTGAGGTTATCTCACGAGCTAAAGAAAGACGGGGTATGTATTCTAAAGCAACGGTTTTATTTATTGATGAAATACATAGATTTAATAAAGCTCAGCAGGATGCACTATTACCAGCTGTAGAAAATGGGACAGTGGTTTTAATTGGTGCTACTACTGAAAATCCTTATTTTGAAGTTAATTCTCCCTTGTTATCAAGGTCGAGAATATTTAAATTAGAGAAGTTAACTGCAGCCCAAATTGTAGAAATTATGAAGCGGGCTTTAGAGGATGAAGAACAAGGTTTAGGGAGATTTAATGTTGAGATTACTGATCGTGCTGTAGAACATTTAGCTGATGTGGCTAATGGAGATGCTAGACAAGCTTTGAATGCTTTGGAATTAGCGGTTATTACAACACCTGAAAAACAGGGGATTAAGAGAATCGATTTAGAAGTAGCAGAAGAATCTATTCAACAAAAGGCAATTAATTATGATCAAGCAGGAGATAATCATTATGATACGATTTCTGCTTTTGTAAAGAGTTTGCGCGGCTCTGACCCTGATGCAGCTTTGTATTGGTTGGCTAAAATGATTGAGGCTGGGGAAGATCCAATGTTTATTGCTCGGCGGATGATTGTCCATGCTGCTGAAGATGTTGGTAATGCTAATCCTCATGCATTGATGGTGGCTGTTTCAGCAGCGCAGGCATTGGAATATGTAGGTTTGCCGGAGGCGCGGATTCCCTTGGCCCAAGCTGCTATTTATATTGCTTCTGTTCCTAAAAGTAATGCAGTAATCAATGGAATTGACCAAGCTTTAGAAGCGGTTAAAAAGACATCAACTTCAGGAGTGCCTAGTCATTTAAAAGATGCTCATTATAGTGGAGCCCAGGATTTAGGTAATGGAGAAGGTTATAAATATCCTCATTCTTTTCCTGGTAACTATGTTAATCAACAGTATTTACCTGATGAATTAACAGGTACTCAGTTTTATTCTCCGACAGGAAATGGTTATGAACAGAGATTGAGAAAATTTTTAGATAACTTGGAGTAATTATATTTTTTTAGAGGTGTAATTATGTTAGATAGCTATAAAACAATTGTTCAAGATACAAGAATTCAGCGCAAAATAAAAAAATGTAAATTTATTACTTCAATTAAGAATGTGACTACTGTTGAAGAAGCTGAAGAATTAATCCAGCAAGTTTCTACAGAATTTTCTGATGCTACTCATAATGTTTATGCATTTAAAGTAGGGTTAGGAGATACTGCCGTAACTCGCTCTAGTGATGATGGAGAACCTTCTGGTTCTTCTGGGCCACCTGCTCTGCAGGCGATTGAAGGAGCAGAGTTGACTAATGTAGCAGTGGTAGTTACTAGATATTTTGGCGGAGTTAAACACGGAGTTGGAGGATTGATTAGAGCTTATGGAGGTAGTGTCAGAGAAGCAATTAAAGAAGCTGGGGTTAAAGAGAAAACACGTTATATTAAATTGGCTATTATGGTATCCTATGATATGATGGGGCAGGTGATTAATGATTTGGAAGGCTCCCAAGGAAAAATTAAAGGTACGGAATATACTAATGATGGGGTGAAAATTATAGCTGTTATGAAACCGAGTTTGATTGACGCTTTTAAAGCAAGAATTATTGAGGAAACTAGAGGAGAAGCTGAGTTTGAACAATTAGGGGAGGAATTTGTTTGATGGATAAACAAAAAAGTTGGCTAAGATTTGCTGTAGGATTAATGATAGTTAGCACAGGATTAGTATTAACTGTGAAAGCTAATCTTGGTGTTTCTCCCTGGAATGTATTTCATATTGGTTTGACTAATCATTTTGATTTAACTTTAGGACAGGCTAGTCAATTAACAGGGTTGGTTATTATTGTAATCAGTTTTTTCTTAGCTAAAATAAAACCAACTTTAGCTACAGTTATAAATATATTTTTAGTAGGATTTTTAATTGATATATTAATGCCGATTGTTCCTCGCCCAACTGGATTATTTTTTCGTTATATATATTTAATTAGTGGAGTGGTGATATTTAGTTTTGGTGTAGGTGTTTATATTTCAGCTAAATGCGGGACTGGACCTCGTGATAGCTTAATGATGGCTTTAGATAATAAATTAAAATATAGATTAGGATTAATTAGAAATGGAATTGAATTTACTGTGTTAGTAGTGGGATATTTTTTAGGCGGTCCAATAGGAGTGGGGACTGTTTTAGTAGCTTTAGGAGTAGGTCCAATAGTAGAGTATTCGCTGTTATTGATGAATAAGTTATTTGGCAATCGGAATTATCAAGTGGATTATTAAAAAAATGCAAAAGAGATAATTGACAAATCCCGAGTAATATGCTATGATTAATCTAGTAATCTCGATAAGAACACTTGGGATTAAAGGAGGAATGATTATGAAGTTGTCTACTAAAGGACGTTATGGGGTGCGGGCAATGTTTGATTTAGCTCTACACCAAGGTGATGGTCCAATTCCTCTCCGTAGTATTGCTGAAAGACAAGATATATCTGAACATTATCTAGAACAATTAATTGCTACTCTGAGGAATGAAGGTTATGTAGAAAGTGTTCGAGGAGCTCATGGAGGATATATGCTGGCTAAAGATGCTGATGAAATAACTATTGGCAATATTATTAGAGCTTTAGAAGGGCCAGTTGCTTTATCAGACTGTGTTACTGATGATACTAGTAATTGCAATAAAAGTTCTAACTGTGTAGTTAAATTAGTTTGGAATAAAGTTAAAGACAGAATAGATGAAGTATTAGATTCTGTTACTTTAGAAGATATTAAGCAGGAAGCAATTAATGCTAAACAAAATGGTGAGCAGCCTGGTTATATGTATCATATTTAAGCTATGGAGTATTTAATCATAAACTTATTTATTATAAAGGAGGAATTTTAGCAATGGAAAGAATATATATGGATAATGCAGCAACTACTGCAACTGACCCTGAGGTTCTGGAAGCTATGAAACCTTATTTTACTGAAATATATGGAAACCCTTCTAGTTTTCATGCTTTTGGTAGAAATGCTAGAAATGCTGTTACTGAAGCTAGAGATAAAGTTGCTGATTTAATTGGTGCTGATGAATCTCGAGAAATTATTTTTACTAGTGGTGGAACTGAAGCAGATAATTATGCAATTAAAGGTGTTGCTGAAAAATTAAAAGATGAAGGGAAACATATTATTACTTCTTCTATTGAACATCATGCAGTTTTGCATACTTGTGAATATTTAGAGGAGCAGGGTTTTGATGTAACTTATTTGCCAGTAGATGAAGATGGTCTGGTAAATCCTACTGATGTAGAAGATGCGATTAGAGAAGATACTATTTTAATAACAATTATGTTAGCTAATAATGAAGTAGGGACAATACAACCTATTTCTGAAATTGGTGAAATTGCCAAAGAAAAAGATATTACCGTCCATACTGATGCAGTTCAAGTGGTAGGAAGTATGCCTGTAGATGTAAATGAACTAAATGTTGATTTATTATCTCTGTCAGGTCATAAGTTTCATTCTCCAAAAGGAATTGGGGCGCTATATATTAGAAAAGGAACTAAAATAGCAAAGTATTTACATGGTGGAGCCCAAGAGCGAGGACGTAGGGCTACTACTGAAAATGTACCAGGTATTGTGGGCTTAGGTAAAGCTGCTGAAATTGCGGGACAAGAATTAGCAGAAAAAGGAGAAAAGTTAACTAAGTTAAGAGATAAATTAATTGATGGGATTTTAGATAGTATTGATGAAGTTAAACTTAATGGGCATCGTACTAAACGATTGCCGAATAATGTTAATTTCAGTATTAAATATATAGAAGGCGAATCTATTTTAATGAAATTAGATTTAAAAGGGGTTGCTGCTTCTAGTGGTTCTGCTTGTACTTCAGGTTCACTTGATCCCTCTCATGTATTATTAGCAATGGGCTTATCTCATGAAGTTGCTCATGGATCTTTGCGATTGTCATTGAGTAAGTATAGTACTGAAGAAGAAGTAGACCGAGTTTTAGAAGTATTACCTAAAGTAGTTAGTGATTTAAGAGCAATGTCTCCAATATATAATAGTTGATTGTCTTCCTTTTATCTTGATATAAAAGGAAGCAAAAGATCAAGAGGGATTAAAACTCGCTATGCTCAAACAATAATCCCTCCTAAAATCAAAAGCAAAGAGTAACAAGTAAAGAGTAACAAGTAAAGAGTAACAAGTAAAGAGTAACAAGTAAAGAGTAACAAGTAAAGAGTAACAAGTAAAGAGTAACAAGTA
>JBNJFD010000102.1:1219-7112 GCA_051746525.1 Bacillota bacterium | reverse complement strand
GAAGGCGGGCTGCATAAATCTTTATAAAATTAAGTCATCATCCTTTTGAGGACGAGATTCAAATTCTTCTTTCATATCAGCATATCCATCTCTACCTAAAACACCGTAAGCATAGTTCTTCCCCTGTTCTACTCCCGGCTGATTATAAGCATTAATATTATATAGCTCACCACTCATAGCAGTCTGCAGCTCCAACATATAAATAAATTGTCCTACAGTAAATTCATTTATCTCTGGAAAAGTAATAGTACAATTTAAACGGTTGTTCTTAGTCAAAGCTAATTCAGTAGCTTTCTTTTCTGTTTCAATTAGCTCATTAAAGGTATGACCACCTAAATAAGAAACACCATCAATATCTTCATAGCCCGGCGCAATTTCTAATTCTTCTTTATAATTTTCAACTTCAAGGAATGTCACTACCTTATCATAAGGACCTGCTATATATAACTGCACCTGTGAGTGCTGGTCAGTAGCCCCTAAAGCTTTAACAGGAGTAGGCCCTACATTAATCACATTATCATCACGGTCAACTTCTTTTCCTAAAGATTCTGCCCATAGTTGACGATACCAATCAGCCATATCCTTTAAAGAATGAGCGTAAGGCATCATTACTGACATCGGCTTACCATCTTGGTCAGCTAAGTACTGTAATACAGAATTTAAATAAGCTGGATTAGACCATAAATCATCAGTTTCACAAATTTCTGCCATGTACTTGGCCCCGGCTAATAATTCTTCAATATCAATTCCTACAAAAGCAGAAGAAACTAACCCAACAGGCGTTAGCACTGAGAATCTTCCTCCTACATCATCAGGAATATAAAAAGTAGGAATATCTTCTCGCTCGGCAATCTTGATTAATTTTCCAGAATCTTTACTTGTAGTAGCAATGAAATGATCCTTAACTGCTTCTGCTCCCAATTCTTCTACTACAGCACCACGAGCAGTTAAAAATTGACTCATTGTTTCTGCAGTTCCACCGGATTTAGAAATAACATTAAATACAGTCTTTTCTAAATCTAAAGTTTCTAATAACCCTTTTAATCTTGTAGGATCCACATTATCAGGTGTGAATAACCGCGGACAATTTTCTCTGCTATCCTGATTAAGATTATAATAAGGATGATTTAAAGCTGTCTGGAGGGCAATATTACCTAAAGCTGACCCTCCAATACCTAAAACAACAAAATTATCATACTTTTCTCTATTTTCAACAGCAAACTCTTTAATTTCTTGAGCGATTTCAACGTGGCTATCAGGCAATTTCATAAAACCCGGCTTTTCTTTCTGAATTGCTTGATGACCTTTAGTAACCTCATCTTGTAAATCTTCAATATCTTCTTTAGTATAACCATGTTCTGCACCAATTGTGTCGGCAAACATATTATTAACATCAAGTTTAATTTTCATTGTTTCCTGCCACTCTTGATCTTCATATCTGTTTGTCATAAACATCTCTCCTTCCAAAAAATAATTTTTATGTACCATAGTTGTTGTTTATAATTATAACTTAAATTTCTCTTTACTGCAAAAATGATTATTTATGCTTTAATCTTCTAATTTTGACAATAGTACCTGTGCTTCTAATCGCAACAATTCTTCTTCTGATGAACTCAATTTTCTAATTATTTCTAATAATTCAGCTTGACTTGTTTCTAATTTTTCTACTGCTTTTAAGAAATTTATCTGTTGTAAATTATCAGCAACTAGCAACTCTTTTTTCAAACTCTCCAATACTGTAGTTTGGTCTAGCTCTTTTAATAATTTAATTACTAACTCTAATACTCCCTGGCGCTGTTTAGTCCCTAAAACTTCCATCAAGCCAGCAGCAATATTATTATTGTCCCCTAAAACCACCTCTTTTATAACCGCAAATGGAATCGATAATTGTTCCATCCTAGATAATAACCTAGCTAATTCAATTTTTTTGTTTTTCAATTTTTTACTCGCTAAATTTGAAACTTTTTGGGATTTGCTTGCCAATAATCGTACTAA
Source organism: Bacillota bacterium (assembly GCA_051746525.1). Taxonomy (GTDB): domain Bacteria; phylum Bacillota; class Halanaerobiia; order Halobacteroidales; family Halobacteroidaceae; genus Halanaerobacter. Next base: position 5,117 of record JBNJFD010000102.1, on the reverse strand, counting down.
GCTATATAAGTCGTTTTGCTGCTGCACTTGATATAACTGCCACTGTTCCCAAACAATTAATATTAGCAACCACATTGTGATCCCTACTTCTAGATACAAATCTAATCCTATTGTTAATTCCTTTATAATACTTACTAAAAAAATCAGGCCTATTGAGCATCCTAAATAACTTAATCCAATAAATTTCTTTTCCCAACTTGTAATTACTAATAAAAATAAAGGTGCCCCAATAAAATAAAAGTAATCTATAGATTTTAATTGCTGCAAATTTAAATTTATAAATTTAAGATTAGCTACAAAAACCTCCTGCAGCAACAGCGATAAAGGCAGGAGCACTAATAATAATAGCACAGCTAGAAAAAACCCCACTACCCTATATTTTTTAATCCAATATAAAAATAAGAACCCTAATAAGACCGCTAACACAATCTGAGTTCCATCATGTCTTAAATAATAATAATGGTCAACTTGAGCTAAAGTCTGAGTTGGATTAATTACTCCTTTGCCTAATAATCCTTCTTTATATTTAATATCATCCACAGGTTCTGTATTCCCTAAAATCAATTCCAACCCCTGCTGAGTTGACAAAGTAGAATCCAAAGATAATATTTTTGCTAACAAACCTGTTACCCGAGGAGCAGAAAAAGAAGTCCCTACAGCCCTTAAACTTTTAGTAGTTATTCCCTGAGGCAAATAAAGTCTAGCTATGTATTTTACACTTCCTGGAGCACAGAGATCAACAAACCCACCATAATTAGAACTAGGCGCTTTGTTCTTTTTAGTAGCATTTGCTACTGCTGTAGTTTCCTCAAAACCAGCTGGATAAATCACTTCTTTAGAATTATCATTTCCCGCAGCCGCCACAATTACTACTCCATGCCTTTTTAATTTTTTTAACAGTTCCTGATGTTGCTTGTCCTTTTTAGAAAAACTCAAACTAATATTAACTATTACTAGTTCATTAGGGTGTTTTGTTGTATAGTCTAATATATTATTCAAAGCCTGAAAATAAAGTTCTTGCTTTAATTTGCCATCTTGTTCTACGTTATACGCTTTCAAATCTACTGTTTCAGCTTCTTGATAAATTATTCGCCCCACAATACTTCCATGTGTTATTTCTCCCTGTAGAGGAATACTCCCCTGCTTAACAAAATCATAGTCCACTTTACTATCTAAGATAAAAACTGTTGCTTCAGTTTTAGCATAAGCATTACAACTAAATATACTTAATAGTATTAGTAAGATAAGTGAAATTAGTTTTTGTTTCATTTTAACTCCTTCTTTACTTTTTAGTTAAAATGATTCTCTTTTTCTTGAGTCATTTTAGATAAAAGAACAACCCTGTCAAAGGTTGTATGAAAATTTTATTCAGAAAGTAAATCTTGAGCTATTTGTACCGCCTGCTGAGCATTAGAGGCATAACCATCTGCGCCAATTTCTTTCCACAACTTAGGTTTAACATTAAAAGGATAACCCCCAACCATGATTTTAGCTTCCAACTTTTCATTATTCTTTAACCCCTCAATTAATTTAAGCGTCTCTTCCATATGGGCCCCCATTGTAACAGAAATACAAACCAAATCAGCCTCTTTATCAATTACAGTGTCTATAATATCTGAATTAGGAGTATTAGCACCAAGATGATACGTATCCCAACCTTCCACCTCTAATAAATCAGCTATCATTCTAATACCTAATTCATGCAATTCATTTCCTACACAAGTAGTAACAGCAGTATAATCTCCTTCTTTAAAATTAAGAATATGAGGATAAAGCCGCGCCATTATTAATTGAGTTAGTGAAGTGCAATAATGTTCAGTAGCTACATTAATTTCATTAACCTGCCACAACCTCCCAATCTCTTTCTGCACTTTTTCAAATACATGCAAATAAATATCTTTGACTGCTGCACCATTTTCCACTGCATCATTAATTAATTGATAAGCTGCTTCGCGATTAGCATCTAATAATAAATTTAAATAATCCGTAGCTAAATCAAAATAAGGATTGTCTTCTTTCAAAAAACTTCCTGTGCTTTTAGGACCAGCACTCAATTCCTGTAAAGCTTGATTAATATAATCTTCTAATATATTTACCTGCTCTATGCTTAACTCTTCTTTTAAAACTTTAGTCAGTGTTTTTAAATCTTTCTTGATTTCTACTATAGAATAAGAGCGATTTTTAATTAATTCTGCAGCCCAGTTTATATAATCAGCAAATAGTTCTTTGCTATTAACTCTACTTGTTTCAGCTAGATAATTAATATATTCGTTAACTCCTGGAAGAGATTCATCTGCAAAAGGTTGTTCGCGCAGCTGAAGGAACCTCCTTACTAACTGCTCTTTTTTATTCAAAATCATTTGACTAACTTCCTGTTGAAGCTGAACCATTATTATCACCACCTTGATTATCTTTATGAGCAACTGCTAAACAGGTAATATCATCTTGGTAGTCTTTTCCTATAATAAAACTCTGAATATCATTTTCTAAAACTTCTAATAGTTCTTGAGGAGTCAAATCAGAATTGTTCAGCAATAATTGTTTCAACCTCTCTTCTCCATATCTACTGCCATTTTGCTCTTCCTCTATTAAACCATCTGAAGTAGCAAACAGCATCATCCCTGGCAATAAATCAACAGTAATCGTTGAAAAATTATAGCTATCAACAGAAATAGCTTTAGAAATAGGCAACCCTCCTAATTCTAATTCCTTAACCCCACCCTGCTGAGAAACTAAATAAGGCGGAATGTGAAATCCAACATTGCTAAAAGAGAGTTCTTTAGTTTCTAAATTTAATAAAAACAAAGAAATGCAGAAAAAATAATCTTCAGGAAATTCTTCTTGGCGATAGCTATAATTAATATAATCTAATAATTCTGATAAAGAAACATTCTCATTATCTGATAAATAATTTTCAATAGTACCTCTTAAAAATACATTTAATAATGCTCCATCTAAACCATGACCTGATACATCGATTAAATAAAATAATATTTTCCCATCTAGCTCAATAAAATTATATAAATCTCCACCTAATTTATAAGCAGGCTGATAATAAGCACCAAAAGAAAATTTTTCTCTATCAGGTAAGTTTTTCGGTAAAAATGACTCATGAATTTTAAATGCTTTTTCTAACTGTTCATCTAATCTAGTTTGAGTATCTTCTAATTGTTTATTTTTTAATTCTAACTCTTCGGAATAATATTGTAACTTTTTATTCTTTTTAGTTAATTGACGCTGTAAATTAATTAACTCATTATTTAATTTACTCAAATCATCATAAGAATTAATATTATCTTGGTTATTTTTATTATCCCCTATAGAATTATACTTTGGCTGTACTACCATTCTTTTTTTAATTAGGTCTCGAATGTAGTTAATATATTGATTATTCAATTTGGCTAATTCTTCATAGTAAAACAAAATGCTTTCTATGTTATCGACAGCTAAAATTAATAACCGTTCTTCATTAATTTTTATCCCCTGAAATTGCATAGGTGCAATTCTATTCTCTAAGTTGACATTTAATTCCCAATCAAAAACAGTTTCTTCCGTTTTAATTTTATGAATGAAATCTAAACCCTTATGAAAAGTACCTTCTTTGACAACAAAAGGGAAAAAATTATTTTCTTCTAAACTCGGCACATTTAAAGTATTATAAATTATTTCATTAATATATCCTTCTAAATCACATTTGATTATAAAACCGCCATCTTGTTTAATATTACCTTGTTCAATCATTTTTTTACACCCCTCAAACTACGCGGTAATTCTAAAAATAATTATCTTTATTGTAAGATTTCTATAATTTATCATAAACACCTTTAATTCAAACTATTATTTTATGAATTGAAAGTGACATTTCAAATTCTTTTTTGATAACCACAATTACAAAAAA
>JBNJFD010000102.1:0-1119 GCA_051746525.1 Bacillota bacterium | reverse complement strand
CATTATATAAATCTAATTTCTTTAATAACTAGAAAAGAAACTACTATTTTGATAAAATATATATTATACTGACTATATAATAAAATCTACGCTTTAATGAAGGGAGATAATATGGTTAATAATTTAATTTTTAACTTAAAACAAAAATTAAATACACTTCAAGATAAATTAAAAGAAGAAAAAAAATTCATTGCTTCTATTCTAGATACTCAACCATCATTAGTTGTAGTTTTAGATACTGAAGGTCGAATTATCCGCTTCAATAAAGCTTGCGAAAATATTACTGGCTATACAATAGAAGAAGTACAAGGTAAATTAATTTGGGAGATCTTACTTGTTGAAGGTGAACAGCAGGAAATAAAAAATATATTTGAAAAAATCAAAAATAATTCTTCTACTACTCAAAATTATAAAAATCATTGGAAAGCTAAAAATGGAAAACTGCATTTTATATCTTGGTCTAATACTGTGATTACTGATAAAAATGATCAAATTAAATATATTATCGCTACGGGAATAGATATTACCGAAAATAAAGAACAGCAAGAAAAAATTAATTATATGAATTTTCATGATAGTCTTACTGATTTATACAATAGAGAATATTTAGAAAAAAAACTACAACAGCTTGATACTACAAAAGAAATGCCTATTAGTATCATTATGGGAGATGCTAATGGTCTTAAATTAATCAATGATACTTATGGGCATATTATAGGAGACCAAATGTTAATTGAAATTGCTGATCTCTTAAAGGATTCATGTCGGGAGAATGATATAATATCTCGTTGGGGAGGAGATGAATTTATTATCTTACTACCTCAAACTGAATTAGAGGAAGCACAAACAATCTGCCGTAGAATTAATAATAGTTGTAGTAACCACAGCATTAAAAAGATACCCTTGTCAATTGCTTTAGGCGCAGCAACAAAAAAAGATGAGTCAGATGACATTTATGATATTTTAAAAAAATCTGAAGAAAGAATGTATAAAAATAAGCTTATTCAAAGCGAAGATAGAAAAAGAAACATACTGAAAAGTCTACTTTTTACTCTTAAAAATCAAACAGATGAATCAAAGCGCCATATTAAAAATGTAGAAAAAATCAGTCTAGCATTA
>JBNJFD010000101.1:0-7335 GCA_051746525.1 Bacillota bacterium | reverse complement strand
TTTAAACTAATAAAGATTAAGAAAAGTAGTGTAATATTTAAAAAACAAGATTATGAATTTGCTTTTTATTTGGATCAGAGCTCGAGCATAGAGCAATTAAAGCAAAGAGAAGGGGGTAATCAAAATTAAAGTAAATAATAATAGAAAAATTATAGTATTGTTAATAATTCTTTTATTTTCTTTAAACATAGCTACTAATGCCGCAACTGAAAGCAATTTAGATATTAACTTTAATAATATGCCGTTATCAGAAGCATTTAGAAATTTAGCAGAAATGACAGAAATGAACATTGCTATTGATAGGTCAGTTCAAGGAACAGTAACATTATATTTACAGGATGTTTCCTTCTATGATGCCTTAGATGCTTTAACTCGAACTAACGGTTTAGATTATAAAGTTATAAAAGATACAGTTTATATTGCTCCAAAAGATCAAATTAAAGCTAATTATGAAGATATGGCAACTCAAATATTCAAGCTGGAAAATGCTAAACCCGAAAAAATAAAAGATAATATTAGCCATTTAGTGGAAGAGGGGACAATTAAGATCAATCAGCGGACTAATAGTTTAATTGTAACCACTTATCAAGAAGATTTAGAAGAAGTAGTGCAGGCAATTAGTAATTTAGATTATTCACGTCAGCAGGTTTCATTACAGGTTAGATTTGAAGAGATTTCACATGATAAATTAGATGAATTAGGGATTGATTGGGAGATTGGAAGTAAAGGAGATGTAGATACAGGTTCTAATTCTGACACTTCTACTTTTGAAATTAGCGATTTAGAATATGGCTATCAAGCTTCTTTGAATGCTTTAGAAAGCTCAGGTGCTGCTAGTGTAATAGCTAATCCTAAGATAACAACTATGGCTGGAGAAGAAGCTCATATTAATATTGGTGATGAAATTCCAATTGTGAAAGTAGAAACAACAGAAGATGATGATGGCTCTACTGAAAAGACTTTTGAAGTGGAATATAGAGATATAGGAATTGATTTAAATATTTTACCTAAGATAAGAGAGGATGGGAATGTTTATATTGATTTAAAACCAGAAATCACTACTTTTGTAGATTGGGTAGAAGTAGGAGAAAATCGTTATCCTAAAACAAGTGTCAAAAAGGTAGGAACAAAGGTAGAAGTTAAAACAGGTGAAACAATTGCAATTGGAGGTTTGATTAAAGAAACAGAATATGAAAACATGTCTCAAGTACCGTTTTTAGGTGATATGCCGATGTTGGGTAAATTATTTAGTAGTAAAAAGATAGAAAAGGAAAAAAGAGAATTAGTTATTTTCATTACCCCGCAAATTGTAGGGAAAAGTAGTCAAGATGCTGAAGAACAAGAAGCAAAGAAGGAAGATGAAGATAAAGAACAAGAAGAGAAAGTTAAGTCTGAGGATCAAGAAATTATAGAAAATAATGAAGAAGAAAGTAAAAGAGAGAAGGACAAATAAAAATAAGACGGAGCCGGAGATAGTAATTGCAAAATGGCAGCAGACTTAGGAAACATGATTTGAGGACTATTTTAGGGCCAAGCCTAGAATAGTCCTGCTGTTTTTAGAGCTTGCTTTTTTTTAAATAGTTTTTATGATACAATCAGATAAAGAGTAATCAGGAATCAGTGATTAGTGATCAGTAACGAGTAATCAGTAAAGAGTAATTAGTAAAGAGTAATCAGGAATCAGTGATCAGTAAAGAGTAATCAGGAATCAGTGATCAGTAAAGAGTAATCAGTAACGAGTAATCAGTAACGAGTAATCAGTAAAGAGTAGCAAGTGACAAGTAAATAATAAACCTGATAATATAAAAATTTCTTTGAACAGTTTGAATTTGATAATAAATTCAGGAATTTTGGGGTGAGAGAATGGAGATAATAATCAGTCATCAACGGACAGATTTTGATGGGTTAGCTGCTATGGTAGCAGCTAATAAATTGCATCCTGAAGCATTTATGGTTTTTTCGGGGAAGAGGACTAATAATGTGAAACGTTATATGTCTTTATATAAAGACCGGATTACAGTTAGAACAGCAAGTGATATTAATAAGAAACAGATTAATAGAGTGATCATGGTGGATACTAGAGTTGCAGCAAGGGTAGGACCTTTCTCTGATTTAGTAGAGCAGGATGATGTGGAAGTTCTGATTTATGATCATCATTTAGGACGAAAAAATACAATTGCAGGTGCTAATGAGATGGTTGAGCCTGTAGGTGCAACTACTACAATGTTAGTAGATAAAATTTATGAACAGGGTTTAGATATTACTTCTTTTGAGGCCACTCTTTTTGCTTTAGGGATTTATGAAGATACAGGTTGTTTGATTTATGAATCTACTACTTCCGAAGATGCTCGAGCTGTAGCTTATTTATTAGACCAGGGTGCTAATTTAGAAATTGTAGAAGATTATATTGAATACTCTTTAACCCGCAAACAACAGGAGTTATTTAATAAATTATTAGACTCGATTCATCAAATTTCTGTTAAAGGTTATGAAATAGATATTTTCCAAGCAGAGATGGAGGAGTATATCCCAGATGTTTCGCTATTGGCCCATAAATTAAATGAATTACATAATGCTGATGCATTATTTGTATTAACTAAATATAATGGTAAGCTATTAGTTATTGGGCGCAGTAATGATGACAGTATCAATGTAGGAGAAGTCTTAAAATATTTTGGCGGAGGGGGACATAATCGAGCTGCTTCGGCTACAATAAAATTAGAGGATGATACAGAATTAATTGAATGGCAGGAAAAAGTATTACAGGTAGTTAGGGAAAAAGTTAATCCTGCTATTTTAGTAGAAGATATTATGTCCACTCCTGTAGAAACTATTACGCCTGATACCACAATGCAGGAAGCCGATGAAAAAATGCTGCGCCAAAGTTATTCTGGTTTGGTTGTAGAAGATGAAGGTGATATTAAGGGGGTTATTTCTCGGCGGGATATTGATAAAGTAAGAAATTATGATTTATTACATGCACCAGTAAAAGGATATATGCGTCGTGAACTAGTAACAGTCACTCCTGAATCGTCCTTAAAAGAAGTACAAGAAGCAATTGTAGAGCATGATATGGGTCGGATACCCGTAGTCAGTGAAGAAGGTGAATTAGCAGGGATAGTAACACGCAGCGATTTATTGAAATTGTTTTATGGTACAGATGATTATTTAAAAAATCGTCAGAACTTATATGGACGTAGTTTAGTGCAAGTACAAGAGCGAAGATATGATATTTCAGATAAATTAGAGTTAATTGATGAAGAGTTAATTGATTTATTAAAAATAGCCGGCCGTTTAGCTGATTCTTTAGATTTTGATTTATATGTTGTGGGCGGATTCCCGCGAGATTTATTATTAGGGCAGGTAGATCAAGATTTAGATTTAGTAGTAGAAGGTGATGGGATACAATTTGCTAGAGAGTTAGGGCAGGAATTAGGGGGGCATTTAGAGATTTATCATGAGTTTGGAACCGCTGTGATTTCTTTAGATGACTTAAAGTTAGATATTGCTACTACTAGAGTAGAATATTACCCTCAAGTAGCTAGTTTGCCTGAAGTAGAATCAGGATCTATTCAGCAGGATTTATTTAGAAGAGATTTCACTATTAATGCCTTAGCAATTCAATTGAATCAATCATCTTTTGGACAGTTAGTGGATTATTTTTCTGGAAAAGAAGATTTAGAAAAAGGATTAATTAGATTACTGCATAACTTTAGTTTATATGATGATCCTACTAGAATATTTAGAGGTTTTAGATTTGCAAGCCGCTATAACTATGAATTTGAAATAAATACTAAAGAATTAATTAAACATGCTATAGATTTAGATGTAATTGATAAGTTAAGTAATGATCGATTATTTACTAAATTAAAAAATGGTTTGCAGGATAAAAACCCAGTTAGATTTATTTCTTTATTAGATGAATATGATATTTTATTTTATTTTTCTCCAGAAATAGAATGGAATCATGAAACAGAAAAATTAGAGAATAATGTAACTAAGGTTTTGAATTGGCTGCAGGATTTAGATGTAATTATTAGTTTTGAAGAATGGGTATTATATTTAATAGTATTAATGCATGGTCTTGATAAAACAGAAATTAAAGATTTTTCTAATAGGTTTAATTTTTCTAAGAACTTATTTGATCGACTATTAGTTAGCCAAAAAGCAGATAAGTATATTAAAATTATTCGTAATGCTGAAGAGAATAGTGAGATATATTATTTGCTGCAGGGATTAGCAATAGAAGATATGTTATTTTTGCTAATTAAAGATTTTTCTTTAGAAGAAGAAATCAGATTGTATTTAGAAGAGTTACAATGGATAGATATTGAAGTTAGTGGTGATGAGATTTTAGAATTAGGATATCAACCAGGGCCAATTTTCAGAGAAAGTTTAGATGAGGTTAAAAAAGCTAAATTAAATGGTCAGGTTGAATCTTATCAAGAAGAGAAGGAATATTTAGAACAAATTTTAGCTGACAAGGAGGAGAATTAAAATGATTGTACAATATATTTTATTGCTTCCATTATTATTATTATCTTTATCATGGCATGAGTATGCTCACGGTAAAACTGCTGATTTATTAGGAGATCCAACCCCTCGGCAAACAGGAAGATTAACGTTAAATCCTTTAGCGCATTTGAGTTTGTTAGGGACTTTAGTATTGTTAATAACTAGGAGATTTGGTTGGGCTAAACCAGTTCAAATCAATCCTCGTAATTTTAAAAATAGAAAGCAGGGGATGATGTTAGTAGGATTAGCGGGACCTGCTGCCAATGTGTTATTAGCTACTGTTTTAGGCATAATTTTTAATTTATTTGGTGGTTTATTAACTAACTTTGTGGAGCAGAGAGTTTTAGTTATATTTTTTGGTTTAGGAATAGCAATTAATTTAGGACTAGCTATTTTTAATTTAATTCCTGTTCCCCCGCTAGATGGTTCTAAGATTATGGAGGGCTTAATTCCCAAAGGGAATGAGAAGATAATTAGGAATTTAGAAGCATATGGTCCTTTCTTTTTATTATTATTTGTATTTATGGGTTGGATTAGATTTGTAATTAATCCACTTTTTTATTTAGCAGCACAAATTCCAATTTTTAATATTTTAAAGTTCTTTATTTAAAAATTTAGCAGATAAATATTGTAGTTTAATCTAAACTAAGATTTTAAAATATAGGAGGAATTGACATGGCGAAGAAAGAAGAAACTATTTTAAGTGGAATGCGTCCTACAGGAAAATTACATTTGGGGCACTTGATTGGGGTGTTAGATAATTGGTGTAAGCTGCAGCAAGAATATGATTGTGTATTTGAGGTGGCAGATTGGCATGCTTTAACTACTAAATATGACCAAACTGAAAATATACAGCAGCATATTAGAGAGATGGTAGCAGATTGGCTTAGTACAGGAATTGATCCTGAAGAAAGTATTATTTTTGTGCAGTCAGATGTGCCGGAAATTGCCGAACTCAATTTATTATTATCAATGATTGTTTCAGTCGGAAGATTAGAACGAAATCCTACTTATAAAGAACAAATTCAAGAATTAGGAGAGAATGATGCAATTCCATTTGGGTTATTAGAATATCCAGTATTACAAGCTTCCGATATTTTATTCCCCAAAGCAGATGTAGTGCCTGTAGGAGAGGATCAACTACCACATATTGAAATCACAAGAGAAATAGCTAGACGTTTTAATCATTTATATGGGTTTGTATTCCCTGAGCCAGAGCCGAAGTTAGCTGAAGTTCCAAGGCTGCCGGGATTAGACGGGAGAAAAATGAGCAAAAGTTATGGTAATGCAATTTATTTAGCTGATGATGATGATGCAATTCAAAACAAGGTGAATCAAATGGTAACTGATCCTGATCGGGTTAGATTAAGTGACCCAGGTAATCCAGAAGTTTGTTCAGTTTATGATTTTCATAAAATATTTAATCAAGATAGAACTGACGAAATAGCTAAAGGATGCCGTAGTGCTGAATTAGGTTGTGTAGATTGTAAAAAAGAATTAGCTGAAGCTCTAATTGAACATACAGTTGAAATTAGAGAAAAGAGAGCTCAATTATTAGCAGACCCAAGTCAGATTGATGATATTTTAGAGCAGGGAGCAGAAAAGGCAAGAGCAATAGCCAGCCAAACGCTAGCTGAAGTTAAAAAGGCAATGAATATGAGGTAGAAAGGCAGGAACTAATTATGTCCTATGAAGTAAAAATTGATGCCTTTCAAGGGCCAATTGATTTATTATGGCACTTATTACAAAAGGATGAGCTGGAAATTTATGATATTAAAATTTCAGAAATCACCAACCAGTATTTAGATTATATTGCTACAATGCAGCGTCTTGATTTAGATGTAGCAAGTGAATTTTTAATCATGGCAGCACGTTTAATGGAAATCAAAGCGCAAACTTTATTACCTAGTCCCAATGATGAAGATACTGATGTAGAAGACCCACGACAGAAGTTAGTAGAAAGGCTATTAGAGTATAAGAAGTATAAAGATTTAGCTACAGAACTAAGAGATTTTGAACAGCAGCAGCGTAAATCTTATACTCGTAATGTAGCCCCATTATTAGAAAAACTAGAGTTTGAAGAAGAATCTCCACTAGAAGATATTAAATTAGATCAATTTGTTGCAGCTTTTGAACAGGTATTAACCCGACGAAAAAAGAGAAAAAAAGAAGAAGCATTAGCAGAAGAAAGGCAAAAAATAACCCATTTAGAACCAGAGAATGTAACAGTTCAAGAACAAAAGGGTTATATTATGCAGCAGATTGTTAAATTAGATGGTGCAGCTACTTTATGGCAGATTTTTTCTAAATTAGAATCTAAATTAGAAGTGATTGTAACTTTTATGTCTTTATTAGAATTGATTAAAATAGAAGAAATTAAGATAGAGCAGGAGAATAATTTTGCTGAAGTTAGTATTTATCAGGTGGAGAGTGGTAAGGAATGATAGTCCCAGAGAAAAAAGCTGAGTTAGAAGCGTTGTTATTCATGGCAACGCAGCCGATTAAAATAGCAGAGATGAAAGTAGTAACTGAGTTAGGAACCAGAGAAATAAGAAAACATATAGAACAATTACAAGAGGAATATTCAGGTTCTGATCGCGGGATTGAATTAGTTGAATTTAATGATGGTTATATCTTTCAAACTAAAGCTAAATATGAAGAAATAATTAAAGAACACCATCAGCCCGAGCAGGACAACAAATTAAGTCAGGCAGCTTTAGAAACATTAGCTATTGTGGCTTATAAACAGCCGATTATTAGGTCAGATATTGAAAATATCCGTGGTGTTAATGTTGAGCGGGTATTAAGTACTTTACAAAA
>JBNJFD010000100.1:0-7409 GCA_051746525.1 Bacillota bacterium | reverse complement strand
AGGTCAGTTTGAGCAGCAATTAAAAAATGAGATTCAAGATGAAATAAAAGATGTGTTAGGTTCTAATTACCAGTTTGAATTTGTAACTGCTACTGGGTCTAACCCAGCAGCATTAAAAAAAGAGTTAGAGCAGTTGTTAAAAAATGAAGATATAGAAGTAGTAATTACAGCAGGGGTATTAAGTTCGCATTTAGCTGTGCAGCAGCAGGATTTTAATAAAGCAGTAATTGCACCTTATGTATTAGATAATAAATTTGCAACTGCTGAATTAGAGTCAGATTATAGTGGCATTGACAACTTTAATTTTATTACTGTTAAACAATTTTTAGATAGAGATATAGCTGCCTTTAGAAAGTTAGCTCAGCAAAAAAAGATTACTTTTGTAATGGATGAGCAGCATCATCAATTATTATTTAAAGATCAAGGACAATTAAAAGCAGAGATATTAGGTTCAGCTAGTGAGCTAAAAACAATTACTAGTGCAGATTCAGTAGCTAATATTTTTGCTAAATTGAAAGAGGCAGAAGCAGTATATTTATCTCCATTATTAAAATTGGATGATAGTAAGTTAACTGCTTTAGCAACAAAATTGAGAAAAGAGTCTATCCCTGTTTTTACAACGACAGTTGATAAATTCAAAGAGCATAATAATCTTTTAGCAGCATATTCCCATCAAGAAGAAGTTCAACGACGAGCTAGAACTACGGCAATTAATTTAGAGGCATTCTTATTAGGGGACAAATTAAAACAGCAGCCGATTTATATTAATAAAAGCGAAGCAGGTAAAAAACAGTTAGTGATTGATTTAGGGGTAGCTACAGCAGTAGGTAAGGTGCCAGATTGGGAATTGTTAAAAGATTCTAAGTTAGTTAATGACCCCCGCCGCGCAGGAGAGAAAATTGATTTAGGGGGAGCAGTACAAATAGCGCTGGCTAATAATTTAGATTTAGAAACTCAAAACCAAGAACAAGAAATTGCTCATTCACAGTCAGAGCAGGCAGAAAATAATGATAATCCAACCCTTGATTTAAAAACAGGATACAGCCGTGTTAGAGATGATGTAGCAGCTAATTCTATGGGGCGAATTAAAGAAAAGACGTGGAGTGGAGAACTAGTCTTAAAAAAGGTATTATTTAATGAGCAGGTGAATGCTAATAAAGATATAAAAAACAAATTAGAACAGCAGTCTCAAGTAGCAGTTCAAGAACAGAAGTTAGATACTATTTTAGAAGCGAGAACTGCTTATTATGATAGTTTAAAAGTGCAGGCTGATTTAGAACTGCAGCAGGAAAATTTGATTTTAACTACAGAAAATTTAGAATTAGCTAAGACTAAACATCAAGTTGGAGCTGCAGGTCCTGAAGATACTTATCGCTGGAAAAGTGAAGTAGCAATGAATTCTAGTGCTGTAACTCAAGCGCAGCATAATTTCAAAAGTATTAAAGATAATTTAAAAAGAGTTTTAGATTTAGAGTTAGAAAAACAGATAAGTTTAGTAGATGTTAAAGCCGAATCTGTAGCAGCAGAGATTAAAAAGAAATTTGACTTTGATACACCCTGGGAATTAAAGAAAGTAACTGCTAAGTTATTAGAACAAGGAATTGAAAATTCTGTAGAATTAGAACAAATAGAACAGCTGTTGGAAGTGAAGAAGAGAGAACGTAAAATGCTGAAACGAGATTATTATTTGCCAGAAATAGGGCTGCAGGCTAGTTATAAAAGCTATTTTGATGAACGGGGGGCAGGTACAGAATTCGGAGAGTCAATTGATGAATGGTCGGTAGGGATATTAGCTTCTTACCCCCTATATGAAGGCGGAAATAAAAAAGACAAGTTAAAACAGGTTAAACTAGAAATTGAGAAATTAAAAACTAAAAGAAAATCCACAGTAGCTAAATTAAAGCAAAATATTAGAACTAAGGTTAGTAATGTAAATACTCAGTATTTAAAATGGCAGGATACTCAAAAGGCCGTTACGGCAGCAGAAAATAATTTAGAGTTAGTGCGTGATGCTTATTCTAAAGGTTCAGCTGCTGTAGCACAGTTATTAGATGCCCAGCGAGCATTAATTAGTGCTAAAAGAAAAAGATCTAGTAATAAATATGACTTTTTAACTGCTGTAGCTGAAGCTCAAAGAGCTATAGGAGAATATCAATTTTAGAAAGGGGATTAACCATGACAAAATCAAATATAAATAAGTTAGTAGTAGTAGCAGTATTATTAGTGCTGGTACCTGTTATAGGTTGTAGTAAAGAGCAAGAAGCTGAGACTACAGAAGAGAAAAGAAAAGCTGTTAGATATCAAGAAGTACAGTTAAAAACTACAGCTAATAATTATAATTATTCTGGTGCTTTAAAAGCAGAAGTTAATTCTAATTTGTCTTTTAGAGTAGCAGGTAAAATTGATGAATTTTTAGTTGAAGTAGGAGATCATGTACAGCAGGGAGATACTTTAGCTAAATTAGATAAAACAGATTATCGCTTAGAAGTTAATTCTATTAAATCAAAACTTAAGCAGGCTGAAACTTCAGTTAGTAGATCCAAATCTAAAGTAGCTCAAGCACAGTCAGGGATCACTAGTGTTAGATCTGAATTATATCAAGCTAAAAACAATTATCAGCGAATTAGAAAATTATATCAAAATGATAATGTTTCTAAATCAGATTATGATCAAGCTCGAACTGCTAAAGAAATAGCAGCAGCTAAATTAGAACAGACTAAAGCACAATTAACAGAAGCTGAAGACGGAGTTGCTACAGCTAAAGCAGCTGCAGAAGCACACCAAAAACAATTGGAATTAACAGAATTAAAGCTGCAGTATACAGATTTGAAAGCACCTATGTCGGGTGTAATTGTTGCTAAACATAAAGAAACAGGAGAAATGATTAATGCTTCTATGCCAGTTGTAACTATTGACAGTAAGCAGGGTTTAGAAGTTAAAGTTTCTGTAGATGAAGATTGTATATCTCAAATTAATAAAGGAGATCAAGTACTAGTTAGTGTGGATGCAGTTAAAAAAGAAAATATCAAAGCAGAAGTTAGCAAAATTGGTCGTAATCAATCAGGTTATCAAGGGAATTATCCTGTTACAGTTAAATTAATAGAAGAACTGCCAGAGTTAAAAGCAGGAATGACAGCAGAAGTTAAATTCCAACAATTAAACAGTGAGAAAAAAATAATTGTAGAGCCTACAGCAGTAGCTGCAGACCAAGAAGAAAAGTTTGTGTATGTTATTAAAAACAATGATGATTACAAGGAAGTACAAAAAAGAAGAGTTGAAGTAGGGGAATTAACAAGTGCTGGTTTAGAAATAGAAACAGGGTTAGAAACAGGAGAGCTAATTGTTACTAAAGGGGTTAGCAGTATTGCTAATGGAGACCAAGTTAAACTACTAAATTAAGTCATTAAGGAGTGAAATATAGATGCAGATTACTAAAGCTGCAATTAAGAAGAACTATATCACCTTAACAATTATTGCGATATTAATTATTGCCGGGATAGTATCTTATATTCAGTTACCTAAATCAGAGAACCCAGGTTTTGTAGTCAAGCAAGCAACAATCATTACTTATTTGCCAGGAGCTAGTCCGGAAGATATGGCACGCTTAGTTTCTGATGAGATTGAAGAAACAATTAAAGAAATACCTGAATTGGATTATGTAGAAAGTGTCAATAAAACAGGTTTTTCTTTAGTTACAGTAAACATAGATCAAAAACATAGAGATTTACGTCCTGTGTGGGATAGTATGCGGCGTAAAATCAATGATATCAAACATGAGTTGCCTGATAATGTCCAAGGACCCTATATTAATGATGAATATGGTGATGTCTTCGGAACGATTATTGGTGTGAGTGGAGAAGATTATAGTTATGGAGAATTAGAAGAGATAGCAAAAAGTATGAAAGATGAATTGTTAACTATTGATGAAGTAGCTAAGGTTGATTTAGTAGGGCAGCAAGATGAGCGGATTTTTATTGATTATGATAATGATAAATTAGCAGAAATGGGGGTATCCCCTTATCAGTTAGAGGGGTTATTACAGAACCGAAACATTATTTTGCCCGGAGGGAGTATCAATGCAGGGCAGGAGAGAATCTTTTTAGAACCTACAGGAGATTATAAAAAAGTAGATAGTATTGCAGAAACGTTGATTACTTTACCAAATGGGAGTCAAGCCTATTTAGGAGATTTAGCTGAGGTTAAAGAAGATTATGTAGACCCCCCACAATCTAAAATGAGGATTTCTAATCAAAGTGGTTTAGGATTAGCTATTTCTTTAAAAGATGGTGAGCAGATTACCTCTTTAGGACCTAAAGTGCGGGAAAAGATAGCTTCTTTTAAAAAAGATTATCCAGCAGGAATTGATATTGAAACTGTTTATTTTCAATCAGATTTAGTAGAAGATAAAGTGAAGAATTTTACTGCAAATTTAGTACAAAGTACATTAATAGTTATTTTAGTACTGCTGGTCTTTTTAGGAATTAAAGAAGGGATTTTAGTAGCAACTTTAGTACCAGTAGTGATTTGTATTACTTTTTTCTTAATGAGTTTATTTAAGATTGGAATTGACCAAGTTTCTTTATCTGCTTTAATTATTTCTTTAGGGATGTTAGTGGATAATTCGGTAGTAGTTGCAGAAGCAATTATTACTAAGTGTGAAGAAGGGATGGATAAATTTGAAGCAGCTATTTCAGCAGGGAAAGAGTTAAAAGTGCCATTATTAATTGCTTCAATAGTTACCTGTACAGCTTTTTCTCCAATTGCTTTTGCTAAAGCTAGTGTAGGTGAATTTGCTGGGGCGATTTTTAAAGTAGTTGCTTTAGCATTAATGACTTCCTGGGGTTTGGCTTTAACAATGGTGCCTCTATTTACTGTATTATTTTTAAATATTGGTGAAAAAGAACAGCACCATTATAATAATCCAATTTATCGAGGTCATCAATTTATTCTGCGTAAATTAATGAAACATAAAGTCATCTTTGTGATTTTATTAGTTATTCTTTTGTTTACAGGACTAAAAGGCATGGGTTATGTTCCTAAAGTATTTATGGCTAAAGACAATAAAAGTGTGATGACTTTTGAAGCACAATTGCCAAAAGGAACATCAATTGAGACTACAGAAGAAGCAGCACGCAGTATAGATAATTATATTGCTCAAGAGTTAGAAGTGCCGGCTGAAGAGAAGGCAGTAAACCCTCTGCGGCAGTTATTAGCAGGTGGTACTATTACTGAGTATCAGCAGCAGGGCATTTTAGATTGGGCTACTTTTATTGGAGAAGGAGCACCGCGCTTTACTTTAGCCTATCAAGCCGAGTTAAATAGCCCTGAATATATTTATATGCTGATTGATACTACTTCTGCCCAACAAATAGATAAATTATCGCAGCAGTTAGAACAGTATACAAAAGAAAAATTTCCTGGAGCAGAAGTAACTGCTAAAAAATTAGAGTTTCTTCCAGTAGGTAAACCAATTCAAATTAGACTGTTTGCTGAAGATAAAGAACGGTTAGCAGAAATTGCTGCAGGAATTAAACAGAAATTAAGAGACACCTCTGGATTAACATCAATTACTGATGACTGGGGTTTGAAAACTAAGAAACTAATGGTTGATATTAAACAAGAACGCCTACAAAAAGCAGGCTTAACTAATAAAGATGTAGCTTTGTCCTTACAAGCTGTTTTAGATGGGGTGCCTTTAACTAAGTACCGCAATAATGAAGACCAGATACCTGTGGTTTTAAGAGGTAAAGAAGCTAGAAATATTAGCTTAGACCAATTAAAGACTACTAAAGTTTATTCTCAAAAAACTGGTAAAACAGTAGCTTTAAAGCAGGTTGCAGATATTAATGTAAATTGGGAGCCGTCAGTGATTACTAGAAGAAATGGGTCAAATATGATGACAATTAAAGCTAATATTAATAATCCTAATTTAACTGCTAGGGAAGTCATATCTGATTTAGAGCCGTGGTTAGAGCAGCAAGCACAAGATTGGGGCCCAGGTTATAAATATGAATTTGGTGGTGAAATTGAATCTTCTCAAGAATCTAATGAAGCCATTAATGAGCAACTGCCATTAGCAGCGTTAATTATCTTACTTATGCTTGTAATTCAATTTAATTCTTATAAGAAACCAGTAACTATAATTTTAGCTTTACCATTAGTAATTATAGGTGTGGCAATTGGGTTGCTAGTTACAGGGATGAACTTTGGTTTTATGGAAACTTTAGGAGTTATCTCTTTAGTAGGGATAATAGTTAATAATTCCATTGTGTTAATAGAACGGATAGAAATAGAATTAGATGAATTTAATCGACCGCCAGCTCAAGCAGTTTTAGGAGCAGCAATGCGGCGTTTAAGACCTATTTTCTTAACTTCTGCTACTACTATGTGTGGATTACTGCCGTTATGGCTAAGTGGTGATCCTTTATTTGGCGGAATGGCTGTAACCTTAATCTTTGGTTTAGCGTTTGGGTTACTAATTACTTTAGTAGTAGTACCAGTGATGTATACAATTATTCACAATATTAAATTTAATGATACTGAAGAAGAAACAGTAACAAATGACTAAATTTATTAAAACTCCTCTGGGTTTATCCAGAGGAGTTTTATTTATCTGTGCTTTGCAGTTTAAACCCCACAGCTTTAATAATTAAAAATGATTGGAATTAACTGTATTATTTGATATGATGTTAATAATGATAATTACTAATAGTTTTAATAATCCATAAAGGATGATAATTATGTTTAAAATAAAACAACTATTTCCTGTTAATAATCATTTGAAAAATAAAAAAGAATTTGAATTACATAAATTTAAACAGAATAACATTAGGATTTTAATTTTAACTATGTTTTTAGTCTTTGAGCAGGCTGTTTATGGGTTATTAATTGATCCTAGTCATAGTTTGATTAGTAGAATTCATTTAGTGTCTGCTCTTTTAATGGCTGTTTTTGCTGCTATTGCTGCTTATTTTCAGTTTACTAAAGTAATAAAAGTCAAATTAAGACATAAAATTTTTGAAGTTAGTCTCGGGTTAGCCGGATTAATAATTGCTATTATTCGAGTAGCTTTTTCTAATTCTGAAGTTTTTCGGCTGCCTACAATTTATATTGCTGTGTTATATGGACTAGCAGTTATTTTTCATTATAATTATTTGCAGAGTTTTATTTTATATGCTGCAGCTACGGTGACTTTGATTTTTACTATTCCTCATTTTCATCCCACTATAAAAAGCAGCTCTTATATAGCTGATGCAGTATCTAATGGCTTAATAGCTTGGCTAGTCTCTACTTTTAATTATCATAAATTCGTGGGCCAATTTGTCCGTAAAAAACTAATTCAGCACAAGAACAAACAATTAGTAGACAAGAATAAGGAAATTAAAGAGATTAATGAGCGCCTAGAAGAA
>JBNJFD010000099.1:0-7667 GCA_051746525.1 Bacillota bacterium | reverse complement strand
TCTACCGGAAAATTAAAAAAGCGAGTTCAGATCAGGAATTATATGACTGCTTAAATCAATTACTAAAGGCTAAGTATGGAGTCAGTTTAAAGGCTGACACCCGGCAGAAAATCAAAAATAAGATTATTGATAAAAAAGTAAGCGAAAAAGTGTTTTCAGTTATGGATTATATGGAATATCAACGTTACGGTGGAGAGAAGAAAGAGTTAGATTTAAAAGCTAAAATAAGTGAGATTTATCAACAATTAAAATAGATATAACTTTTCCTGGGCTGTGGTGAGCAGCTCAGGATTTTTTAATTAATAGGCAAAAAAATTACCTAAAAGTGTAGTTTACTTCAAAGAAAAAATATGTTATTTTTAATATTAGTTAGCAATCATTACATTAAGATCAATTATTTAACTAATTGATAATCTATTTAGAATGGAGGTAGGTAAAAATGAAGAAGAAAGCATTGCTTATGTTGGTATTAATGATTGTATTTTCTTTAACTGTAAATTCAATGGTAATAGCTAAAACCAATCCGCAAAAATTACTTAAAGAGGCTCCTAGCAAGGATGAATATCCTCAAGCAGGAGGGATTTATTTAACGGAAGAAAAAATAGCAGATTATACGGGAGAGAAGACGAAAATTAGGTACCGAAAAGTAATTAAGGTCTTCAATAAGCGCGGAGTAGAAGATTATGGAGAATTTAAAATTCGTTTTAATAAATCCAATGAAGATATAAAAATAACAGAGGCTAAAACAATTAAACCGGATGGTTCAGTAGTTAAACCTAAAAAAGATGCTATCAATGAAATTACGCCGCCTGAAGCTGCTAATGCTAGTATTTATTCAGACGCACGGATCAAAGTGATTTCTATGTCAGGAGTTAAGCCGGGGAGCATTGTTGTTTGTGAGTATGTAAAAACTAAAGATAAGTATGCTGTTGAGGGTGAGTTTTGGAACTATGATTTATTCCAATTTACAGATCCAATTAAAAACAAAGAGTTAATAATCAAAACTCCAGTAGATAAAGATATAAATTATAAAGTGAGAAATGGTGATTTGAAGTCTGAAATTGAAAAGAAATCTGATGTGAAAATATATACTTGGCAGAAGAATAATATTCCTGGGATTAATAAAGAGAATAATATGCCGTCATTAATCAATGTTGCTCCCTTAGTGCAAGTATCCACTTTAGATGATTGGAGTCAGATAAGTAAATGGTATCAGGGATTAATAGACAAGCAGTATCAAATAAATAAAGAGTTAAAAAGTAAAATTGAAGAATTAACTAAAGATGATGAGACTAAGAAAGAGAAAATGAGGAGTCTTTATAATTATGTCACATCTGAAATTAGATATATTGGTTTACAATTTGGAGAAAGTGGTTATAAGCCTTATTCGGCAGTAAAAGCTTTTCAAAACAAATATGGGGTGTGCAAAGAAAAGGCTACTTTATTAATTGCTATGCTAAGAGAAATAGGAGTAACAGCAGAGCCAGTTTTAATCCGACGTGGTTCAGGAACAATAGATTTAGATATAGTTAGTCCGACTTTGTTTAATCATATGATTGTTTATTTACCTAAACAAGATCAATATTTAGATCCAACTGGTAAAGGAACATCTTATGGAGTTTTACCAGGAGACCAAAATAAAAATGTTCTATTACCAGAGAAAGATAAATTAAGTAAAACTCCAATTAGCTCTGCTGATAGTAATCTAGCTTCTCTAAATCAACAAGTTGCTTTGCAACAAAATGGAGATGCTAATATAAGCTATCAAGAAGAAAAAACTGGTGTTTATGGCTATGCTTATCGGAGAGGATACCAAAAATATACACCACAGAAGCGGAAAAGAGTTGTGAAACAAGGTATCAGTAAAGGGTTCTCTAATGCGCAGGCAACAGGGATTCAATTTGCGGGGATTAATGATTTAAATCAAAACTTCAACTTGAAAATTTCTGATTTGCAGGTTAAAAGTTATGCTAAAAGAATGGGCGATTTATTATCGTTTAAGCCACTCCGATATCCGATTAAGTTAAGTCAATTAGTTGCTGCTGAAGAAAGAACTTATCCTTTACATCTTGGTTTTAAGAGAAAAAACCATCGTGAAATTGAGATTGAGGTACCTTCAAATTTTCAAGTTGATTATCTACCTGAAGATATAAGTTTTCAAAATGAAGTAGGTAGTCTTAAAGCTACTTATGAACAACAAGATAATAAAGTTGTATTAGACTTTGAGCTGATAGCAGATCAGTATCAATTAGAAGTAAATGAATATCAAGCTGCTAGAGAATTGTTAAATAAGGCAGGAGGAGTTGCTCAAAAGCAGATATTACTAAAACAGCAGTAATTAAATTTGGAGTCATTATATGGGGCGCCGAGAGGTTGGCCCTATTAGCAGTTATAAAATTAATAGGATGTTTAAAAGATAAAAAATAAACTGGCTAGGCAAATGAAAGATTGAAAAGGAGTGATTTGATGGAACTATTTTTGTTCTTGATGATTTCAATTCCCTGGATAATATTTAGTTTTACAGCTCAATACATAAGCCTGAAAGATGATAAGGAAAATAAAAAAATAATTTTTAGTAGGATGATTCTAGAAATAGTAATAATAATTATATTTGGATTTTTGTTTGTATATTTATCTAAAGAGTATGATAAGTATTTAGTTTTTGCATTAGTTCTTACAAGTATTATTACTACATATCTAAAAAGAAATTGAGGTGATAAAATGAGAAAAATTGATGGATTATTTAAAAACATAATTTCTGATAAAAATATCTGGATATTATTTTTAGTTTTCTCTAGCTTTCATTTTAAAATTGTTTTGGATAATTTTAAATTTTGGGGATTTATGTTTAGAGAAGCGCTTATATTTATTTTTTGTTGGATATTAATGAATGATTTTCATCGACGTTACTTACGAAAAATAGATATAGGGATTAAGATTGAACCAGCTGTTAATTTAATTAAATATGTTTTTTTAGGTTTAGGAGTATTAAATTTCATTCTTCTTATTACAGTATTAAATAAAGGAATAAGTGATTTTTTTAGAAATTTTTTATCCTTAGTAATATTTGCAAATATTTATTTTCAGTTAGATAATATAGGCAATATTTTTATAGGAGAGAATTATATTTATTTTGATTATAAGGTTTTAAGTATCAGCTCATTAACTGGATATGAATTTAACGATAATAAAGAAATTATTTTTCATAAAGATAATAAAAATGTGACAAGGTTTAAAATGCCTGATATAAGTATGAAAAGAAAAATAGCAAAAGAGTTAGATAAAAGTAAACTTTCTGAAATATAAGTTGCACTTTTGGATTAATTTGAATTTTTTAATTTAAGAGAAGAGGTGTTTAGTAATGATAAAAAAGTATTTTGGTATATTGTGTTTAATGTTAGGTGGATTTGCAATTTTAGCCGGTTTTATAGTTACTTATAAGATTATAATTCAAAATAATGTAACTATCTCTAATATATCTATTTTAGTAAACACTTTAATATTTGGGGTTCCTGCTATTATATATGGATTAAAATTTATTAGAATTGACAATTGGAAAAGGGTTGGCGGTATTATTACTATGATGGTTGGTGGGATACATATGATTTACTTATTATTCAATTTATTCTACATGGGAAATCTAACAAACGGTATACTTTTAATGCAAGTAGGAGTTAGCTTCGGATTATTAATATATGGATATTTATTAAAAATAGATAAAATAATTGCATAACAGTCATTTGATCAAATGATTATAACCCCTACCTAATTGTGTAGTTTAAAGGATATTTTAATAAAAAACTACATGATTAGGTAGTTGAAATTTGATTACAAATTGGTTAATTTAATAATTGAAGACTTCCCGGGAAGAAAATTAATTAGTTTAGAGGGGGGGATGACGATGAGACTAGAAAATCAAAACTTCTCTGAATTAAGCAGTAAAGAAGCAAAAAAAGTTAACGGTGGAGTTGCAGCGAGTACTGTTGCAGTTGGAGTGACAGCTGGAGTAGCATGTGCATATGCTTGGGATGTGGGTAATGAATATTCTGAACGAACAACAGGAAAGAGTATAGGTGAACATGTAGGCGATGCTTTAGATAGTACTGTAGATACAGTTGGAAGTTATATTTAAATTAAGTTATAAAATTTAGGGGGGATAATATGAATATTAGTAAGGACTGTAACTTAACTGAACTGGAGACTAAAGAGTTGGCTGAAGTTAATGGGGGAGGTACTTTTGCGACAGCTGTAGTAACAGGTGTTGTAGGAACTGCTATTTATGCTGGAGCTAATCATTATGTGAAAGAAGAAACAGGGCAAGATATAGGATCTCATACAGTAGATGCTATTGGCCATGCTGCTGATGAAACTGGCGAAGCAATGCAAGAAGTAGGAGAATATTTGTCTAATTAAATTTAAAAAAGGAGGGAGTTGAAATGAATCAAGAGCAAGCAGGAGGATTAGTAGAACTAAGTGAGCAAGAAGTAAAAAAAGTTAATGGTGGATCTGCTCTTGCTATTGGAGGACCAGCTGTAGTTGGTGCTGTTGCAGGGATTGCTGCTAATGAAGCTGTTGAGAGAAAAACCGGTAAAGATATTCCAACCCATGCAGGTAATGCTTTAGAAGATGCTGGTGAATCCTTAGAAGATTGGGGAGAAAGTCTTACAAATTAATTGTGTTTTGTAGTTAGGGAGTATTATAATTGTATTTTCAATTATGATACTCCCTTTTTATAAATGTTTTGTTTAAGGAAAGGAAGTTTATATATGGGGAAGTTAAAATTTATAAACGATTGGATTGTTTTAATAGTTGTTATTGTAGTTATAATTCTCTTGTTACCTAATTATTTAGAACAAAGGAAAGATAAGTTATTAGTCATGAAAGAAGATATTATTAATTCATATTATAGTAGAGAAAATTTGAAAGCTGTTTTGAAAAAACATTTACAAGAACAATATACAGGGAACCTAGAAAAAGATTTTAATAAATTTATAGTGAATTTTGTAGTAGAAGATTTGAATAAATCGTCCGGTTATAAGGAGAGAGAATATAATGAATTTTTATCTAAAGATGAAATTAAGCAGCAAGAAAATTTGCAGCATAATGAATTGAAAGGGAAAGAAATTACAGAAAAAATCTATTATTTTGATTTAAGCAGTTTTGATTTTGGACTAGAAAATGAAAAGTTTGCTAGTCATTTAGCAAAAATTAAGCAGTATCAAAATTTAATAATAGATTTAAGAAATAGTGAGAGACAAAATTTTGAACTACTTCAGCAGATAGCTGGTGTGTTTTTGCAGAAAGGAGAATTGATAGCACAATTAAATTATCGAGATAAAAACAAAGTGTTGCACGCAACTAATCAAAAACAGGTGAGCTTTAATAAAATAACTATATTGATTAATAATGATACTAAAGGGGGAGCTGAACTTTTAACTTTTGTTTTAAAAGAAAAACTGGATAATGTTTTAACTGTTGGAACTGAAACTGCCGGACTAAGGATAAGTACTTCTATTGAAAAGTTTAATGATGGTTCCGGATTGCAATTGGTTAATGCAGTTATGCAGAAACCAACTAAACTTAGAAAAAGTGAGGGTATTACGCCGGATATTCGAATAAATTCCAAACAACAGCAGTTGAAAAGAGCAGTAGATGTTTTAAAAACAGATAAAGTGAGGATAAAATAATGGGAAAAATGAAGATTATCTTAGGAACTTTATTAGGTGTAATTCTGGGGATAATGTTTATAAATTGGCTTCAGCAACCAAATGACAAACTGTTAACGATGAGAGAGAAAATAATTAATGATTATTATTCAAAAACTAAATTAGAAAAGATGCTGCAAAATAAATTAGGAGAAAAATACAAAGGGAATCTAGAGAAAGACTTTAATAATTATGTAATAGTAAGTACATTAGAAAAATTAAGTGAAAAAGAAGCAGAGCAGTGGGATGAATATAATAGTTTTCGGTCAAGAAAATGGATGGAAAATCATCAACAATCTAGAGTAAGGGAAGCTAAAGAAATTTCCGGGAGAGAAATCACAGAAAAAATATATTATCTTAATCTAGAAAAATTTTATAATGGTGTAACCCATAAAAAATTTAAAAAGCAAGTAAAAAAAATGAAAAGACATAATAACTTGATCATAGATTTAAGAAATAATACTGGTGGTAATTTTGCTGCTATAAAGAAAGTAATTGATTATTTTCTTCCTCAAGGTCAAATGATATACAAATTAAATTATGCAGAGAAAGTTGAAAAAGCATACGCAAAAGATAAGCAGCGGATCATCTGTAATAATATTGTAATCCTAACTAATCATAAAACTGCTAGTGTGTCTGAATTATTTATACTAGCTTTAAAAGAGAACTTAGATAATGTTACCACTATTGGTACTACAACTTTAGGCAAGAGTATTTCTTATGGGATAAGAGAATTTGAAGATGGTTCGGGTATGTTATTTATTACTTCCCAGATGTTTGGCCCTAATGGAGCGAGAATTAATGATGGTCTTAAACCTGATATCCAAATTGGTCATAGTAAAAGCTTTTATAATACCCTTCAAAATGAAGAAAAAACAACTAAATTTAAAGAAGATGATGAGAAAAAACAATTAGAAGCAGCAGTCAATTTTTTGCAAAGTAGCAAAGGAGAATAAAAATTAGATTAATTTCAATGTGGAAGAGAAACAACTATCAACATAAAGGGGCTAAAATATGGCAGAGAATATATTGATTTTACTTGTATTTTCTCCTTGGGTTTTATTTTGGTTTTTATATGAATACTTTCGTTTCAAGGATGAAAAGATTAATAAAGGATATTTTATTAGAAAGGTCATTATACCTTGCTTTTTAATTATACTAGCAATTGTATTAGATATTTATTTGCCTGATGAATTTGGAGTTTTTTTACCGTCTTTATTTTTTACATTTTATTTTGCTTTGTCTGTTTTAGATGACAGAGATTAATTATAAAATCTGAAAAAAATGAAAAAGGGGGATAATATGAAATACAAAATAATAATACCTATAATTATAGGTATATTAGTTTAATTATTTGTTTTATGGCATTATGAAAGTCATACAAAATTTTTGAAAAAGATATTTAAAAAATTGATGTAGTTAATTTTAGGGAAAAAATGTTACATTGGAGGTTCAGCTATAATTGCAACTGGTCTTCATACTATGGGAAGTAGTTTTGATTTTTAGTAGGTCTCTAAATTTGTTTAAATTTTTTGATCAATAGGTAGGGATTAAATTGTATAATTAATTATAACTGATCTACTATCTAACTTAAAGTTAGAAAAGACTTCGGGCTATTGGCTCGAAGTTTATTAATTTTTTGAATATATATTATTAAGATTATCCTACCTAATCGTGTAGTATTTTTGAACACATATTCTTAACCCTACCTAATTGTGTAGTCAAAAGCTTTCTTAGACAAAAAAAACTACCTAATTAGGTAGTTTATATCATAGGATATATATAATAAATTAATAATAGAGAACTTAGATCGGTTATAATTAATTATACAGTTTTTTCTCGGACATGATATAATAAAAGAATATGAATTAAATTGGAGGAGAATATCATGCCCAAACGTTATAATGATGAATTTAAAAAGAAAATTGTTGATCTCGCTAATAATGGTAAAAAGATAAGTGA
>JBNJFD010000098.1:0-7684 GCA_051746525.1 Bacillota bacterium | reverse complement strand
CGACATTTTTTTGTATTTGTATAACTAGGCAAATTAAAAACCTACCCTAGGGTAGGTTGATTAAAACAATATTTTTTTAGTTAGAACATCTTTTCTCATTTGACGCTCCTCGGGGCAAGCCCACGAGGATTCCTTGTTCATAGAGAATTGCCTACTTAAAGCATACCATATGGCAGATTAAGTTAGGTCTTATGCTCTCTCCAAAGGCGTAAATTCGGGTAAGCCCTACCCTAATGAAACTAATTTATACCTAATTCTAATTTACCTTGTTTTAAAAGATTTTTACTAGCGTTTATATCTCTATCGTGAGTTGCTCCACACTCACAAGTCCAAGTGCGAACTGATAGGTCTTTGACTTTAGGATTTTTAGCACCACATTCAGAACAAGTTTGACTACTAGCAAAAAATCTATCCACTTTGTGTAATATGCAATCATACCACTTGCTTTTATATTCCAGCATTGTTGTAAACATATTCCAAGCACAATCAGAGATATGTTTTGCTAGTTTAGAATTTTTTAGCATACCTTTTACATTTAAGTCCTCTATGACTAGAAGTTGGTTCTCCTTCGTTAGTCTAGTGGACAACTTATGTAAAAAGTCTTTACGAATATTTTTAATTTTAGTGTGAACTTTAGTAATTTTCTTTTTAAATTTATACCAATTATTGCTACTTTCTTCTTTACGAGCTAGCTTCTTTTGTAGTTTAGCTAATTTATCTTCGTATTTAGAAAGATGTTTAGGGTTTGAGATATGTTCTCCATCAGAAGTGGTTAAAAAATCTTTAATTCCTAAATCCAATCCCAGTTCACCTTGATTATTATTAACAACTGTTTTTAAAATTTGCCTAACATTAATTGAGATATAATATTTACCTGTTCTAGATTTAGAAACTGTAACATTATTGATTTTGCCTTCAACTTCTTTAGATTTAGCAAACTTAACCCAAGATAGTTTAGGTAATTTGATGTAATTATCTTTTATTTCAATATTAGTACTACCACTAGGTCTGATAAATTTTTGTGTTCTATATGATAGCCTAGCTTTTCTTTTAGATTTAAACTTAGGATAATTATATTTGCCACTAAAGAAGTTTTTGAATGCTCTATCTAAATCTTTAAGTGATTGTTGTAATGCTATACTATCTACTTCTTTTAACCATTCATATTCTTTCTTTAATTGAGGTAGTTGTCTAGAATATTTAGTATAAGATTTATATTCATCTTCTTTAGATTTAGCTAAAAACTCATTGTAGATAAATCTGCTACAACCAATAGTTTTATCAATTAAATCTTGTTGCTCTTGATTAGGATAAATTCTAAACTTATATGCTTTGTTAATTGGCTTGAATTTTTTAATCATTATGTTTACCTCTTTTTTATGTTATTAACTACATTATATCATTATGTTGATATGTTGTCAACTATATGCTATAATAATTTTAGGAGGTGTTCATTATGTCAAGAAAAGCAGTTAACACTACTTTAAATGAAGAATTATATCAGAAAATTAGAATATTGGCTCTAAAAAAGGGTTGTAATGCCAATGACTTAATGGAAGAAGGTATGAAAATGGTACTTAATAAGTATGAGAAACAAGAAAAAGAATAATGATAAATGAACAACCTCAAAAAATCATCTCTCTATTCAAAATATAATTAGATTCATACTTAAAAGATGAAAGAGCTGGACCAATTGGTCCAGCTCTTTCATTCTCTTAAAAAATTTTTACATTTTGTTCTTGCTGCTCTTCTGGCAAACTCTCCATTATCATCACAAGTTATTGTTATCTCTTCTAGTGCACACTTCTTTTTTACATTATTAGCACAACTTTCAACATTACAATTTATTTGGGCCATTGCAAACACCTACTCAAAATCGTCTGGACTTAAGTCTCTATTCTTTTCAAATGACTTCTTCCTTTTTTTATCTAATCCTGGTAACTCTTCACCGAACTCCATATCATCTGGATTATAATCAATAATTCGTTCATTCTCTTCTTCCTTAATTTTATCTTTAGGATCTTGAATAAAATTTTCAAACATCTTTTCAACCTCCTTTAAAATTAATATACCCCAGCTCTAAGAAAAATAAAGCTGAATTTATTGTTAATTATTTGGTAGAAACATAAATGTTCCCATCTGTTTCCAAAGCTAAAATTAGAACCTCTTTTATATCATTGATATCTCTTATTTCTAACTGCTTTCGTAGCCACTGCTGATCTAAATTAACAGCTTCTAAAGCCGTCTGCTTTACCTGCCCATCCTCAATTAATGCCACTGGTAAACCTTCATAATTAGTTGTTACCCCTAAATCATCTGGAGTTACATTTCTTTTTTGAGATTTTGACATTACTGTTAACTCCCCTGATGTTTCCAATACAGCAAATTCTACATCAGAAATATTAAATATATTTTTTTCTCTAAGTTGAGTCATCAAATCATGAGTAGTATATCTATTTTTTTTCATTGCTTCATTTATGATCTCACCATTTTTAATTAAAACAACAGCTTTACCATTAACTAATTTTCTAATCAATTCATTTTTAAGAGATAAATAAGAAACTAAAATTTCTATTCCTACTAAAGTAAAGATTGGTATTATTCCTTTAATTACTCCAATAGATTTATCTTCAATAATTAAAATACCCAGTTCTGCTATCATCAATGAGACTACTAAATCAATAGGAGTTAATTCACCTATTTCTCTTTTTCCCATTAATCTCATTCCTACTAAAATAGTAATATAAATTAATATTGTTCTAAAAAACATATCCATTATAATTTCACCACTTTAATTATAATTTGAAAATTGATAATATCCTAATACCTGCTATTTAATTATAGTATTACTTATATAACTTAAATTTATTCTCTCCTCAAAAAAATAAAAAAGCACCAGGCAGCAGCCCAGTGCTTAATTAAAATTAATCTTAAACCCATTCAATTAATCCTAATTCATGCTTAGTACTTAAATTTTCATCATTAGGAATAACTCTAAAGGTATATTTATATTCTCCACTTTCTTTCAACTTAAAATCTACGCAATAAGAATAAATATTGTCTCTAATTTCTTCTTCTAATTCCATTGCTATTACTTCAGCTTCAGAATTTTCTGTAGCATTAGAAATCAGATACAATTCTACTGTTACATCAGCAGGATTTAATTCAGCTAAATCTACTTTAGTTCTTAAAGTAATCGTATCACTTACTACAAAATCACCCTGCGGTTTATTAAATTCAGAAGACACTTGAACACTATCCCAATTAGATTTTAATTTATCTTTCCAAGCGGCTAATTCCTTAGCTTTTTCAAATTGATTTTGTTCTACTTCTTTTCCTCTGTTATAAGCAGGCATATATAAATTTCCTGTATATTCTTGAACCATTCGATCAGTACTATAGACTGGAGCAGTAGTAATCATTGCATTTTTCATCCGCTTAACCCACTCTACTGGAACACCTTGTTCACTATCATGATCATAATATAGTGGTACAATCTCATTTTCTAAAATACTATACAATGATTCACTGTCAATCTGGTCTTGCTTATAACGATCTTCATATTCTGCTTCATATCCAATTGCCCAACCGTTCTTTCCATTATATCCTTCAACCCACCAACCATCTAAAACACTTAAATTTAATCCACCATTAGCAGATACCTTTTGTCCACTAGTACCGCTGGCTTCTAAAGGTCGACGAGGAGTGTTTAACCAAACATCAACACCACTCACTAAATAACGGGCTAAATCCATATCATAATCTTCTAAAATAATAACTTTATCTTTGAATTCTTTGCGCTGAGAAATATCATGGATTTCTTTAATTAATTCCTGCCCCGGTACATCAGCTGGGTGAGCTTTTCCTGCAAATACTAATTGCACTTCTTTTCCTTCTTGATTACAAATTCTACTTAATCGATTTAAATCTCTAAAAATCAAATTGGCTCGTTTATAAGTGGCAAACCTACGGGCAAAACCAATAGTTAAAGTATCCTCATCTAATAACTCTTCATTTCTAAATTGACCACTGCTATACCTATTCCTGCGTTTTAAGTCTCTTTTTCTAATATGATCAATTAATTTTTTCTTTAAGTCTTTATGAGTTTGCCAAAACTTTTGTTTTGGTATATTCTCAACTGCTTCCCACATTTTCTGGTCTTCAATATTATTTCTCCAGTCCTCTGGCAAATAGTCATCAAGAGTTTCTTCCCACTCTGGAGCTAACCAAGTTAATGTATGAATCCCATTAGTAATATAATCAATTGGGTTTTCTTCCGTTGGTACTTCAGGCCAAATTCCTTCCCACATCTCACTTGATACTTCTCCATGAAGTTCACTTACTCCATTACTAAAACGAGCTAAACGTAAAGCTAACACTGTTAAACAAAATTCATCATCTTCATCATCTATATAACCTAATTCCATAAATTCTTCTTTACTAAGACCAACACTCTTCCAATATTCAGCAAAATAACGTTCTTTTAAATCAAAAGGAAAAGTTTCATTACCAGCTGGTACTGGAGTATGCGTTGTAAATACTGTGCTTGCAGCTACAGTTTCTAAAGCTTCAGTAAAAGCAAGTTCATAATTGTCCATTAACTCTTTTATTCTTTCTAGTCCTAAATAGACAGAATGTCCTTCATTCATGTGCCATACAACTGGGTCATAACCTAATTCATATAACATTCTGGTTCCGCCAATTCCTAAAATTATTTCTTGAACAATCCTTGTTTCATCTCCCCCACCATATAACCGTGAAGTTAATTGTTTGTCTTGTTCTTCGTTTTCAGGAATATTAGTATCTAATAAATAAACTTCTATTCTACCTACTTTTACTTTCCAAGCTTTAATTGTAACTTTTCTATTAGCTAATTTAACATCTACTTTAATATCATTACCCTCTTCATCTGTAACAGATTCTATAGGCAATTGAGCTGGGTCCAACTCTGGATATAAAGCTTTTTGCCAACCATCTTTATTAATTCGCTGTTGGAAGTAACCATGCTCATAAAATAATCCAATCCCTACAAAAGGCAATCCTAAATCACTAGCTGATTTACAATGATCTCCTGCTAATACTCCTAATCCGCCTGAATAAATAGGCAATGATTCATGAAATCCAAATTCTGCAGAAAAGTAAGCAATAGTTTGCTCTTCTCCAATATTAGCATTAGCAAAGTTTTGCTGAAACCAAGTATCTTCTTTAGCTAAATAATCTTCAAACTCACTTATCACCCGCTGATATTGATTCATAAACTGCTCATCTTCTACTACTTCTAATAACCTTTTATGCCTTACCTCAGATAAAAACGAAACCGGATTTTTCTGTTCTTCCCATAATTCACTATTTATCTGCTCAAATAATTCTTCTGCCTCATAATTCCAGCACCACCATAAATTCTTAGAAAGATCTTCTAAACCATCAATTTCTGCTGGCAACTCCGGCCGAACTGAAATCTTACCAAAATTTTTCATGACATCCCTCCACATTGTTTTAAGATAACTTACTTAATATTATAAGTTTAATTACACTCTATAGTTTTAATCATTCATAATCATTTTATATAAATCAATATATTCTCGGGCTGAATTATCCCAACTATAATCACTCTCAATTGCTTTTTTAACTAATGTTTCCCACACATCAGGTTTGTTTTGATAATAATCTATAGCTCTTCTAATTGTGTATAACATATCTTCAGAATTATAATCACTAAAGCTAAACCCATTTCCTTCTCCAGTATCTTCATTATAAGAATCAATAGTATCGTTCAAACCACCTGTTTCTCTAACAATCGGGATAGTACCATATCTTAAACTAAATAACTGTCCTAAACCACAAGGTTCATATTGAGATGGCATTAAAAACATGTCACTACTAGCATAAATCTTTTGCGCTAAATCTGCATCATACTTAATATTAGCAGCTACTTTATTAGGATATCTAGATTCTACTGCTTTAAACATCTCTTCATAATTTTGATTACCTGTTCCTAACATTACAAATTGAATATCTTCCTGCAGTAAATCATCAATCACTTCTTCAACTAAATCTAAACCTTTTTGCGGTACTAATCTACTAATTATAGAAATTACAGGAACATCAGGATTTTGCGGCAACCCCATTTCTTCTTGTAAACGCAGTTTGTTCTCTTTTTTTCCTGATAAATCATCAGCATCAAAATTAGCATAAATTCTATTATCAGTAGCAGGATCATATTCATCATAATCAATCCCATTTACTATCCCATATAAATCATGTCTTCGATAACGCAAAACATAATCCAAACCTTCACCAAAATAAGGTGTTTGAATTTCATCAGCATAAGTTTTACTAACAGTATTAACAGCATCAGCAAAACTAATACCTGTTTTCATATAATTAACTCCATTATTATGCTCAATTTTAGGCATCAAATCTGAATTCAAAGCTAAAGTGTTATCTAATATTTCTAATCCAAATTGTCCTTGATATCTTAAATTATGAATAGTAAATACATTTTTGATATCTTGATAAAAATCATACTTTTGATATTGAGTTTTTAACATAGCCCCTAAAGGACCACACTGCCAATCATTACAGTGAATAATATCTGGTTGAAAATCAATTTTAGGCAGCATCTCTAATACAGCACGACAAAAATAAGCAAACTGGACATGTTTGTCTGGGTTTTCATATAAATTATCCCGTTCAAACATTGCTTTGTTATCAATGAGGTATGTAGGAACTCCTTTATTATTTAATTTATTGACCCCTACATATTCCTCACGCCAAGCTACTTTAGTATTAAAATCAATCAAATGCTCCGTTTCCATTAAATATTCGTCATCAATCTGTTTACTATATTCCGGCATAACCACTCTAATATCATGACCTTGTTTTTTTATTTCTCGAGGTAAAAAACCAGCTACATCCGCTAACCCACCAGTCTTAACAAAAGGAACTACTTCTGATGAAACAAACAATATTTTTAGTTCTTCTTGTTTATCCATAATAACTTAAACCCTGGTTATGAATAATTGACTAACTTAGCCTATATAAAATTAATATAAGCTTTGCATAAAGTCATGTTTTAGTATCCCACAACTTCAAATATTTATAACCAGGTTGTCACCTCCTTTTTTTATTATAAGTTAAATATGTTCTTTTAAATCAATTATATTCAGATAATACAAAAAACTGCTATAAGAAAAGATCACTAAACTAAACTATTTTAAATTATATCACTAATAATATCATTTATCAACTTATATAGCAGCAAGTTCCAATCTAATTAAAATAAAATGTTTGCTAGGACTATTTACTTTTAATTAGATTCTAAATTATTAATAATAATTGTTAATAATCTTCTTTTCTAACCTTGACTAATAGATTTCATCTTATATAATTATAAGTGGAACTTTTATAAATCAAGATTTGAGAAGGGAGTATTAAAATTATGTCAGAAGAAAGTTATATTCAAAATTCATTTGCAGAAAGAATTGGTGGGGAACAATTTGGAAAAGATACCACACTTTATAAGTTTGCTAAAATTAAACGAGCTAAAAAAATAGCTAAAGAAGAGAATCCAGATGTTAAATTAATTGATATGGGAGTAGGAGAACCTGATTCAATGGCTGATGATGGGGTAGTTGAAACTTTATGTCAAGAAGCAGCAAAACCAGAAAATAGATTTTATGCT
>JBNJFD010000097.1:0-7750 GCA_051746525.1 Bacillota bacterium | reverse complement strand
TAAAGAAATAAAGAAATAAAGAAATAAAGAAAAAGACAATCTAAGACAAACAATTGTAAGAGTTACTGCGCAGTTAATTGTGTGGTAGCTCTTTTGAATTCAATTAAAATTAATGCAGGTATAACTTATGTTTTTAATTAATTATAATAAGTATAATCTGTAAAAACTTAAAACTTTTAAACAAATAGTGTTATTATCATAGTTTAAAATACTGAAAGGATGGATAAAAATATGGCTAGTCAGAAAAAATCGAGGTTATTTTATTTTGATTATTTGCGGGTGTTTGTTATTACAATTGTAATTTTACTGCATGCTTTGTTACCTCATGTTAAAGACTATTCTTGGTATGTTAATGAAGCACAGAAGGTGGAGTTGTTTGGGCTTTTAGCTTTAGTGATTGATGTTTTTATTATGCCGATCATGTTCTTTGCTGCTGGATATTTTACATATTCTTCGTTGAAAAAAAGGGGAATAACATCATTTTTATACAACAAATTTAAAAGAATTGCTGTGCCATTTTTTATTGGGGTGTTCTTTTTTGTGCCTATTATGACTTATATGTCGGCGTTAATTGAAGCAGGTTCTGATCTTAGTTTTATACATTACTGGACTAATCTTTATTTTGAGAGTGGTTTAGGAGCAGGTCATTATTGGTTTTTAGCTTCCTTATTTTTCTTTTATTTAACCTTTGCTGTTATTTATAAGATATATGGAGATAAAATTGATAGTATTTATCAAAAACAAATTAGTGGTGGGCTTAAACCTAACAAGAAGTTTATATTTTTATTTTTTATTGTGGGAATTTTATTATTCTTTGCAGTTAGTTTAATCAGTAATGATGGTAATTGGTTTGCTGTTTGGGAGATTTTCTCTTTCCAACCGACACGATGGACAATCTATCTTCTTTATTTCTATTTAGGGATCTTTGCTTATTTAAAGCAGATTAAAGTTTCAGATAGATTTTTAAAGAAGATACCATTATTTGTGGGGGGAACTGTTGTTTTAACTTTAGCATATTTAGCCTTTAAAATTGCTTTTATCACTAAAATAGCAAGTTCTATATCTTTGAAAATGGCTAATGCAGCTTTACACTTTAGTCTTTGTTTTGCTATATTTGTGACGCTGTTGTTGATTTTTAGGAAGTATCTGAATCAGTCTTCAAAACTATTAAATCGTTTAGCTGTTCATTCCTATAGTATTTACTACATTCACATGGTAATTGTTGTGGTGATGCAGTACTTCTTATTATCTTATGATTTTTCGCCTTATCTTAAGTTTTTAATTGTATTTAGTGGAAGTGCAGTTTTAAGTTATCTACTAAGTGAAGCATATCTACAGGTGTCAAAAGGGATTAAGAATGTAATCCAAAACTTTTCTGCTACTGCAGCACCAGTAGAAAAAGAATTAGATTAAAAATAGTTGAAAAGTAAAAGAATAGTCTGTATAATATAATCAAATTGAATATAAAAAAGCTAGGGGTGTCTTTTATCGAGGCTGAGAGGAGTCTGACTTCAACTCTAAAACCTGAACTAGGTAATACTAGCGTAGGGAAGCTGAAAATGTGTAATTCATCTATTGTATCTTAAGTGCTTCCTAGCTAGGGGGCACTTTTTTATTTTTTGAAAGGGGGATTTTAGGTGGAGATAGTAGTTAATGGCAAAACTGAAGAGTTAAATGAGGAAGTTGAGTTGATTGGTTTTTTAGAAAATAAAGATTTAGAATTAGAGAAATTAGTGATTGAGTATAATCAACAGTTAGTTAAAGAAGAAGAGTGGGATGATATTAAGTTAACGGCTGGTGACCAATTAGAAATATTAAAATTTGTAGGAGGGGGTTGATAAAATGGAAGATTTATTTGAATTAGGTGGCAGAGAATTGAAGAGTAGGCTATTAACTGGAACAGGGAAGTTTTCTAAGCAAGAGATAATAGCAGATACAATTACTGCTGCTAAATCAGAAGTAGTGACAATGGCACTGCGGAGGGTTAATTTTGACCAACCAACGGATAACGTGATTAATCATATACCTGATGATTGTCAGCTACTGCCTAATACCTCTGGAGCTAGGACTGCCCAAGAAGCTGTACGTATAGCTAGAATTGCAAGAGAAGCCGGCTGTGGGAAGTGGGTTAAAATAGAGGTTATTTCTGACCAAAAGTATTTATTGCCTGATAATCAGGAAACAATTAAAGCAACTGAGATTTTGGCCCAAGAAGGTTTTGTGGTGTTGCCTTATGTTAGTCCAGATTTAATGGTGGCTAAGAAGTTAGAGGAAGCGGGAGCTGCAGCAGTAATGCCTTTAGGAGCGCCTATTGGTTCTAATAGAGGTTTAAAAACTAAAGAATTACTTAGGATTTTAATTGATGAAATAGAAGTGCCGATAATTGTTGATGCTGGGATTGGGAAACCATCAGAAGCTGCAGAAGCCATGGAACTGGGAGCAGATGCAGTATTGGTTAATACTGCTATTGCTACTGCTAATAACCCTGTAGTTATGGCTCAAGCTTTTGCGAAGGCTGTAGAAGCAGGTAGGGCTGCTTTTTTAGCAGGGACAGGAAGCACCAAGCAGCAGGCAGAGGCATCTTCGCCTTTAACTGGGTTTTTAGGGGGATAAAAAATGAGCTTTTATCAGGAATATAAGAAGTATCAAGAATTAGATTTTGCTGATTTTTTTAAGCAGGTTCAAGAACAAGATATAGAAGATGTTTTAAATAAAGATAAATTGACAAAGCAAGATTTTTTAGCTTTATTATCTCCTCAGGCTAGTAATTATTTAGAAGAGATGGCTGTTAAAGCACATAACTTAACAGTACAGAATTTTGGTAAAACAGTTACTTTATATGCACCGCTTTATTTAGCTAACTATTGTGTTAACCACTGTGCTTATTGTGGTTTTAGTGAAGCCAATAAAATTGCTAGAAAAAAGTTAAATGCAGCTGAAATCAAGCAGGAAGCAGAGGCAGTAGCAAAATTAGGAATAAAAAACCTCTTAATTTTGACGGGGGAATCAAGAAAGCATACGCCTATAGCATATTTAAAAGAGGCAGTTACAGTCTTAAAAGATTATTTCCCCTCTTTAGCCCTAGAAGTTTATCCCTTAACAGTGAAGGAGTATCAAGAATTAATTGCGGCAGGCGTAGATGCTTTAACTATTTATCAAGAAGTTTATGACCGCAAGACGTATCAACAAGTGCATCTTGCAGGGCCAAAACAAGATTATAAGTTTAGGTTAAATGCTCCAGAAAGAGGCTGTAAAGCAGGCATGAGAAGTGTTAATATTGGTGCGTTATTAGGACTTAATAGTTGGGTACAAGAGAGCTATTTCGCAGGACTGCATGCTAAATATCTGCAGGATAAATATTTAGAGACTAAGATTAATTTATCGGTACCACGGCTGCGGGCTCAACAAGGTGGATTTCAGCCTAAAGCTGAGGTTAATGATAAAAACTTAGTCCAAATCATGCTTGCTTTTAGGTTATTTTTACCGCGAGTAGGGATTAATTTATCTACTAGAGAAGATAAAAAGTTAAGAGAAAATATGCTGCCTTTAGGTGTTACTAAAATGTCAGCTGAATCTTCTACTGCTGTAGGAGGTTATGCTACTAAGCAAGAAACAAAGCAATTTGATATTGCTGATAATAGAAAAGTTAGTGAAGTTAAAGAAATGCTAGCTAATAAAGGATATCAAGCAGTATTTAAAAGTTGGCATAGAATTTAGCGACAGCTAAATAAAAAGATTTAATTTTATGCTATGAAGCGGGGGATAAAAAATGAGTAAACAGGGGATATTGAATACAGATATATATGGTTTAACTGCTGAGAAATACTCTTTAGGACGGAATAATGTTGAAGTGGTAAAGGAACTCATTAAAGCAGGTGTTGAAATAATTCAATATCGGGCTAAAGAAAAAAATATGTTAGCTAAGTATCAACAATGTAAAAAAATAAGGAATTTGACTCAAAAAGCAGGGGTTGCTTTAATTGTTAATGATGATGTAGATTTAGCTTTAGCTGTTGATGCTGATGGAGTTCATGTGGGCCAAGAAGACCTACCTGTAGCAGAGGTGCGTAAATTACTAGGCTCAGAAAAAATCATTGGTTTATCTACTCATAACCCCCAACAAGCGCAACAGGCAGTTGCAGCAGGAGTAGATTATATTGGAGTAGGGCCAATTTTTGAGACTAATACTAAAAAAGATGTTTGTGCTCCAGTAGGATTAGAATATTTAAAATATGTAGTAGAAAATATAGACCTGCCATTTGTTGCTATTGGGGGAATTAAAGAAAAGAATATTAAACAGGTACAGCAAACAGGAGCAAAGTGTATTGCTATGGTCACAGAAATTGTAGGGTCAAAAAATATAGAAAAAAAAGTAAAAAGCTTAAGGCTTAAATTGAATGAGTAACAGCTAATTTTGTTTAGCTGGACTTAAGCTGAATAGTGTTGACTAAGTTTTCTATTTTTGCTATACTCTATTATTGAAATTGCACCAATTAAGGGTGTGATTTCAATTTTATAGAAGATGAAATTTATTTCAGAAAGGAGAGATAGGATGGCTGAAATAATTATTAAAGGTTTAAAAGATTTTATTGGACCAGGAGATATTGTGGGGGCTTTAACTAATGAAGCTGGAATTAGTGGAACTAAAATCGGAAAAATTGATTTTAAAGATAAAGTAGCTATTGTAGAGGTTGATGATGAATCTGCAGATAAAATTGTAGATGTGATGGACCAAAATAAAATAGCAGGAATTACAGTAGATGTTGAATTAGATAATCATTTTAGGGAAAAGATATCTAAAGTGGAGAATTATTTAGAGAAGTATGAGCACCTTGTGCAATTAGAACGAGAAGAAGAAATGCGGCAGCATGAGCAGGAAATTAAAAATTTATCTGGTTATGAACGAGAGCAAAAAGGAAGAGCGATTTTACATCTGCGGGGGCGGGATGAAGGACAAGGTTTAGCAGGGAAGTTTTTAGTTAAATTTATGCGTCAGCATCAGGGAGAAGAACTGCCTGATAATGAGATTAGTATTGGTGATTTAGTAATGTTAAGCAAGGATGAACCTTTAAATAATGATAACCCTACAGGAACAGTAGTAGAACAAACTAATTATTCCTGTACAATTGCTTTTGATAACGAGCCCTTAGGTTTTGTTTATGATAAAGGCTTAAGAATGGATTTATATGTTAATGATATCACTTTTCAAAGAATGTTAGACGCTTTAAATAAATTAAGAGGGGCTGGCGGTAGATTAGCAGAACTAAGAGATAAATTATTAGGGTTTTCTGAACTTGAATTTGCTGTTGAGCCTGAAGTTGAATTTTTCAATCAGCAGTTAAATCAATCACAGCAGCAGGCAGTTAAATCAGCATTAGCAGCAGAAGATTTCTTTTTGGTGCACGGACCTCCAGGTACCGGGAAAACAACGACAGCAATTGAAATTTTGCAGCAGGGTGTAAAAAAACAACAGCAGATATTAGCTACTGCAGCGTCTAATACTGCTGTTGATAATATGGTAGAAAAATTAGTAAATAAAGATGTAAAAGTGCTTAGAGTTGGTCATCCAGTCCGAGTTAATCCTGTGCTGAGAGAACATACTTTAGATTACTTGATTGAAGATAACTCTAAATATCAAAAGGCTACTAAATTGCGAGAAGAAGCTTATCAATTATTAGATGAGCAGGAAGAGCATACTCATCCCAGTCCTAAATGGAGAAGAGGAATGAGTAATAAAAAAATCAAAAGTTTAGCTCAAGATAATAGAGGCAGCCGCGGCGTTCCTGCTGATAAAATAGAAGAAATGGCAGAATGGATTAAACTGCAGGATAAAATCAATCAGCTATTTGAACAAGTGGAACAGTTAGAGCAGGAAGCGGTGCAGGAGTTGATTGATGAAGCAGATGTGGTGTGTACTACTAATTCTACAGCTGGTTCTGAAATTTTAGAGCAGCAACAATTTGATCTGTTAGTAATTGATGAGGCTACTCAAGCTACAGAACCGTCAGCTTTAATTCCAGTTATTAAAGCTGAGAAAATAATTTTAGCAGGAGATCACAAACAGCTGCCGCCAACGATTTTGAATCGAGAGGCTAAGCAACAGGGGTTAGCAAAAAGTTTATTTGAAAGATTAATTGAAGTGCATGGTACTGCTGGTAAAAAGGTATTAAAAGTACAGTATCGGATGAATCAAGAGATTATGTCTTTTTCTAATCAAGAATTTTATGATGCTAAGTTAAAAGCTGCTCCCAAAGTTAAAGATTGGTGCTTAAGTGATTTAGAGCTTAACCTGCCAACAGGGACTTCTCCAGCAGAAAAAGTTTTGAGCTGTCCAGAAGCTATAGCTTTTTTAGACACCTGCGGGATGAATATTTCAGAAACTCAAAAACAAGGTTCTACTTCTGTACAGAATCAATTAGAAGCAGATTTAGTAGCAGAAATTGTTAGTCATAGTGATAGAGCAGGTATTAATGCAGATGAAATAGCTGTGATTACTCCCTATCAAGACCAGGTAGAATTAATAGATAGGCTAACTAGGTTAGATTTAGAAATTAATACAGTAGATGGTTATCAAGGGAGAGAAAAAGAAATCATTATTTTATCTTTAGTTAGAAATAATGACAGACAAGATATTGGATTTTTAAAGGATAAAAGAAGATTAAATGTATCGTTGACTCGAGCTAAAAAGAAGTTGATTATAATTGGAGATTCTGATACTATTAAGGGATATGAAATATATAATAATTTGATTAATTATGTTCAAAATAATGGGTTTTATTATGAATTATAGTGCTAAATGTTTTTTGAAGATTAATGAAGTTACTAAAATATTTAGCTAGAGTTTTCTTTTTATTATTTGATAAAATTTGCTTTAATTTAAGATTTATTTATGGTATACTTGTAGTAGAACTGTGAAGATGAAATAATAAATATCATAATGCGAAATTAATTATTACTTCCTGAGGTGATAAGAAGATGGCTGGAGGTCAATTAGCAGAGGGCAATCTAAGTAGTAAGTTTAAGCTAAACAAATCTAAGCAGCAGCTGCGGGAAGAATTAAAAAAAGGGTATTCACAGATGGCGGATTTGAATTTGAAATTAGCTCAAGAAGGTTTAATGGCTGATAAAGAAGCTTATCAGCAAATCCAGTAGGAGGAGGCGTTGGAAGCGTCTCTTTTTTATTATAGTTTAGTGTGTATTTTTAGATTGAATTGCAGTAAAATATTAGTGTGGTTCAGTACATAGAATAGTAGCACAGGTATAATGGTTATAACATATATTATAGTAGAATGTAGTTATAAGGCTAGGAGGGGTTTTGCTTGGCAAATTTAAAGAAGGCATCTGTATCTTTTACAGAAGATATACTAGAGGAATTAAAAGGGATTGCTAGGGAAAGAAATCAGAGTAGTTCTGATTTTATTAATGATGTATTAAGCCCTCACCTTAGACGAAGCAAAAAACAGAAATTTAGTCAGAAATTAAAGCAGGGGTACTTAGAGATGGGTGAATTAAATTTAGAAATGGCGCAGAAATATTTTGAATCAGAAAATAAAACTTTCTTTAATTATGAGGACAGATTAGCGGAGTGTGATTAAAAGTGGTAGTAAAACGTGGTGATGTTTTTTATGCTGATTTGAATCCAGTAGTTGGCTCAGAACAAGGCGGGATTAGACCAGTTTTGATAATTCAGAATGATATTGGGAATAAGTACAGTCCAACAGTTATTGTAGCAGCAATAACTTCTAAAATT
>JBNJFD010000096.1:0-7760 GCA_051746525.1 Bacillota bacterium | reverse complement strand
AGCAGGAGCAATAGCAAAAAAGTCCTGCAGTAGAATATAAATTATATCAGTTAGGAGGGCAATTAGAAATGAAAGGTACAAGAATAATCTTAATCTTAATTTGTGTGGGTTTAGTAATAACTGCCTGCAGCTCAGCCCCTAGTGATGAGACTTTAATTAATAATTTTAAAGAAAATAAAAGTGACTTTGAAAAGTTAATTGCCATGTTTAAAGCAGACCAAGAGTTAGAATATATCTCTCACAACATGATTTCTCCTCATGGTTCAATAGGAGAGCCTAGAAA
Source organism: Bacillota bacterium (assembly GCA_051746525.1). GTDB lineage: Bacteria > Bacillota > Halanaerobiia > Halobacteroidales > Halobacteroidaceae > Halanaerobacter. The sequence goes on along the minus strand of JBNJFD010000096.1, from coordinate 7,477 downwards.
AGAAAAATATATAGCTTTATTTAAAAAGTTGAATCTAGAACAAATGAAGTCCGATGATAAAAAAGACGATATCTCTATTAGTGCTTATGCGGCGGGGTTAGGGATTAGCGGCTCAGCAAAAGGTTATGAATATTGGGGGCAACCACTGCCCGCTCATTTAGAGGTAGTAGAAAACTTAGATCAAGCATATCAACAAGAGCGAGCTAAAGGTGAACCGCTAGCTTTTTATAAGTTTCGCCATTTAGAAGGCAAGTGGTATTTATATTATAGTGTAGATGACTAATTTAAAAAGAGGTGAAAGAAATGACAGAGAAAAGAGAAAAAAGAAGTATCTATTTACAGCAGGCTACTGATTATGAATTTAGGAAAGATGAGGAAGATAATTTACTGATTACCTATTATCAAGAAGGTGATAAGCAGGCTAAAGCGCTATGTATAGCAGGGTTTAAAGAGGGAGATTATGGGTTATGGATTGATGAACAGGCTCCTTATCTAATTGACAACGGTAAAGTAGTGAGAACTGCTACTGCTGAACAAGCAGGAATAAATGCAGTATTAGCATTAGAAGAAAATAAATTTTTAGAAGATGAAGAGCGGCTTCAAAATGGTTTTCTCTGGATTCATGCTGGAGAAGAAATAGTTTTTCCTCAGGATAAAGAACAAAGTAGCGATAGCAGTGCAGAAAATAATCAAGCAGCCTCCCAGGCAGGAGGAGAGAATAGTTCTGCAGGAGCTAAACAGAGTTCAGCAACTAAAGAGAATAGTTCTGGCTCGGCTGGCGGTGGAGGACAGTTATATGTTTGTTCTGGTGCTCAGCTATCTTGTAGTTTTGGAGATGCACCAAGTAATTTAAAAGTGCTAGCTTCCCATAATTCTAAAGTTTGTGGTAATTTAATAGCTAATATTATGGATTATAAGGGGATGAGCAATATTCTTCCTTTTGGTAAATGTCATACTACTAATAATCCTGATGTGGCAGCAGCGACTAGGGCCAATGACGGCAGATTAGACCCGCAGCCTTGTATTCCTAATATTCCAGCTCCTTGGACTAAGCCTAAAAGTGATGTCAAAGTGGGGAAACAGCCGGCATTATTAGCTAACTCGAAACTAACTTGCGCTTATAGCGGTAAAATTATAATAGAGGATCCGGGGCAGAGTATCTTAAAAGAGTAATTAAATTGGAGATTCAATTCTCATAGTTGTTTTAATTTCTCCTAAAGTGCGATATAATAATATAAAATCTAGTTATAAATTGTTGTGTAGGAGTGTTAAATAAATGATAAAGAAAAAATTGCCATTGTTGATTATAGTAATAACTTTATTAGTGATTAATTTAACTGGGCAGACTTATGCTAGCTATCCAGTTACAATAGTTGATGATTTAGATAGAGAAGTAACAATTGAGCAGGAACCGACTAGAATTATTTCTTTAGCACCAAGTATTACAGAAACAATCTATAAATTAGATGCAGCAGATAAACTAGTAGGAGTCACTAAGTTTTGCAATTATCCTACTAAGGCACAAGAAAAAACAAAAGTAAGTGTAAAAAGTGTAGAATCAATTATTGCTCAAAAACCTGACCTAGTCTTAGCAGAGGGGATTGTTTCTCAAGAAGTAATTCAGCGCTTAGAGAAATTAGGGATAAAGATAATTGCTTATCAAGCGCATAGTATTCCTGAAACGATTGCAATTATTGAAAAAACAGCTAAAATTATTGGGGTAGAAGAAAAAGGTGCAGAAATAACAACTGAGATGAGGTCTGAGTTGAAAGATATTAAAGCCAAAGTTGCTGAGCAATTAGAAACTACAGAGCGACCGACGGTTTTTTATGAAATTTGGCGCCAACCATTGCGCACAGCAGCAGCGGAAACTTTTGTTAATGATTTAATAACCACAGCTGGTGGCAAAAATATTGCTGCTGGAGCTAAAGGGAGCTGGCCGCAGTATAGTTTAGAAAAATTGTTAAAAGAGAGCCCTGAAGTTTATATAGCTAATACAGGAAGCTGGAAAGAAGAAGTGACAGTAGAGAAAATAAAAACTAGATCAAATTACCAGCAGTTAACAGCAGTTAAACAAGATAGAGTATTTGTGTTTGATGCTGATATAATTAATCGACCTGGGCCCAGAATCATCCAAGGGTTGAAATTATTTGTGCAGGCTATACATCCGCAAGTGGAATTAGCTGGTCAACAATGAATTTAACACCTAGAGATGGAATATTAATTGGATTATTATTTGTTTTATTAGTAGTAACAATAATTATAGCAGTTCAATTAGGTGCAACTAGTATAAGTTGGTCTAGTTTGTGGCAGTGGGATTTTACGGCTATAGAACAGACTATTATTTTTCAAATTAGACTGCCCAGGATTATTTTAGCAGCTTTAGTAGGTTCTGCTTTAGCGACTTCAGGAGTGACTTTTCAAGGTTTATTTAAAAACTCTATGGCTGACCCTTATGTAATTGGTATTTCAGCAGGAGCTTCTTTAGGGGCGGCAATTGCTATTAATTATGGCTTTAATACATATTATTATGGAATTAGTTTAGTTAGTTTGTTTGCCTTTGCAGGAGCTTTATTAACAGTAATAGTAGTTTATAAATTGGCAGAAGTAGGTGGGCAAGTCCCTGTGGGAACGTTGTTATTAGCAGGAATAGCCCTTAGTTTTTTCTTATCTGCTTTAGTTTCGTTATTAATGATTTTAAATCACCAGAGTTTAGAACAAGTTGTTCATTGGTTGATGGGCAGCTTATCTGCTAGTAATTGGCAGGAGGTAAAGATGGTAGCGCCTATTGTAATCCTCGGTTGGTGGGTTATTTATTATTTTGCTACTGATTTAAATATTATGTTGTTAGGAGATGAGGCTGCTCATTATTTAGGTGTTACAGTGACTAAAGTTAAAGTGATTTTATTAGTAACGGCTTCTCTGTTAACTGGAATTGTAGTCTCTGTTAGTGGGGTGATTGGTTTTATTGGTTTAATTGTGCCCCATATTTTGCGGTTATTAGTAGGTCCTAATCATCGAATTTTATTAGTTACAGCAGCTGTAGTGGGGGGCATATTTTTAATCATTGCTGATACTTTGGCCCGCACTATTTTAGCACCTACAGAAATTCCAGTCGGGATTATTACGGCTTTATGTGGAGCTCCATTTTTTATTTATTTATTAGAGCAGAAGAAAGTTAGATTTTAATAGAGTTTAGAGTTTGGAGGTCAATTATGTCTGTTTTAGAAGTAAGAGATTTATCATTTAGTTATGAAAGCAATCAGGTATTAGATAAGATAAATTTAACTGTAAAAGAAGGAGAGATTTTTGGTATTTTAGGACCTAATGGTTCTGGAAAATCAACTTTGGTTAAACTTTTAAGCAGGTATTTAAAAGCTGAAAGTGGAGAAATTTATTTAGCTGATAAAAACATTAAATCCTATCAGCAGCAGCAATTAATGACTAAATTAGCAGTATTGCCGCAGCAGCAGAACGTAGGCTTTGATTTTACGGTGCAGGAGATTGTTGCTATGGGAAGGAAACCATATTTAAAACAGTGGCAGGGGTTAACTACAGCAGACCAAGAAGTAATTGCTGACTGTTTAGAATTAACCAATACTACTCAATTTGCTCAGCGGAGAATTAATAGTTTAAGCGGGGGAGAAAAGCAGCGGGTATTTTTGGCCCAGACTTTAGCACAAGAACCTGAAGTATTGCTGTTAGATGAACCTACTTCAGAATTAGATATTAATTATCAATTAGAAATTTTTAATTTAATTCAAACTCTGCAGCAGCAGGGGTTAACAATAGTTGTCATTATGCATGATTTGAACTTAGCTAGTCAATATTGCAATCGTTTAGCATTGTTATCTCAGACTAAAATAAAGCAAATAGGAATTCCTCAAGAAGTAATTACAGAAGAAATTATAAAGGATGTTTACGGCTGTTCAGTAGATGTAGAACTAAAATCTGAATCACCTGTTGTTTATCTAATTAATCGGCAGCAGCAAAAGAATTATACTGAAAATTATTAATTTTTAGAAAGGTGAGGAAAATAGATGGTGATAAATTTTAGGAGGAAAAAGATAGTTTTGTTAGCAATATTAGTGTTAATAGTATTAATTAGCGGTTGCACAAACACCCGAAATGATACGGAAGATTTTAACACTAGTACTGCTCAATTAACAGTAACTGCAAAATTAGATAATATTATTACTAATAACAGTAGTTCTGCTTTAGCAGTAGAAGATCAATTAGATTTATCCGAAGTAGAAATCATTATAACTAATATTAATAATCCAAGATTAAAGTATCAAGATGATCAAGAGATTAGTGATGAGCAAGAACAAGTTAGTTTTGAATTTGATGATTTAAATTTAGATAATAAATATCAGATTGAAGTTAAAGTTAAAGATGATCAGGGACATTATGTTTATCAAGCAACAGAGCAGACAGTAATAACTAATGCTGTCTCCAGTTTTTCTATAGATGAGCTGCAATTTTTAGAAGTGAAGAATGTAATGATTAAGCTAAATAATTTAGCAGCAGATATTGATAAAGCTCAATTGAGTTTAGTAACTAAGGATGCTAATACATACACTAAAGAAGTAGAAATTGATTCAGATACTAATTCAGTTGAATTTGATTTTAGTGAAGAAGATATAGAAGTGGGGCAGTATGATTTAAATTTATCATTATTTACTGAAAAGCAAGAAGTTTATAGTGAACAGAAAAGAGAAATATTGATCTTGCCTAATCAAATAACAACAATAGCTGCAGATTTTAAAAACAGTTTTGATGATGTAGAAGTTGCAGTTTCTTATCAAGCAGAAGAACTTGAAGTAGATAATTTCAGGTGGGATAATAGTTTGATTTATTATGTGATTGTAGATAGATTTTATAATGCTAATACTAAAAATGATAGTTCCTATGGGCGCCCTCAAGTAGATGCTACTGGCAGTGAGCTGGGGACTTTTCATGGTGGAGATATTGTAGGTTTAACTGAAAAGATAAAAGCAGGATATTTTGATAAGCTGGGGATCAATACAATCTGTATTACCGCACCTTATGAACAAATTCATGGTTTTATTAGTGGAGAACAAGGAGATTTTGCTCGTTATGCTTATGATGGTTACCATGCTTTAGATTATACAACTATTGATAAAAACATAGGAACTGTGTCTGAATTTAGAGAATTTGTAACTACAGCTCACCAACATCAATTAAAAGTAGTAATGGATGTAGTATTCAATCATCCTGGTCAAATTACTATCCAAGATATGAAAGAATATAATTTTGGCAACTGGGCTGCTGAACCTTTGAGTGAGGATTGGGAACCTAGCTCGGGAGAAAGTTGGAATCATTATCAAAACTATATTGATTATTTTGACGGCGCAGAGAAATGGGCTAATTGGTGGGGACCTAATTGGGTTAGAGCTGATTTGGCTGGTTATACTTCTAGCGGCGATGATAGATTAACAAAACTGATAGATGGATTAGCTGATTTCAAAACTGAAATAAAAACAGAACAGAGCATACCACCATTATTAGCTACTAAGTGGCAGCAAGAAAAGAATTATGAACAATGGATTGTTCCTGCTGCAGAAGAATTACGAAGTGATTTAGAAAGACCTCCTGCTCAGTATTTAATAAACTGGTTAACTGCCTGGGTTGAAGAATTCGGGATTGATGGTTTTAGATGTCGTGATGTATCTTATGTTTCTCAACAGCGGTGGGGAGAATTGAAACAAGAGGCTCAATTAGCTTTAGAAAAGTGGCGGCGTAAGAATCCTCAAGCGCCAGGAGCAGAGTGGGAACATGATTTCTGGTTTTTAGGTCAGGTTAAGGAACAGGGGATTAAAAAGAGCAGTTATTATCAAGATCATAATGATGACTCAATTCCAGATTTTGATGCTTTATTGAATACTACTTATCCTCCAGCAATGGAATTAGAAGAGGTAGGTTCTTTATGGACAGAGTATGCATTACAGCTTAATAATGGTGATGGTTTTAATGCAGTTAATTATATTTCTGATTCAAAGCGGGGGTTAGGAGCAGTAAAAGATAAAATTGCTGCAGGGACTAGATTGTTATTGAGTCCAGGTAGTGTTCAAATCTGGTATGGAGAAGAAGTTAATAAAGGCGCTAACTTAAAAGAGCCTCATTCTAAATTTGCTAGTAATTCAGATTATCCTTGGAATAATCAACAGCAGAAAGTATTGGAACACTGGCAGAAATTAGGTCAGTTTAGAGCTAAACATCCTGCTGTGGCAGTAGGAGAACAGATTGAATTAGCTGCGGATACTTATAGCAGAACTTGGGATTCTAATAACGATGGTGTGCTAGATGATAAAGTAGTGATTAAAATTAATGCAAGTGGGGAAGAAAAGATTAAAGTAGCCAATGTTTTTGCTGATGGTACTACTGTTAGAAATTATTATACAGGAGATACTGCTGTAGTGTCTGAGGGGACAGTAAAATTTGCAGCAGTCAATGATTTAATTTTAATTGAAGCAATTCAGTAATATAATTAGTTAATTAAATAATTACTTGCTATTAACCTAGAGTCAGTAGATGCTTACTGATTCTAGGTTTTTTGTTTTTGACCTAGAATAAAAGCAAAAGTTTTTTGGTTTTCAGGGGGTAGAAGCTGCAAATCATCATTAAAATAATTAATAATTCCTGTTGTAATTGCTTCAGCTATTTTTTCCTGTTTTTGAGGGTTAGTAATTCGCTTTCTATCTTGAGGATTACTAATAAAGCCGACTTCTACTAATACCGCAGTAATTTCACTTTTTTGCAGCACATAATAAGGGGCGGTTTTAATAGTGCGGTAATTTTTAGGTTGAATTTTAATTAATTGTTCTTGAATAGCAGAGGCTAATTTTTTTCCTTGTTTAGAGCTTTTACTATAATATGTCTCTCCACCAAATGATTTAGAACTAGGAAAACTGTTAACGTGAATGCTAACTAAGATATCGGCATTAGAATTATTAGTTAGTTCTATGCGGTGTTTAAGGTCATCTTGGCGGCTATCATTATATAATTTATCTTTTTGGCGAGTTAAAATAACTTGAATATTATTTTTTTCTAATAGAGAAGCTAATTTTTTAGAAATGGATAAATTAATATCTTTTTCTAAAACAGACTCGTGATTAGCTCCTGAATCAATACCACCGTGCCCAGGGTCAATAATCACTGTTTTGTTTAAAGATGAATTAGCAGGACGAACTTTCATTTTCCAAGTAATACTAAGATTAATAATAAAGCTAAATAAAAAAATTCCTATTAGGAATAAAAAAATTTTATGTAGAGAAATAAAATAAAATCTAATTTTATTCATTATAATCTCCCTTCTAAAATTGCTCTTTTAAAAAGTATATTATAGCATTTTGGCAATAATTAGCAGTAAAAATTTCCATTTTAGTTCTGAGGTGATATTTAAGTTGAAAATTGAATAAATAAATACAATGAAGAGTGAAAAGGCAGTGAAGAG
>JBNJFD010000095.1:0-7795 GCA_051746525.1 Bacillota bacterium | reverse complement strand
TTTAATGCTGGTGAAAAATCTAATGAACCAGAATTTGCTAAGCAGTTAGCTGAATTAGCTGACGTTTATGTAAACGATGCATTTGGTGCTGCTCATAGAGCTCATGCTTCAACTGCAGGAGTAGCAGAATATGCTCCAGAAGCTGTAGCAGGATTTTTAATGCAGAATGAAATTGAAACTATGAAGCCAGCTGTTGAAGAACCTAAAAAGCCTTATGTTGCTATTGTTGGTGGAGCTAAGATTTCTGATAAAATGAGTACAGTAGAAAATTTAATGGGTAAAGCTGACACTATTTTAATTGGTGGAGGAATGGCCAACACATTCATTAAAGCGCAGGGATATGAAGTTGGAGATTCTTTAGTTGAAGAAGACCAAATGGATTTAGCTAATGAATTAGTTGAAAAAGCTAAAGCTAAGGGTGTTGAATTAGTTCTTCCAATCGACGTTGTAGTAGCTGATGATTTTGCAGCTGATGCAAATAGTAAAGCAGTTGCTATCGATGAAATTGAAGAAGGATGGCAGGCACTTGACATTGGCCCTAAGACTGTAGATAAATTTGCTGAAGTTTTAGCAGATGCAAAAACAGTTACTTGGAATGGTCCTTTAGGAGTATTTGAAATGGATGCATTTGCTCAAGGTACTAACAAAGTTGCTAAAACTTTAGGCGAAATTGATGCATTTACAATTGTAGGTGGCGGTGAATCTGCTGCTGCAGTTAAGAAAGCTGGATTAGAAGATGCAGTAACACATATTTCTACTGGTGGAGGAGCTTCCTTAAGAGTTATTGAAGGGAAACCATTACCAGCATTTGATGCGTTAAATGACAAGTAGAAAACTAGCAAAATAACAAGTAAACAGTAAATTATTATTCATATGGTTTACTCTAGATAAAATAAAAATAGTTGGTAGTGTTAAGTCACTGCCAACTTCTAACTCAACTCGGAGGTGAAGGAAATGAGAACTCCTTTTATGTGTGCTAATTGGAAATTGAACAAAGATGTTGATGAAGCTTTAGAAATGGCAAATGAATTTAAAGAATTGGTTGCTGATGTTGACGATGTAGAAGCAGGAATTTGTGCTCCAGCTGTTGACCTATATCCACTAAACGAAGTATTAGCTGATACTGATATTAAATTAGGTTCAGAAAATATGTATCATAAAGAAAGTGGAGCTTATACTGGTGAATTATCTCCAAAGATGATTAAATCAGTTGGTTGTGAATATGCAATTATTGGTCACTCTGAAAGAAGAGAAATCTTTGGTGAAGATGATGAGTTACTTAATTTAAAGATGAAAGCTGCTTTTGCTAATGATATTAAGCCGATTTTATGTATTGGTGAAAAATTAGAAGAAAGAGAAGCTGAAGAACACTTTGCTAGAGTTAAGTTTCAATTAGATGCAGATTTATCTGGAATTGAAGCAGAAGATGCAAAAGATATGGTAGTTGCTTATGAGCCATTATGGGCAATTGGTACTGGTGAAACTGCTACTCCAGAACAAGCTGAAGAAATGGTTAAGTATATTAGAGATACTTTAGCTGAGATGTATGACCAAGATACTGCAGATGCTATTAGAATTCAATATGGTGGCAGCGTTAAGCCTTGGAATGTAGAAGAAATTATGGCGCAGCCTAATATTGATGGTGCTTTAGTAGGTGGAGCTAGTTTAGAGGCAGAGTCATTCTCTAAAATAGTTAAGTTTAAATAGGTAATAAGTAGGATTGATTAAAAACGATTGAATACTATATATAGTAAAGAGAGGTGTTAGAGATGTCTGTACCGAAGCCACTAGCTTTAATCATATTAGATGGATTTGGATGTAACGAGCGTGAAGAAATGAATGGGGTGAAGGCTGCTAATACTCCTAATTTCGATAAATTATGGGAGGAATATCCTCATACTAGAGTAAAGGCTTCCGGCGAAGCAGTAGGATTACCTGAAGGACAGATGGGTAATTCCGAAGTTGGTCATATGAACTTAGGAGCTGGAAGAATTGTATATCAAGACTTTACTAGAATTAATTTAGCTGTAGAAAATAATGAATTGTTCGAAAGAGATGCTATCGCTGATGCAGTAGCAAATGCTAAAGAGAACGATTCTGCTCTACACTTGTTGGGCTTGGTATCTGATGGAGGAGTACACAGTCACATTAAACATTTATTCGGACTGTTAGAAATGGCAGAACGAAAAGGTTTAACAGATGTTTATGTTCATGCAATTTTAGATGGAAGAGATACTGCTCCGCAGAGTGCTAAAAAATATATCAAGCAGTTAGAAGAAAAGATGGAAGAGTTAGGTGTAGGTCAAATTGCTACTATTGGTGGTCGTTATCATTATATGGATCGAGATAATAACTGGGAGCGAACTGAAAAAGCATATAATGTAATGTGCTTTGGTGAAGGAAATACATCAGAATCTGCTTTAGAAACAATTACAGATTCTTATGATGAAGATGTTACTGATGAATTTGTAGAGCCGACAGTTATTGTTGAAGATGGAGAACCAGTAGGTAATGTAACTACTGATGATTCTGTAATCTTCTTTAACTTTAGAGCAGATAGAGCTCGACAGCTAACTAGAGCTTTAAATGATGTTGACTTTAATGGTTTTGAGCGTAAAGAAGGATATCCTGGAGTTGAAGTTGTATGTATGACGGAGTATGATGAGACTATTGATGCTCCTGTTGCTTTTCCACAAGTAGAATTAGAAAACATTTTAAGTAATGTGTTAGCTAATAATAATAAAACACAACTTAGAATAGCTGAAACGGAAAAGTATGCTCATGTAACTTTCTTCTTTAATGGAGGGAAAGAAAAGGCTTTTGAAGGAGAAAATAGGGAGATTATTCCTTCGCCTGATGTAGCTACTTATGATTTGAAACCAGAAATGAGTGCTTATAAAGTTAAAGACGAAGTAGTGAGCCAGATTGAAGATAATGATTATGACTTTATCGTTCTTAACTATGCTAATCCAGATATGGTAGGTCATACTGGTGATTTTGATGCTGTTGTAGAAGCTTTAGAAACAGTTGATGAGTGCTTAGGAGAAACTATTGACGCTATTAAAGCTAAAGGTGGAGCAGCATTAATTACTGCTGACCATGGTAATAGCGAACAAATGAAAGACTATGAAACAGGAGAGCGATTTACTGCTCATACTAGCAACTTAGTTCCGCTGGTTTATATGAATGATGATGATAAAAATGCAGAGTTAATTGATGACGGGAAGTTATCTGACTTTGCTCCAACAATCTTAGATTTATTAGAAATTGAGATTCCAGAAGAAATGACTGGGAATCAATTGATTAAATAATTTAACTATAATATAGGAGGCGTATAAAAATGGAATTTATTATTGAAGATGTAATTGCAAGAGAGATTCTTGATTCAAGAGGGAACCCAACTGTTGAGGTAGATGTTTATTTAAATAATGGTGTTAGAGGTAGAGCAGCTGTACCTTCTGGAGCTTCTACTGGTGAAAATGAAGCTTTAGAATTAAGAGATGGAGATGCAGACCGCTATGGCGGTAAAGGTGTTACAGAAGCAGTAGCGCACGTTAATGAAGATATTGCTCCTGAAATTATTGGAATGGATGCTACTCGTCAAGTAGCTGTTGATAATTTAATGATTGAATTAGATGGAACTCCACTTAAAGAAAACTTAGGAGCTAATGCTATTTTAGGTGTTTCTATGGCAGTAGCTAAAGCAGCGGCTAAGTGCTGTGGTTTACCATTATATCAATACTTAGGTGGAACAAATGCAAAGGAACTACCTGTTCCTCAAATGAATATATTAAATGGTGGAGAGCACGCTGATTCTGCTGTAGATATTCAAGAATTCATGGTTATGCCAGTTGGATTTGACTCTTTCAAAAGAGCTTTACAAGCTGGTTCTGAGATTTTCCATGCATTACAAGATATTCTTGCAGAAGCTGGTGATGTAACTGCAGTAGGGAACGAAGGTGGTTTTGCTCCTCGTGACTTATCTGGAACTGAAGATGCATTAGATACAATCTTAGAAGCAATTGAAGCTGCAGGATATACTCCAGGGAAAGATATTAAATTAGCTCTTGATGCTGCTGCAAGTGAGTTAGTAGATGAAGATGGTAATTATAACTTTAAGCGAGAAGGCGTAGTAAGAACTAGTGAAGAAATGGTTGATTTCTATGCTGACTTAGTTGAAGAATATCCAATTATCTCTATTGAAGATGGATTAGGAGAAAATGACTGGGACGGATGGGTTAAGATAACTGAAAAATTAGGAGACAAGATTCAGATTGTTGGTGACGATGTGTATGTAACTAACACTGAATTCCTTAAAAAAGGTATCGAATTAGGAGCTAGTAACTCTATCCTAATTAAGTTAAATCAGATTGGTACAGTAACAGAAACTTTAGATGCAATTGAACTAGCTAAGAGAAACAATATGACTGCTGTTGTATCTCATAGATCTGGTGAAACAGAAGATGATACAATTGCTGATTTAGTTGTTGCTACTAATGCAGGTCAAATCAAGACTGGATCTGCTTCTAGATCTGATAGAATGGCTAAGTACAATCAATTATTAAGAATTGAAGAAGACTTAGCTGCTGATGGCGAGTATAATGCAATGAATAATTTTTATAATCTATAAGATTAGTTGAATAGATTTTATGCTCCGGGTGTGGATTTATCTGCACCCGGTTTTTTAATTATTGTTAGAGGATTGCATTTTAACTTGTCCTATGTTAAAATATAAATGTTAGTCTTTGTCAGGAGGTGCAATGTATGTCTTTATTCATTTTAAAAATAGCACATATTATCATCTGTATTATTTTAATTGCAGGGGTTTTACTGCAATCTGGGAAAAGTGCAGGTTTAGGTGCTATTAGTGGTGGTTCTTCTTCAGTTTTTGGTGATGAAGGAAGACAATTAGACCAAATTTTAAGCAAAGTTACTACTGTAGCGGCTGTATCATTTATGGTATTATCTTTAGTTATTGCTTATCTTCAATAATGAATACTTTTCTGGTGATAAGGCTCTTAGTTAGTAAATATCTAGCTGAGAGTTTGTTTTTTTGTTGTTCTGTATTTAAGATTGTATATTAATTTCAAATAAGGAAACGATAATTTATAAACAAGGGGGGGTTGTTGTGAGTACTAAAAGTAGAATAGTTGATTTTATGAAAGAACAAGCGTATAAACCATTGAAGGCGGAAGAGTTATTGAATGAATTTGATATCTCGGTTCAAGAAAGAGATAGATTTTTAAGATTGTTAGAAGAAATGGAGCAAGAAGGGTTAATTATTAAGAATCGTAAAGATAGATACGGCGTTCCAGAAAGAATGGATTTAGTGGTAGGTCGGCTGCAGGGGCATTCTAAAGGGTTTGGATTTTTGATACCAGATAATCCAGAGCAAGAAGATGTTTATATTAGTATTGAAGATATAGATGGTGCAATGCATAATGACCGAGTTGTAGTGAGGTTAATTGGAGAAAAGAAAGGTAAGAGGACAGCAGGAGAAGTAATTAAGATATTAGAACGGGCCAATCATAAGATTGTAGGAGAGTATGAAGATAGTAATAATTTTGGATTCGTCGTACCTGATGATTCTAAGATATTTCATGATGTGTTTGTACCTAAAAGCCAGTCGCAAGGTGCTAATGAAGGCGATAAAGTAGTAGTAGAAATCACAAGATGGCCTGCTAAAAGGAGAAATCCTGAAGGAAAGATAGTTGAAATTTTAGGGCATAAAACAGATGCAGGTGTAGATATAGAAACAATTATTAAAAAATTAGATTTACCTAGTGCTTTTCCCGAGGATGTAAAAGAAGAAGTAGCAGCAATTTCAGAAAAAATTGAAGAAGAAGAGATTGAAAGACGTAGAGATTTAAGAGATATTAAGATGGTAACTATTGATGGTGAAGATGCCAAAGATTTTGATGATGCCGTTTCAATAGAAAAATTAAATGAAAATGAAGCTAGATTAGGTGTCCATATAGCAGATGTAACCCATTATGTTAAAGAGGGGAACCCATTAGATGAAGAAGCATTAGAGCGGGGAACAAGTATTTATTTAGTGGATCGAGTTATTCCAATGCTTCCTGAGAAGTTATCTAATAACTTATGTAGTTTAAGATCAAATGAAGACCGGTTAGCTATGTCAGTATTGATGAAATTTGATTTAAATTCTGGTGAAGTTTTAGAACACGAGATTACTGAAAGTGTAATTGATGTTAATCAGCGTTTAACTTATACAGAAGTTAAGAAAATGTTAGTAGATCAAGATCAAGAAATTATTAAAAAATATGAACATTTAATTGATGATCTAAACTTAATGGCAGAGTTATCGAAAAAAGTAAGAAAACTGCGACAAGAAAAAGGCAGTGTAGATTTTGAGTTTCCAGAAGCAGAAATCATCTTAGATGAAGATGGTAATGCAGTTGATATAGTTAAAGTAGACCGCAGTATAGCTGAAAAGCTAATTGAAGATTTCATGATTAGGACTAATGAAATTGTAGCAGAAGAGATGTATCACCGTGAAATACCATTTATTTATCGAGTCCATGAAGAACCTGCAGCAGATGAAATTGAAGAGTTAAATAGTTTTTTACACAATTTAGGCTATCATGTCAAAGGACTTAAAGGAAATGTGCATCCGAAATCTTTGCAAAAGGTTTTAAATAAAGTTGAAGGAGAACCAGAAGAAAGAGTAGTTAACACAGTCTTATTAAGGACAATGCAGAAAGCACATTATCATCCGCAGAACGTTGGTCATTTTGGTTTAGCATCAAGTTGTTATAGTCACTTTACTTCTCCAATTAGGAGATATCCTGATTTGATGATTCACCGAATTATCAAAGAAGTAATTAATAAAGGAGTACTCCCTAAACAGAGAAGAGAAGACTTAGAAGATAGATTATTTACTATTGCAGACCATTCGTCTCTTCAGGAAAGAAAAGCTATGGAAGCAGAACGTGAATCAAAAGATTTAAAGAAAGTTGAATATATGGAAGATAAACTTGGAGAAGAGTATGAAGGAGTAATTAGCGGTGTCATGTCTTTTGGATTCTTTGTAGAATTAGATAATACAATTGAGGGACTAGTTCATGTTAGTACTTTAGTAGATGATTATTATCATTACCATGAAGATAAACAAGCTATTATTGGAGAACGAACTGCTAAGATTTATCGCTTAGGAGATAAAGTAGAAGTAGAAGTTAGTAAAGTTAATGTGGATGCCCAGCAAATAGATTTTGAATTACTAGATTAGAACAAGTCTTGACATTTAACAAATAGCTGTTATAATATAATATGGACTTGAAGAGGTGAGAGCATATGGGAGAAGATATAAAAGTTGTCGCCAGAAATAGAAAAGCAAGGCATGACTATCATATTGAAGAGACTTATGAAGCAGGGATTGTGCTGCAGGGAACAGAGGTTAAATCTATTCGCCAGCACAATATTAATTTAAAAGATGGTTTTGCTTTGATTAGAGATGGTGAAGTATTTTTGCATAATGTTCATATTTCTCCTTTTAAAGAAGGGAATCGCTATAATCATGAACCAGAGCGAAAAAGAAAATTATTACTTCACAAGCGGCAGATTAAAAGTTTAATTGGTAAAACTCAGCGTAAAGGCTATACTCTAATTCCGCTTAAAGTTTATTTGAAGCATGGGTTAGTAAAAGTTGAATTAGGATTAGCTCAAGGTAAAGATCTACATGATAAACGAAGAGATATCAAAAAGAAGACTGCTCAACGAGAAATGGAGCGGGCTCTTAAAGATAGAACTTATGATAGATAATAAAATTGAATAT
>JBNJFD010000094.1:0-7868 GCA_051746525.1 Bacillota bacterium | reverse complement strand
TTAAAGTGAGGTGCTAAAAATGCAAAAATTGGATTTTAGAAAAAAGGTTTTACAAGAACTTGGTGCTAGTGCAGGTGAAATAGAAGAAGTATTAGAGTATACTAGTAGACATTTTAAACATCCTCAAAAAGAATTAGAGTTGCCCCTTGCTAATGAAGCACATATTCCTGTGTGGGAGGACTATGTACAAGAAGCTGAAGAGAAGGGAGTTTTTGCTACTTTGCAGGATAAGCTAGTCCAATTTAGCTTTCCTATCCAAAACGGGATCAGTAAACAAGATTATTATAAAGATGTTACTTTAAGAGGAAAAGATAGTACAACAATCGAGCAGGCAGTGGGGTTAGAGTTAGAACAACCAGAGCAGTTAAAGTTAACAGTAGCAGAAACAATAGCAGGGAAAGTTCCGTTGTTAATTGTTAAACATAGACCTGATTTTATAAAAATAACTCAAGCTATTGCTTATAAAAATGAACCTTATCCCATCCCAGATTCTATGGGAGCAACCATGATAGCAGGCTATAATAATTGGGATCGAATTCATCTTTATAAGACAAGGTGGCTAGAAAACAATTCTATTAGGGAGTGGAAAAGTGAATTTAAAAAGCTAATTAAGCGCAAAGAATTATATCAAGATAAATTAATAATTGTTAGTGCAATGAATTATAGTGCTATTTCAGCAGCACAATTAAATTTATCTGCTCAGCAGTGGCAGGAATATTCACTGCAGATTAGAATTGCTCATGAAAGTACCCATTATCTTGCTAATAGGGTTTTAGGAGGAATGGAAACCCATGTAGTAGATGAATTAATAGCAGATTATTGGGGGATTACTACTGCTGTAGGGCATTATAAAGTAGATTGGTTTTTTAAATTTATGGGTTTAGACAGCAAGGATAAATATAGAGCTGGCGGTAGATTAGAAAATTATGTGGACCAAACAAAGATATCTAAGGGTTCCTTTAAACTACTGATAAAATTAGTACGTAATGCAGCCCACAATTTAGCTGAATTTGATAAAAAGCATCTTGCAGAGGGTAATAACTACAAAAAGGTTTTAGTACTTACTCATTTTACATTAGAAGAGTTAGCTTCAGAAAAGGGAGTAGAATTATTAGATGATTGCTATAAAGGATTAACAGGCTAACAATATTGTTAGCCTGTTAATTATCTAGGATTTTTGATTTTAACTCAAAGCTCCTGGCTAATTCTTAATAGCCAAAATAGTATAATCTGTTTTAATCAGACAGCCCCATTTCTCTTGCTACTTCATCAATTAATTCTTCATCACCAGGGATATAACTTCTCCTATCAACAATATCATTAGTACCTACGGCAATTTCATTATAATTAAAGAGTGAATCGTTATTATAAAGTAATTGGTCTAGTTCTTCGTGCGGTAATGGATAATTTGTTTTATCATTTGACATATAAAGTGACCCCCTTTTAATATTAACTTGCTCAAAATCAAAGAAAAGATTTGTTATTTGATGATTATTTCACAGGTAATTATTACTAATACAATAATATTTAAATGCAATTATGTTAGATACATTTTTTTATTAAATGCAGGGAATATTATATAATTATAGTAACATTTAAATTAAGACATAATTTTTAGGGGGAGCAGAAATGATTGAAGGTCGGATTAATAAAATATACTTTGAAAAAAATGATTTTTATATATTTTCTATTGTTAGAGATAATCATGAACAATTAACCTTAAAAGGTAATCTCGATGCAGAAATTGCTGAAAAAATTAAAGAAGGCAATCAAATTAAGACAACAGGTAAGAAAAGATGGAATGAGAAATATCAAAATTATCAAATTACTGTTAATAGTAATAATTTAGAGATAGAAGAACATGGTCCACAGGAAGATGATTTAGAAACTTTAGAAGGAGAAGTGCAAGAAATAGTCTATAAAGACGATGGATTTAATGTTTTTAAATTCAAAGCTGAAGACCAGGAAGTAACTTGTGTATCTAGTTCTCCAGTTTTTATTGGTACACAGCTTGAATTAAAAGGTTATTTTGAAAAAAATCAATATGGGATGAATTTTAATGTAGTGCAGAGTAAAGAACTTCCTTTTTCTAATGAAAAAGCATTAATTCATTTTTTGAGTTCTAAATTCTTTAAAGGGATTGGCAAACATTTTGCTACGAAAATAGTAGATCGTTTTGGTTTAGATACTTTAGATATATTAAGAGAAAAACCTGAGCAGTTAACTTCTATCTCAGGAATTGGCTCAAAACGGGCTACTACAATAATAAATTCTTTTCAAGAAAAAATGAAGATTAAAGAAATTATTAAATTTGCAGTAAAATATGAAATTACAGAAAATATGATTTTTAAACTATATGAGAAATATGGAATGGAGTTAATAAATTTATTACAGCAAAACCCGTATTTAATTACTGAGTTAAGAGGGATTGGTTTTAAAAAGGCAGATGAGATTGCTTTGGAAATAGGGCTGGATAAGGATAGTAATTATCGTATCAATAGTTTTTTAACTTATTATTTGTCAACTAAGGCAGCAGGACATACTTATTTTAAATTAACAGAATTAGTAGCAATAGTTGAAGAAGAATTAGAGTTAGAAAATGGGTTTAATCAAGTTTTAGAAGCATATTATCAATTTGAAGAGATAAGTTATAATGTGCAGGAAGATGATGAAGTAGTGACTAAAGTATTTACTAAAGATTTTGTGTTATTTAGTGAAGAGGATTTAGAGCCTTTAGTTGAAAAAGATGAAAAAAGTTGGGGCTTGTTAACTCAGCGGGAAAAATTGTGTGTAGCTACAAGAAATAATTATCAAGGTGAGATTGATATTTATCACAGGCTGAAAACAATTAATTCTAAGTCTAGTGCTTTAAATTTAAAAGAAAAAAATATTAAAAAATTGATTTTAAAACAACAGCAAGAACAGGGGTTTAAGTATGCTGCTCAACAGCGTCAAATTTTAGAGCAGTGTTTAAAAGAAGAATTAGTTGTACTAACGGGTAAGGCTGGAACTGGTAAATCTACAGTGTCTAAAGGGATTATTAATATGTTTGTGGAAAATGGCGATAAAGTCTTAAACCTAGCTCCCACGGGGAAGGCTGCTAAAAGAGTAATAGAGGTGACAGGTAAACAAGCGCACACAATTCATAGTGCCTGTTATCATCTGGATTTTAATAATTATGATGTAATTATGGTTGATGAAGCGGGGATGTTATCAACTGCTGTAGCTCAAATGTTATTTAAAAGGTTAAAACCACAGCATTCTTTAGTTTTAATTGGTGATGTAGCACAGATACCTCCTGTACAACCGGGTAATATTTTCAGAGACATTATTAATTTAATTACTACTGATTTTATTGCTGGTCTTTTTGTAGAATTAAATGAAATTAAACGTCAAGATAGTAACAGTCACTTAGCAGCAGTTTGTAATAAAATTGCAGCAGGAGAACACCCCGGAAAAATAAATTATCAAGATATAAGGTCGGTTAGAAAATCTAATGAACAGATATTAGATTTTATCAAAGGATTAGTAGAATCGGAATTAAAAGATAATAATTTAGATTTTAATGATTTACAAATTATCAGTCCTCAATATAATGGTATAGTAGGTATTAATGCCATTAATGAATTAATTCAAAAAGAATTTAATGATAATCAGATATTAATTGAGACTAAATATCAAAAAATAAAAAAACATGATAAAGTAATGCAGACTATGAATTTAAAAGAGTTAGATATTGTAAATGGTGATACTTTAGAGGTGTTAGGAATTGAAGAAAAAAGTACTGAATCTGATAATAGTTTAGATAATGATAGTAAAGAGGAAGTAGTAGTTTGTAAGTTAGATAACGGTTTAGAAAGTAGAAGGATAGATTATCCAAAAGATGATTTTATTAAATATACCACTTTAGCTTACTGTTGTTCGGCTCATAAAATGCAGGGCTCTGAATATCCAGTAGTGATTTATATTCTATCGACCTCTCATTATATTATGCTCAATAGAAATCTGCTGTATACAGGTTTAACAAGAGGTAAAGACAAAGTTTATTTAGTAGGACAGGCTAAAGCATTTCAGATGGCTTTAAATAACGAAGTTAATCAAAGCAGAAACACTATTTTAGATTTAATCAAAACTTATCAAATAAATTTTAGTGAGCAGCATCAAACTCATATTCAAATTCAAATGAAGTGAAAAATTACTGTAGTGAAACGCTGCTTAGGTTGATTAAGGTTATAGTAAGGTGAAATAAAAAGAACTATAATATTAGAACTTACATTTTCTTAATGATATGATATAATAAATTTAAAAGTTGCTTTAATAAAGGTTAATTTTATAGAAGTCTATAATTAAAACAGCTTTTAATAAAAAGGAGGATTAAATTTAGTGCAGGAATTAGTTGAGGAAACAATTGAATCTAAAACTATATTTAATGGTAAGGTAGTTAAGCTAGATGTTAAAGAAGTTAGACTGCCTAATGGTAAGGCTGCTTTAAGAGAAATTGTGAACCATCAAGGAGGAGTAGCAGTAATTCCTTATCAAAATGGTGAAATTACATTAATTAAACAATTTAGAAAAGCTGCTGAAGAAGTACTATATGAATTGCCAGCAGGATTATTAGAAGTTGATGAAAATCCGCAAGAATGTGCTCAGCGGGAATTGAAAGAGGAAACAGGGTATTTAGCTAGTTCATTAAAAAAAATTTGTGACTTTTATACTAGTCCTGGATTTAGTAGTGAATTATTACATATCTATTTAGCTACAGACTTAGTTGAAGATCAGCAGGAGATGGATGAAGATGAGTTTATTGAATTGGAAAAAATGTCTTTAACCCAAGCAAAGGAAAAATTAGCTGCTGGAGAGTTTAAAGATGCTAAAACAATCATTGGATTGCAGTACTTGTTAACTTATGTTAGTGATTAAGATTATTAAATTTATTACTATAAAAAAAGGGGGCTAGTTTTTAAAACTATAAATTAAATAAATTAAATTTTTATATTCAGGAGGAGATTTAGTTGTCTATTACAACAGTGTTCTATCTTTTTGGAGGATTGGGTTTATTTATTTATGGAATGCAGCAAATGGGGGATGGATTGCAAAAGGCTGCTGGAAATAAATTAAAACATTTTTTAGGGGTCTTAACTGTTAACCCTTTAGTTGGTGTACTAGTAGGAACAGTTGTAACTTCAATAATTCAAAGTAGTAGTGCTACTACTGTAATGGTAGTAGGATTTGTTAATGCAGGTTTGATGAGCTTATCTCAATCTATTGGTGTGATTATGGGTGCTAATATAGGG
Organism: Bacillota bacterium; assembly: GCA_051746525.1. Classification (GTDB taxonomy): domain Bacteria; phylum Bacillota; class Halanaerobiia; order Halobacteroidales; family Halobacteroidaceae; genus Halanaerobacter. Next base: position 2,574 of record JBNJFD010000094.1, on the reverse strand, counting down.
ACTACAATAACTGCTCAGTTAGTTGCTTTTAAATTAGGAGATTATGCTTTTCATGCTATTGCAATTGGATTTTTCACATATTTTTTTGCTAAGAAACAAAATACTAAATATATAGGACAAGTTTTATTAGGTTTTGGAATTTTATTTTTAGGTTTAAATACAATGAGCGAGACTATGCGTCCTTTAAAAGACTCTCCGATGTTTATTCATTGGATGGAACAATTTGGGCATTATCCAATATTAGGAGTTATGATTGGGATATTAGTGACTGTATTAGTTCAAAGTAGTAGTGCTTCTTTTGGTATTTTATTAGGGCTTTTCTCTGTAGGAGCTATTAGTTATCAAGCTGCCATTCCAATTATTTTAGGTAGTAATATAGGGACTACAGTAACAGCTGTTTTATCTGCTATAGGAGCTAAAATAAGTGCTAAAAGAACGGCTGCTGCTCACTTTGTTTTTAATGTGATAGGAGCTGCAGTAGTAATTATATTACTTTATTTAATTCCTGACTTTGGTGAAGTTATGAAAGGAATTTTAAGCAATATTGCTGGGGTTTTTGGAGTGCAATTAACAGAGACTCGTTTGCTTGCTAACACGCATACCTTTTTTAATGTTTTAAATACATTAATTTGGCTGCCTTTTGTTGGCTTAATTGTTTACATTGTCAAAAAGATTATTCCTGGTGAAGATGAAAGAATTGTTAGAGGCTTAAGTCACCTTGACCAAAGAATGTTAGAAACTCCAACTGTTGCTGTTAATCAATTAAACAATGAAATTAATCGAATGTTTAAAATAGTACAGCAAATGGTGGATGATGTTAATTATTTAATTTTAGAAAATGATTTAAAATCGATTGAAGAGATTCAAGAGAAGGAAGAGATTATTGATGAACTAGAAGAAGAATTATTAGTGTTTATGACTAAAATCCCGCAAGCTAAGTTGTCAACTGCTGATATTGAAAGAATTGATATGTATTTTGCAGTAGTTGATGCTATTGAAAGTATTGGTGATGATGCTAGTGAAGTAGCAGAGTTAATGGGTCAGAAATTAGAAAACGAAGTAGATTTTACTGCAGATGCAGATGAAAGTTTAGAAGATAGTTTACAATTAATTAATAAGTTGATGGATTCAACACAGAAATTAATTGCAGAAGAAGACCAATCTTTAATCCCAGATATTCTAGCTGGAGAACAAGAAATGGACAAGCTAGAATTAAAGTATCGTAATGAACATTTAGAACGTCTTAATGCTGATAGTTGTATTCCAAGTGCTGGGATAATCTATTTAGAAATATTAGATAGTATAGAAAACATTAGTGATCAAACGGCTGATATTGCTTATGGCTTTGTTGATAAAGGTAAAGAGTTTGAAATCAATGTAGCAGTAGAACCTGATACAGAATAAATTTAAAACTCTAAAAAATATTAATTTTGCTTAACCCCTGGGCTGATTATGCTTTCCAGGGGTTAAATAATATATGCTTAGCTGTTTTTCCAAAAAATAGCATTCCCTCTTTAAATAGATTCCAATTAATGGTATAATATAACTGATAAAACCATTAAGGTTAAGAGTGGGGTGTTGGAGAATGATAATAAAATGGAAGTTTAGAAGTAGAGGAGTTATAGAATCAGGAGCAGCAATTGATAAACATGGTACTATTTATTGTGGGGATAACTATGGTATTTTATATGCTCTTGATGCAAAGCAGAATTTAAAATGGAAGTTTGATACAGGAGGGTCTTTAAAATCAACTCCTGTAATAGGTCTTAACGGTAACTTATATTTAAAAGTTCATCACTTAAATGACTACCAATTACAGTCAATAACTCCATTTGGTAATTTGAGATGGAGTCTTAGTATCGCTTCTAGTGGGAAAGATAGTCCAGCTATTGGAAAAGATGGTACAATTTATTTAGCGGGAGTAAAGTTATATGCAATTAATCCAGCTGGATATCGAAAATGGGGAATTAGTCCTAACGGCAGAGAGACTATTACATCGAGCCCAATAATTGGGAAGGATGAAACAATTTATTTTAAAAGTGACGAAAATTCTAAACTTTATGCTGTAACTAAAAATGGACACATAAAATGGGATTATCAATTAAGTGAAGGCAGCTTTTGGTCTAGTGCAGCAGTTGGGCAGCAGGGGACAATTTATAGCGGTAGCTCAAAGTTGGATGCAGTCAATCCTGATGGCACTAAAAAGTGGAGTTATGAGCCTAGAGATTGGATTAGTTCTAATATTGTTATTGGACAAAATGAAACTATTTATTTTGGTTGTGGAGAAGAGCTATATGCCCTTGATCAAGATGGGAGTTTGAAATGGATTTTTAAAGCCGAGGCAGATATTTTATCTTCTCCTGTGTTAGCTGCTAATGGATTAATTTATGTAGCTAGTGATAGGCTGTATGCAATTAATAAGCAGGGACAAGAAGTTAATGTCTTAGATACAGGTGGTTTTTTAAGTGACCCTGTTATTGACTCTCAGGGGATACTATATTTCGGAAGTGGAACAGAATTATACGCAATTAATGACCAAACTGGAGGATTGGCAGCTGCTCCTTGGCCCGTAAT
>JBNJFD010000093.1:0-7960 GCA_051746525.1 Bacillota bacterium | reverse complement strand
ACTCCCAAATCAGAAATCGCTTCTTTCATTGCCTGATAAGTAGCCTGCAAAATATTTATCTCATCTATTCTCTGCTGGTGAACTATCCCTACGCCAACAGCTTGAGCTTGTTCTTTAATAATATCAAATAATTCTTCTCTTTTAGCTTCGCTAAGCTTTTTAGAATCATCTATCCCTGGAATATAAACATCTGTACCTAAAATAACTGCTCCTGCTACAACAGGACCAGCCAATGGACCACGTCCTGCTTCATCAATACCACAAATCAATTGATAGCCTTCAGCAATCTTTTCTTCTTCATAAAACATCATTTGCTTATATTTTTCCCGAGCTTGTTGCGCTTTTTTTCTATCTCGTTCTATTTTACGAACAATTTGCTGCACACCCTTGCGAGAATCAGCTGCCAGCTGTTCTATTAATTCTGGAGTTATCTCTTCTAATTTTTTTATTTTGGTCTTTATCTCTTTAATAGTTAGTTCTCCAACTTCCATTTTTTTATCCTCCCCAAGCAAGGTTTGCTTTTATATTTCCGGTGGTGTTTCTAAAGTAATTCTGCCTAATTTACCATCAGCAAACTCTTTTAGAATTATTTTCGAAACTCGATTTCGGTCAACTTTCCCACCTGACTGTAAACAACCTCGTTTTTTCCCGATATCTGCTACTAATTGATAAGTATCTGGGTTAACATAATCTAAATTGTATCTTTGTGCTAAACGATCTGGACTGTTTTGCTGTAAAATCTGTACTAATTTATAAGCTAACAATTCATTATCAAATCTACCTTCTTTAATTGCCCCGCATAACCCTAATCTAATAGCTGCACTTTTGTTTTCAAATTTAGACCATAACACTCCAGGAGTATCTAATAGCTCAAATCCTTTCTTTAATTTAACCCACTGTTCTCCTCTAGTTACGCCTGGTTTATTACCAGTCCGAGCACTATTTTTATTTCCTAGTTGATTAATTAATTGTGATTTACCCACATTAGGTACTCCTACAATCATTAAGCGAATATCTTTTCTTTTTCTCCCTCGTTCTACAGCCTTTTGCAATTCTTTAGCAGTTATTTTTTTAGCTATAGAAAAAATCTGATTAACTCCTGCTCCTGATAAAGAATTAATTGCGACACTAGGAGCAGATTTAGAAAAATAATCTAACCATTCCTGAGTTGAATTAGGGTCTGCTAAATCTTTTTTATTTAGAGCAATAATTCTTTTTTTATCTTCTAACAATTGATCTATATCAGGATTCCTACTACTTAAAGGTATTCTAGCATCTAATAGCTCAATTACTACATCAATTAACTTTAGTCGCTGTTCAATTTTCTTTTTAGCTTTGTCCATATGACCGGGATACCATTGAATTGACATTTTTTTCACCTCCAATAATTCTGATTCGATTTAAGGGCCAAAAAATAATAAGAGGTTGCCCTACAATGTTTTCTTCAGGAACAAATCCCCAATATCTACTATCTTCACTATTATTACGGTTATCACCTAATACAAAATAATTATCAGCTGGAACTTTAATTTCTGGAAAATCTGTATAACTATTTTCTAATAGATATTCTTCTTTTATTTTTTCTCCATTAACAAATACCTGCCCGGCTTTAATCTTTACTTTATCACCAGGACCTGCAATTAATCTCTTAACAAATCTTCGCTGAGGATCTACTGGATATTTAAATACAATTATTTCCTGCCGCTTAGGCTTTCTAAAATAATAGATGAATTTATTAACTAAAATCCTATCTCCAGGTTTTAAGGTAGGCAGCATAGATTCCGATGGAATATAAAAAGCTTGAATTACAAATATAATTAAAACAATAGAAATAACAACTGCAATAGCAATTGCTTCTAAAAAATCTTCCACCATTTCTCTTCCTCCCTTTATAAAGAAAAGGGACAGGCAAAAAGCCAGTCCCTTATAACGTTAGTTATTGTTTAATATTCTTTTTTTCCTTTACTTGAGCAGCCTTTCCACGTAGCTCTCTTAAGTAATATAACTTAGCTCTATTTACATCTCCTTGCTTGATAACTCTAATTTGATCAATTTTTGGAGAATGTAATGGGAAAATTCTTTCTACACCAACGCCAAAAGATGTTTTACGGACAGTAAAAGTTTCTCTAGCTCCGCCACCTTTGCGTTTGATTACAACACCTTCAAAAACCTGAACTCTTTCTTTCCCGCCTTCTTGTACCAAATAATCAACAGCTACAGTGTCTCCTGATTCAAACTCAGGATGGTCATCTCTCATTTGCTCTTGTTCCACAACATCAACTAAATTCATTAATTTTTATCCTCCCTAGTTAGACGTTCTTAACCAAATTTGATTAGCGGACCGCCTGTTTTTGTACGCAAGTAATTATAACATAAGGCTCTGTTTTTTACAAGGACTAATTAATTTGCACCCTCCGGGTTTTTCAAAAAAGTAGGCACTCTAAATTCTGCTACCTCTGAGCCGATCTAGTATGATTGCTGCTGCAGCTCGGACTGATAGGTGATTATAATCTCCTGGTCCATAAATTGGTTCTAAAATATAATCTGCTGAATTCATCACTTCTTTAATTAATCCCCACCCCGTACCTAATAAAACTAAAAAGGGTTGGTCTTCAGTATTAATTTTAGCTCTTAAATCTTGATAACTAATAGTATTAGGATAAGTTCTAGCATCAGTAGTAATAACGACTGGTTCTTGCCCGTCTCTTTTTTTAATATCAGCAATTACATCCTCTAATTCACGGGCAGGTTCAATCACACTAAATGCTTCTTTACGGTCGGGATTATATTCACCACCAAAATCACTAGCCCAATAATCTTTCATTCTCTTTATTCTATCCTGCTGTGAATCTAAGTTATTAACTACATAATATTTTTTTACATTATAAGTTCTACTAGAACGAGATATATCGTGCAAATCAAGACTCGTTACAGTAGTTGTAATCTCTTTCATGTTTTTATTATAAACTTGGTTGTGTAATAATGCTAAATAAAAGTTACTTGTCGCCATTAAAAGTCCTCCCTAAGTAATTGACAATGGATAATGGATACTTGACAATTAAGAATTAAATCAACTCCACAAAAAATAGTAGTCATAAAATTAATCAGTTTTTTTCTCTGCTTTTATCTCAGCTAATAACTCTTTTTCTGCTGCAGACAACTCTGCATCTTCTAATAAATCAGGTCGTGTATTTAAGGTCTGCTCTAAAGATTTTTTCTTGCGCCACTTATCTATTTTAGCATGGTCACCGCTTAACAGTACAGCAGGAACTTCTAATCCCCTATATTCTTGTGGTCTCGTATAATGAGGATAATCTAATAATCCTTTATAAAAAGAATCTTCCTGTACTGAATCTTGATTTCCTACAACACCGGGAATCAACCTTGTTACTGCATCAACTAACACCATTGCTGGCAACTCTCCACCAGTTAAGACATAATCGCCCAATGATAGCTCATGGGTCACTAATTGCTCTCGGATTCGGTGGTCAAAACCTTCATAATGACCACATAATAACACTATTCGCTCATAGCTTTCCACAAATTCTTTAGCCTTTCGCTGGTCAAACTGCTGCCCTTGTGGGGTTAATAATATAACTGGTGTTCCAGAGGGCAAATCTAAATCATCAACTGCTTTAAAAACAGGCTCTGGTTTAAGCACCATTCCTGCTCCTCCACCATAAGAATAATCATCTACCTGCTGGTGTTTATCTTCAGCATAATCACGCCAGTTAATTAAATTAATTTCTAATAAATCTTTTTCTTGAGCCTTAGCTAACATACTATTATTAATTACTGGGGCAAACATTTCAGGAAATAAAGTTAAAATATCAAATCTCATCATTATCCCCTACCTTAAGCCTTTAGGCAAATTAACTGCCATTTTTCTTTTTTCTAAATCTACTTCTAAAACTACATCTTTCAAAGCAGGGATTAATAAACTCTGCCCATTTTGTTTTATCACATAAACATCGTTAGATCCTGTTTCAATAATAGACTCAATCTCCCCTAATAGTTCATCTTCTTGATACACTTGCAAACCTAAAATCTCTTCTATATAAAACGCATCAGCTGCCAACTCAAATCTATCTGCTTTAGGAATTAATATTTCAAATCCTTTGTATTCCATTGCTGCTCCAATATCATCAACATCAACAAATTTTAAAATCACATATCCTTTATGATATCTAACTTTTTCAATCACAACTTCCTTTTCTAATCTTCCCTTAGTCAGTTTTAATTTTTCCATCTCTTCAAATCGCTCAGGAAAATCTGTAAAAGGTTTAACTCTAACTTCACCTTTATTACCTTGATGTTTTGTGATCTCTCCAATTTTAATCAATTCCATAAACTTTCACTCTCCACTTAATTTTATTAAAAACTATTAGGTATTAGCTATAAACCCTAAGCTCTAAATTAATTTTATTCTCATGGCTCATAGCTAAGAACTAACAGCTCGATTATAAAAAGGCTAGAGAAATAATCTCTAGCCTTCCCTAAGTAATCTATTGCAGAATTTCTACAATAACTCTTTTTCCTTCTTTAGTAGCTGCAGCTTTAACTACAGTTCTAATTGCTTTAGCAACTTTGCCTTGACGACCAATCACTTTCCCCATATCCTCTTCAGCTACATCAAGTTCTAAAATAATCGAACGAGTTCCTTCAACTTTAGTAACCTCTACTAGTTCTGGGTTATCAACAATATTTTTGGCAATCGTTTCTACTAATTCTTTCACAGAAACACCTCCAGTGCTACTAAAGTTATTTCATTTCATCAAATTTCTTCATCAGACCTTGCTTACTAAATAGATTCTTCACTGTATTTGAAGGCTTCGCACCATCTTGTAGCCAATTTAATGCTCTTTCTTCATCAATCTTAACTGTTTCTGGTTCAGTAGTAGGATTGTAATGTCCTATTTCTTCAATGAACCGTCCATCTCTAGGTTTTCTAGAATCAGCCACAACAAATCTATAAGCAGGATTCCTATTAGAACCCATTCTTTTTAATCTAATTTTAACTGCCATTTATATTCACCTCCTTAAGTATAATTGACAATTGATAATGGATAATTGACAATTAAATTCAAAAACACAAAATCAAAAGCTTAATTTATCCAAAGAATGGAAAGTTACCTCCACCCATTTTACCGCCTAAACCACCTTTTTGCATGTCTCCAACTTGTTTCATCATCTTCTGCGTCTGCTTAAATTGCTTTAACAAGCGATTAACATCTTGTACTTCAGTTCCACTTCCATTAGCAATTCTACGGCGGCGGCTGCCTTTAATAATTTCTGGCTCTCTTTTTTCTTCTGTAGTCATAGAATTAATTATAGCTTCGATTTTATCTAATTGACTTTCATCCATATCCAAATCTTTTATTTTACTGCCCATGCCAGGCATCATACCTAAAATCTCTTTGAATGAACCCATATTTCTCACTTGCTCTAATTGTTCTGTGAAATCTTCTAAAGTAAATTCATTTTTCCTTATTTTTTCTTCTAACTCTTGGGCTTTTTCAGCGTCCATTTCCTCTTCTGCTTTTTCAATTAAACTTAATACATCCCCCATCCCTAAAATTCTAGATGCCATACGATCAGGATGGAAAGGTTCTAAATCATCTAATTTTTCTCCCATACCAGCAAATTTAATTGGTTTGCCAGTTACAGAACTAATTGATAATGCAGCACCACCTCGAGCATCACCATCTAATTTTGTTAATACAACTCCATCAATACCTAAAGTATCATCAAATTTATCAGCTACATTGACAGCATCTTGCCCAGTCATAGAATCAACTACTAATAAAATTTCATTAGGCACAACTTCTTTTTTTATTTGACTTAATTCATCCATTAATTCTTCATCTATATGCAGTCGTCCTGCTGTATCTAAAATTACTACATCATTACCATTTGATTCAGCATTACTGATTGCTGCTTTAGCAATATCTACAGGGTCTTGTTTATCCCCCATACTAAACACAGGCTGTTCTAGTCGTTCTCCTAAAACCTGCAGCTGTTTAATTGCTGCTGGTCGATAAACATCTGCTGCAACTAATAGTGGGTTTTTACCTTCTTTAACTAATTTTTTAGCCAATTTACCAGCAGTAGTTGTCTTACCTGCACCTTGCAAACCAGTTAACATAATAACTGTAGGCGGATTAGATGCAAAAGATATTTTACTTTGTGCTCCACCCATTAAAGCAGTTAATTCATCATTAACTATCTTAATCACTTGTTGTCCTGGAGTCAAACTATCCAGCACTTCTTTCCCTACAGCCCTTTCCTCTACTTTTTTAATAAAGTTCTTAACAACTTTAAAATTTACATCAGCTTCTAATAAAGCTAATTTTACTTCTCGTAAAGCATTTTTTACATCTTTTTCAGATAATTTACCTTTGCCTTTTAATTTATCAAAAGTGTCTTGTAATTTCTCTGCTAATCCTTCAAAAATCACTCTAATTCCCCCTCTTGGTAAGCTTTTAATTGCGCTATAACCCTTTGCAACTTCGCATCCTCTTCGTCAGTCAATTTCGATTCTAAGGATTCTGTTACTTTTTCTAGCTTATCAATTTGAGATTGTATATTATCATAGTACTTAACCAATTCTACCTGCTGTTCATACTCTTCTAACGCCTGTTCTGAACGTTTTAAATTATCATAAACTGCTTGTCGACTAATATCCTGTTCTTCGGCAATTTCACCTAAAGATAAATCATGATAATAATATAATTCAATAAATTCCTGCTGCCTATCTGTTAACAACGAACCATAAAATTCAAACAATTTCCCAATTTTAACTACTCGGTCAATGCTTAACAAAAAACCACCTACAATTGCTGTTAAGTAATTATCCTTTACAGTATGCTAATATAACACATTAATTAATCCTTGTCAAGATATTAAGTTTAAAAATCAAACAATGCTTCCACAAAGGATTGCGGCTCAAAATCCTGTAAATCTTCTAAATCTTCACCCACACCTATTAACTCAATTGGCAAACCAACTTCTTCTCTAATTGAAATTACTACTCCACCTTTAGCAGTACCATCTAATTTAGTTAAAGCAATTCCATCTACATCTACTGCTTGGTCAAATAATTTAGCCTGGGAAATAGCATTTTGTCCTGTTGTAGCATCTAAGACTAGTAAAACTTCTACTTTCATTGGTCCTGATTCTTTTTGAATCACCCGCTTAACTTTCTTTAGTTCATCCATTAAATTAGATTGGGTATGTAGTCTCCCTGCTGTATCTACAATTAACAAATCTGCTTCCTTCGATTTAGCGGATTGAACAGCATCATAAGCTACTGCAGCTGAATCTGCTCCTTCTTGATGGGAGATAACATTAGTACCCACCTTATTGGCCCAAGCCTCTAACTGATCAATTGCAGCTGCTCTAAATGTATCTCCTGCTGCTAATAAAACTTTTTTCCCATTTTGTTTGGCCCGTTGGGCAATCTTTCCAATAGTTGTTGTCTTTCCAGCGCCATTAACTCCTACTACCATTAAAATTGTCGGTTGTTCATCTTCTTCTCGAGATTGATTTAACATCTCTAATATATCTTCTTTTAACAAATTAATTAATTTCTCTGGTTCTTTAATTTGTTCTTCTCTTGCTTTTTCTTTCAGGTCATCTACTAATTTCATTGTAGTTTTAACACCAACATCAGCCTGAATTAAAATTTCTTCTAAATCTTCATATAAGTCTTCATTTATTTTATCATAGCTTCTAAATAAACCTTCAAGTTTTGAGACAAATCCATCTCTGGTTTTACTTAACCCTTTTTTTAATCTACCAAACAAGCTTTTCTTTTCTTCATTACTCTGTTGTTCTTCTACCTCTTGTTGTTCTTTGTCAGTTTGTTCTTCATCTGAACCTAATCCAAAAATCTTTTTTAACATTATCTAACCCTCCCACGTATTTAGTTTATAGTTTATAGTTTATAGTTTATAGTTTA
>JBNJFD010000092.1:2193-8079 GCA_051746525.1 Bacillota bacterium | reverse complement strand
GGGAATAAGTCTATTACTACAATTGCTAACATAACACCTGCTGCCAAACCCCACAACCAACTCACAGATTTATCTGTAGGACGGCGCCAAAAAAAAGTTATGGCTCCACCTAAACCTGTACCTAAAACACCAGCTAAAAATCCAATTAAGGTTACTTTTAATACAAAAGGCACTTTTTAACACCTCCGGAAAATCAGTTAATAGTTGATAGTTGAGAGTTAAAGGCATACAGTCAAAACCAGTCAAAACAAGCAATACAAAACCTCGCCTATAATAGGCGAGGTTTTTAAGTCTATATTAATTTATGTTTACAGCATTATACTTATTCTTTGTTTTTTAAATATGATTCAATTAAAGGCTCTAATTCTCCATCCATCACCCTATCTGTTTTTGTTACTTCTAAATTAGTCCGATGATCTTTTATCATTTGATAGGGATGAAATACATAAGAGCGGATTTGATTGCCCCAGGCAATCTCTTTATGTTCACCGCGAATTTCATCTAATTTTTCTGCCTTCTTTTCTTCTAAGTATTCAAATAGTTTTGCTTTTAAAACTTTCATTGCCCCACGTTTGTTTTTATGTTGAGACCTTTCATTCTGACACTGCGCTACAATTCCCGTGGGCAAATGAGTTATTCTCACAGCTGAATCAGTAGTATTGACATGCTGTCCTCCTGCTCCGCTAGCTCGATAAGTTTCAATCTTCAAATCATTTTTATCAATATCAACTTCTATATTATCATCTAATTCCGGCATTACATCTACAGAAGCAAAAGAGGTATGTCTCCTACTTGAAGAATCAAAAGGAGAAATCCTAACTAAACGGTGCACTCCTTTTTCAGATTGTAAGTACCCATAGGCATAATCGCCTTTAATTTGAATTGTAACACTTTTAATCCCTGCTTCCTCACCAGGCATCAATTCTAAAGTGTTAACCTTGTAGCCATTGTTTTCAGCCCATCTAGTGTACATCCTAAGTAACATTTCAGCCCAATCCTGCGATTCTGTGCCCCCAGCACCAGGGTTAATAGATAACAGTGCATTGTTTTGGTCATAATCTCCATCTAATAATGTTTTTAATTCTAATTGGTCTAACTGTTCTTCTAACTTTGTTATTCTTGATTTAACTTCCTCTAAAGTATCTTGGTCATCTTCTTCTTTAGCTAATTCTAATAAAATTTCTAATTCTTCTCGCTCTTGATTTAATTTATCATAGCTGTGAATTTTATCTGCAATAGCACTTTCTTGTTTAGATATCTTTTGAGCACGGTCACTATCATCCCAAAAATCTGATTGACTCATTTCTTCCTTTAATTGCTGCTGTTTTTTCTGTAGTCCATCATAGTCAAAGAGATTCCCTCAAATCGAGCAGCGTCTCTTCAATTTCTTCTAATTTTTGTTGTAATTCCTGCATTAAACCACCCCGATAATATAGTTTATAGTTTATAGTTTATAGTTTATAGTGGATAGTTGAAATCAAGAGCGTGCAATCAAAATCAAAAGCTAGACTTGGCAGTGCCAAGTCTCTACTGTTTCCTCCGTGTTTTCAAAAATCAGAAAACACTTCGTGGCGCCCTAGTCTCTATACTTTGAGCTAAGAAAGTACACAAGCTATATACCATTATTTTTGCTAATTGCCTACTTTCCACTGCCTTAACTCTCAATTCTCAACTATACACTATCAACTATCCTTTATTCATATCCTCCGTATTTATCTTTATTAATACAGCATTTCTTATACTTTTTACCACTACCGCAAGGACAAGGGTCATTGCGCCCTGGTTCTTCTTTCTTCTTTAATGGTGTGCGGTCAATTTCTTCTTCAGCAGAACCACTATTTGTCTGAGCTTGAGCTTTCCTCTGCTGTTGTTCAGCTTTAGCTTGTTCTAAATCATAGGCTGAAACATCATCTCCATGAGTAAAGTTCAAGTCTGTACGGTGTTCACTTTCTGCTCCTTCATGAACAATTTCAATAGCAAATAAATACTGAATAATATCTTCTCTAATTCTACCTAACATTTCTTTATACATATCAAAGGCTTCATATTTATATTCAGTTAATGGATCTCGCTGCCCATAGGCTCTCAGTCCAATACCTTGGCGCAATTCACTCATCGCTTGTAAATGATCCATCCATTTTTGATCTACTGTTTTCAACATTACAGTCTTTTCTAACTCTTGGATACTATCATTTCCTAAATCAGCTCGTTTATCTTTATAAGCTGACTTGAATTCTTCCATTAATCTATCTTTAATTTCTTCTTCCCGCAGTCCTTCTAAATCTTCTACAGTTAAATCTAAATCTCCTAAAAAGTCTTCTACATGATTAACTAAACCTTCTAAATCCCATTTATCTGGTGACTTACTTTCTTCAATATAAATATCTAAAGTATCATCTAACCACTTACTTCCCATATTAAATAGCATTTCAGTTAAATTCTGACCTAATAATATTTTTCTACGGCGCTCATAAATTCCACCCCGCTGTTTATGCAGTACTTCATCATACTCTAAAATACTCTTTCGAATACTAAAGTTGCGGCTTTCTACTTTCTTTTGAGCTCGAGAAATAGAACTACTAATCATATCATGTTCAATTGCTTGGTCTTCATCTAATCCTAAAGTCTCCATAATACCTGTTATTTTATCTGAACCAAACAAACGCATTAAATCATCTTCTAAAGAAACATAAAATCTTGAAGAGCCAGGATCTCCCTGACGACCTGATCGCCCTCGCAGCTGATTATCAATTCTTCTACTTTCGTGGCGTTCAGTTCCAATTACATGCAAACCACCTAATTCAACTACACCAGCTCCTAAGACAATATCTGTTCCTCGACCGGCCATATTAGTAGCAATAGTCACAGAACCCTTTTGCCCTGCTCCTTTAATAATTTCGGCTTCTCGTTCATGATATTTAGCATTTAGTACTTCATGAGGGATTCCTTCCTTCTTTAATCGCCTGCTTAATTCTTCTGACTTTTCAATGGCTACTGTTCCTACTAAAACAGGCTGCCCTCGTTCATGCTTTTCTTTAATATCTCTGACTACAGCTCTAAACTTAGCTGCTTCATTTTTATAAATCACATCAGGTAAATCTTCTCTAATCACTGGTTCATTAGTAGGCACTACCACTACATCCAAATCATATATTTCTTCAAACTCTTCTGCTTCTGTAGCAGCAGTTCCTGTCATACCTGATAATTTATTATACATTCTAAAAAAGTTCTGGAAAGTTACACTAGCCATAGTTTGAGTCTCTCGTTGAATATCTACACCTTCTTTAGCTTCAATAGCCTGATGCAGACCTTCACTATATCTTCTTCCTGACATTAATCGCCCTGTAAATTCATCAACAATATGAACTTCTCCATTTTTAACTATATAATCTTTATCTCGCTGCATCAATTCTTTGGCTTTAATTGCCTGATTAATGTGATGCAGTTCATCCATATGCTGATTATCATAAAGATTATCAATACCTAAGCTATTTTCTACTCGGTCAATCCCTTCATCTGTTAAAATAACAGAACTTGCTTTCTCATCCACCTCATAATCTCTATCTAAAACTAATCTTCTAGCTAATCTAGCAAATTTATAATACATCTGCGGCGAATCTTCTGTTGGCCCAGAAATAATCAAGGGAGTTCTAGCTTCATCAATTAAAATACTGTCAACTTCATCTAAAATAGCAAAGTTAAGCTCCCCCTGCACTATTTCATCTTCATTAACAGCCATATTATCGCGCAAATAATCAAAACCAAACTGATTATTAGTACCATAAACAACATCAGCTTGATAGGCTTCTTTACGTTCTTCATAATCCATATCTTCTAAAATAACTCCAACTTCTAATCCTAAAAACTCATAAACTTGGCCCATCCATTCACTATCTCTTTCTGCTAAATAATCATTAACTGTAACAATATGCACTCCTTTGCCTGTTAAAGCATTTAAATAGGCAGGCATAGTTGCTACTAGTGTCTTCCCTTCACCAGTCTTCATCTCTGCGATTCGACCTTGGTGTAGGACAATCCCTCCTAAAACCTGCACATCATAAGGGCGCATTTCAGTAACCCTATCTGCAGCTTCTCTAACTACAGCAAAAACTTCAACTAATAAATCATCTAAACTCTCTCCTGCTTGATATCTTTCTTTAAATTCCTCAGTTTTATCTTTTAGCTCTTCATCACTTAAAGATGCAGCTTGATCTGCTAATTTATTAACTTCTTCTACTAACGGCCACAATTCTTTTAATTTCTGTTCATTAGGATGAGGAACAATTTTCCTAAACACCTTTTTTATAAAATCTAACATTATCTAACTCTCCTCTGTATTTTAAGTTTTAACCTAAGTAATATTGACATTTGTTATTTGTTTTTAATTTAAAGTCAATCTTAAATCAAATTATATCATTTATAAAAGAAGTAAGCAACCTCAATTTAGCTCTGATTCAAGAGCTATTAGCTATGAGATAGGCACTTAAATTTTAAAAAAAACAGCATAAATTACAAAGCACACAACATAAAAAAGACTAGCTGTTATAACAGCTAGTCTTTTAAATTCTCTTATTTATTTAAAAGTTGGTTCAATCAAACCATAATTCCCATCTTTTCGTTTATAAACTACGTTTACTTCATCTGTTTCAGCATTAGAGAATACAAAGAAATCATGATGCAATAAATCCATCTGCATTGCTGCTTCCTGAACCCCCATTGGTTTCATAGCAAAACGCTTAGTTTTAACTATTTTAGGTTCCTCTTCTTCCTCATCATCTTCATGCCTTGCTTCTACTATTTCTTCTTCAAACTCTAACTTTTCTTCTCGCAATTTTCTTCTGATTTTACTCTTATATTTTCGAACCTGTCTAGCAAGCTTATCAACTACGCCATCAATTGAAGCATACATGTCACCTGTTTCTTTTTCCCCTCTTAAAATCAATCCATCTACAAACATTGTTACCTCTACCATATGTCTTTGATTTTCTACATGAAGAGAAATTTGGGCTTCAATTACAGTATCTTCATCAAAATATTTTGATATCTTTCCTACTTTTTCCTTAGCATAATCCTTTAGTGCCTCAGTTACTTCAATATCTCGACCACTAATTATAAACTTCATATGCCGATCATCTCCTTCCCAAAATAAAGAATCTATATCTAATTAGTTCTTTATCTATTATTTAAATTCCTTCATTTTTTTTAAACAAATAAGAATAAGCTATGAGCTATAGGCTAAACTCAAAAATAAACAACTTATAATCTCCAAAAATTAAAAAAAAGCTCTGGATTTTATCCAGAGCTTTTTATTCGCAAAATGAACTATGCTTTAGTTACATTTTCAGCTTGTGGTCCTCTTTCGCCTTCAACAATTTCAAATTCTACTTCTTGTCCTTCTTCTAATGACTTAAAGCCTTCTTCTTCAATTGCACTATAATGAACAAAAACGTCGTCGCCTTCTTCTTGCTCAATAAAACCATAACCTTTTTTGTTGTCAAACCATTTTACATTTCCTGTTAATCTCATTTCTGAATTCCTCCTAAGTACTTTGTTATTCACGTGATGCAATTAAGTATTTTTTCGCATTCACTGATTTAGAGTATAACATATTATCTATATTATGTCAATAGACAATCCTCCTGTAATTCGCATTAAACTCAAGCAATAAATACTATCATCTAGCAGGGTTAGATGTTTTTTTGAAAGGAAGTTAAAAAAATAACAATTATCTGTAAACTATATTGTTAATCATGACTATTTATATACTTCGTTTTTTTGCTATCTTCCGTACATTTTCCTTAATTGCTCCCTCCGGGTTTTTAAAATGCAAAAACCCTTCGTGTAGCCCCCTGCTCTCTGCTTAGAGCTAATTCAAGTGCGCAATCT
>JBNJFD010000092.1:0-2093 GCA_051746525.1 Bacillota bacterium | reverse complement strand
CCTCCGGGTTTTTAAAATGCAAAAACCCTTCGTGTAGCCCCCTGCTCTCTGCTTAGAGCTAATTCAAGTGCGCAATCTATATACTTCGTTTTTTTGCTATCTTCTGTACATTTTCCTTAATTGCTCCCTCCGGGTTTTTAAAATGCAAAAACCCTTCGTGTAGCCCCCTGCTCTCTGCTTAGAGCTAATTCAAGTGCGCAATCTATATACTTCGTTTTTTTGCTAATTAGTATATTTTCGCCAAAAACTCCTGCGTTCTCTTTTCCTGCGGATTATTAAATAATTCTTCTGGTTCTGCTTCTTCTACTATAATTCCATGGTCCATAAATAACACTCTATCTCCTGCTTCACGAGCAAATCCCATCTCATGGGTTACAACTACCATAGTCATTCCTTCAACTGCTAGCTCTTCCATAACATCTAATACTTCTCCTACCATTTCTGGATCTAAGGCTGATGTAGGCTCATCAAAGAGCATTACTTTAGGCTGCATTGCTAAAGCTCGAGCAATAGCAATCCGCTGCTTTTGGCCCCCTGATAATTGACTAGGGTAAGTTTCTGCTTTATCTTTTAATCCTACTTTCTTTAATAGTTCATAGGCTATTTCATCTGCTTTTTCTTGTGATAATCCTTTTAGCTTCATTGGAGCTAAAGTAATATTGCCTAACACTGTTTTATGAGGAAAGAGATTAAAGTGCTGAAATACCATCCCTGTTTCTTGACGCAGTTGATTAATATCTACTTCAGGAGAATTAATCTGTTCTCCATCAATATATACCTTTCCAGCTGTGGGTTCTTCTAATCTATTTAAACATCGCAAAAAAGTACTTTTCCCTGAACCACTAGGTCCAATAACCACTACTACTTCTCCCTGCTTTACTGTTTCATTAATCCCTTTTAATACTTCCAAATCACCAAAATGTTTGTGTAAATCATCAACTTTAATCACTAACACTCATTCTCCTTTCTGTATAATTAACTAGACGAGTTAAAATAAATGTCATGGCAAAATAAATTATTGCAGTAGTAATCAATATTAAAAAACTTTGATAATTTCTACTAATCACTAATCTACTTTGTCTAGTTAAATCTTTTACTGCAATTACAGAAACCAAGGAAGAATCTTTTAATAAAGCAATAAATTCATTACCTAATGGAGGAACAACTCGTTTAATTGCTTGAGGTAATATAACATATCTCATTGCCTGTGGATAAGACATTCCTAAAGATCGCGCTGCTTCCATCTGACCTTTATTAATTGAATTAATCCCTGCTCGCACAATCTCTCCTACATAAGCCCCACTATTTAATCCTAAACCTAATACTGCAGCAAAATAAGGACTTAACTTAATTCCCAAACTAGGCAATCCATAATACAGAATAAATAATTGAATTAAAAGTGGTGTCCCCCGAAAAAATTCAATATAGGATTTTGCTATATTCTGCAGTACTTTATTTTTAGAAACCCGGGCCAACCCTAAAATAGTTCCTAAAGCAATACCAAGCAAAACTGATAATGCTGTAATTTTAATAGTCATTCCTGCCCCTTTTAATAAAAATGGTAAAGCATCTTTTATTATTGCGATTTTTTCCATGATTAGTTCTTGATTTAACACAATTATTGCCCCTTCCGTTTGAAAAACCAGCGGAATATTCCGCTGGTTGTGGAGTATTTATTTAAACCATTTATTATATACTTCATCATAAGTTCCGTTTTCTTTAACTTCTTTTAAAGCAGTATTAATTTTATTTAATAACTCATCATCATCTGGACGTGCTGCAATTCCATAGTGCTCTGTAGTAAATGGTTCCCCAACTATTTTCACTTCTGAATTACTCATAATATAAGCTGCCGTAACTGGTAAATCATTTACTATTGCATCAATTCTACCATTTTTTAAATCAATAAAAGCTTGAGGAATCTTCTCATATCTTTTAATTGAATCTATATTATCCATCTCACTAACTTTCAAATCTCCTGTTGTCCCTAATTGAACTCCTACTTTCTTACCTTCTAAATCTTCTGGACCTTTGATATCATTATTATCTGCCATTACTGCTACTACTTGGCCCGCATTAAAATACTGGTCAGT
>JBNJFD010000091.1:2393-8301 GCA_051746525.1 Bacillota bacterium | reverse complement strand
ACAGCGAACTTTTAATGAGTTATTAAAGTATAAAAATATGGTGAAAAATTTTGTAGAAGAAGCAGTAGGGAAAATGTATGAAGTTAAAGATGAATACAGCCCTACTCAAGGTAAAGTACACAATATAGTCAAATCTGTTGATAATTCTTTAGAAGATTTAACAGCAATGATTGTAGAAGACCAAGGAACGCAGTTAGATATTTTAGATAAATTAGATGAAGTGCGGGGTATGTTAATTGATTTGTATAGATAGGTTGAAAGGGGTATAGTAATGGCTTTTGATAAAATTTTGGGCCAAGAAACAGCAATTACGGTTTTAAAAAATGCATTAACTCAAGATAGATTGAGTCATGCTTATATTTTCACTGGTAAGGAAGGTATAGGAAAAGGAAAGACGGCTTTTGAATTTGCTAAAGCAGTTAATTGTTCTAATAAAGAAAATGATGCTTGTGAGCAGTGTTTATCTTGCCGTAAAGCCAATAATCAAAACCATCCTGATATTAAAGAAATCAAAGCAGATGGTGCTTCGATTAAGATTGACCAAATTAGGTCTTTACAGCAGGAAATTAATTATAAGCCGTATGAGAGTAAAAAAAAGGTTTATATTATTCATCAGGCAGAAGATATGACTTTATCTGCTGCTAACTCACTGCTTAAAACTTTAGAGGAGCCGCCTTCTTATGCTATAATAATTTTGTTAACTAATAATTTAAATAGATTATTATCAACAACAGTATCAAGATGTCAGTTATTGAGATTTAGAAGAATTTCTTATCAATTGATTAAAGATAATTTAGTTCAAAAGTATGAATTAAGTCCTGAGAAAAGTCAGTTAGTTGCTTCTTTAGCAGATGGGCGTTATGATTATGCTTGTCAATTAGTTGAAGAAGAAGAACAGCTAGAGAAGAGAGAGGAAATAATTGAGTTTGTAATTTCTTTACCTCAATTAACTAGGGTAGAATTATTAGAACAAGTTCAAGATTTATTGAAATATAAAGATGAAATTAATAATGTTTTAGAGATGATGATTACCTGGTATCGAGATTTATTATTACTTCGGTTAGAGCAGCAGGATAAAATTATCAATGCAGATTATTTAGCTGATTTAGAGAAAAATTTACAAGAATTTGAGCAGCTAAAGTTAGAAAAAATAATAGAGAAAATTGAAGAAACTAATGAATTAATCAGAAGTTCTAATGTGAATGTTAGATTAGCACTTGAAGTTATGTTATTGAAGCTTAATAGAGCAGGGGGGTTCTAAATAAAATGAGTAATGTGGTTGGAATTAGATTTAAACCAGTGCATAAAGTTTACTATTTCAAACCAGCTGGTGAGAATTTAAATATTGGAGATAAAGTAGTAGCAGAAACAATTCGAGGGATTCAAATTGGTGAAGTAGTGATTGATTCCAAAGAAGTTGATGAATCAGAATTAGATTCACCTTTAAAAGATATTAAAAGAAGAGCTACTAAAAGAGATTTGCGTAAAGCAGAGAGAAATATTGAAGAAGCAGATAAAGCCTTTGATATTTGTTTAGATAAAATTGCAGAACATGGGTTGCCGATGAATTTAGTAGGTTCAGAATATACTTTAGATAAAGGTAAACTGTTATTTTATTTTACTGCTGACGGAAGAGTTGATTTTAGAGAATTAGTTAAGGATTTAGCATCTATTTTTAAAACTAGAATTGAGTTAAGACAAATAGGAGTTAGAGATGAAGCAAAGATGTTGGGAGGACTTGGTCCTTGTGGTCGAGAGTTATGTTGTAAAACATTCTTATGTGATTTTGACCCAATTTCTATAAATTTAGCTAAAGAACAGGACCTTGCTTTAAACCCTAATAAGATTTCTGGGATTTGCGGTCGTTTAATGTGCTGTTTAAAATATGAAGTTAAAAATTATCGTAAGGCTAAAAAAGAGATGCCGAATATAGGTCAAGAGGTTGAAACTGATTACGGTAGCGGTGAAGTAACAGATTTTAATGTTGTCAAGGAAACGCTTAAAGTAGACTTAGGGGAAGAAGATGAAGAAATGGAAGTTAAAGTTACTAATGTAGAGGTAACAACTAAAACTAATGAATAATTAGTAGTGGAGGGGTTAAGAAGTGGAAGAGATAATTGGTTTATTAGCTCATTTTCAAGAACAACTGCAGGGTATGAATAATGATTTTCAAAAAATAAAAGATCAAGTTTATGATTTATATAAAGAGAATAAAAATTTAAAAGAAGAAAATAATAATTTGAAAAAATTATTATTTGAAGATAAGAATGATGATGCTAGAAAAGAATTAAAAATAGAGCAGCATGATGATTTAGCTCAATTATATGAAGAAGGATTTCATATTTGTCACTTTAATTTTGGTGAAAGCAGAGAAGGGGATTGTTTATTTTGCATGGGGGTTTTAGGTGAAGAAGATGACGAGCAGGAAGAATAAATCAAAAGAAGTGGAGATTAAAGCTGCAGAAAGAATAGATGATTTGTTAATAGATGGGTTGAAATTAATTCAAAATCCCAATCATTTCTGTTTTTCTTTAGATGCAGTTTTATTAGCTGATTTTGTTAATCCTACTTCTAGAGCTAAAGTATTAGATTTAGGAACAGGAACAGGTATCATTCCCCACTTGATTCAAGCTAAATATAGTTTAGAACAAGTTTATGGGATTGATATTCAGCCGCAGATGATTGATATGGCTGTTAGAAGTGCTAAATATAATGATTTAACAGCAAAACTTGAATTTATGGAGTTAGATTTGAGGAATGCTTTAGATTATTTTGGCACCGAAACTTTTGATTATATTATTAGTAATCCTCCTTATTTAAAAGAAGGAAGTGGCAAAGTTAATCCTCAAGAAAGTATCGCAATTGCGCGACATGAATTAAAATGTAAATTAGAAGATATAGTTAAAGTGAGTAATCAACTTGTTAAATATGGAGGTAGTGTTGCTTATATTTATCGAGCTAAACGCCTAGCAGAATTAATAGCAGTAATGGAAAAGTACAATTTAACCTGCAAAAGAATGAGACTGATTCATTCCACTAAAAATGACCCAGCTAATTTAGTTTTAGTAGAAGCAAAGAAAGGAGGGGGAACTAACCTAGAAGTTGTTCCTCCTTTATATATTTATGATAGTAATGGAGATTATACAGCAGAAATACAAGAAATTTATTATCCGGAGGAATAAGCAATGGGGCATTATATATATATTGTTAACTGTGCTGATGATACTTTGTATACAGGATATACTACTGATATAGAGCGGAGAATTAAAGAACATAATCAGGGCCAAGGAGCTAAGTATACGAGGGGAAGAGCCCCGGTAGAGTTGGCTTATCAAGAAGAGTTTACTACTAGGAGCTTGGCCCAAAAGAGAGAATATCAGATTAAACAATTAAGCCGTCAACAAAAACTAGAATTAATTAAGGATGATAAGGATGGATAGAGGGAAATTATATGTTTGTGGCACACCTATTGGTAATTTGAAAGATATTACTTTACGTGCTTTAGAAACTTTAAAAGAGGTAGATTTGATTGCTGCAGAAGATACAAGAAGAACACAAAAGTTATTAAACTATTATGAAATTGAAACTCCTTTGACTAGCTATTATGAGCACAATGCCCAGCAGAAAAAAAAGGAGTTATTGTCTAAAATAAAAAAGGGGACTACTGTGGCTTTAGTTTCTGATGCTGGAATGCCCACAATTTCAGATCCTGGTTATAAATTAATTAGGTTATTACGTGATGAAGGTATAGAAGTGATTCCTATTCCTGGGCCCACAGCGATGACTAGTGCTTTAGTAGTTTCAGGATTAGCTACAGATAAATTTGTATTTGAAGGTTTTTTGCCACGGAAAAAAGGAGAACGCAGAAAATATTTACAAGATTTAGAGACGGAAGCAAGAACAATGATTTTTTATGAATCACCGCGCCGATTAGTAAAGACTTTAAAAGATATATTAGAGGTCTTAGGTAATAGAGAAATAGTTGTTTGTAGAGAATTAACTAAGAAATTTGAAGAAAAGATTAACGGAACAGTTAGTGAGTTATTAACTGAATTTAAAAAAGATAACCCTAAAGGTGAAATTGTAATTGTTTTAGAAGGTGGCACTAAAAATAAAGATGGTGTAGACTGGAAAGATTTATCCCTACTACAGCATGTTAAATTGGAAATGAAAGAAGGGGCAACAAAAAAAGAAGCAATAAAATTAGTCGCTAAACAGAGGAATCTGCCTAAAAATGAAGTTTATCAAATAGCAACTAAAATTAGAGTAAATAAATAAAAAGCAGACCATAATTTATGGGCTGCTTTTTATTTGTTTTAGCCAAAACATACATATGTCATTTTAAACTTTAAGCACTTTCCGCACTATCAGCATTTTCAGAGATGTCATCTAAACAGTTGGGGCAAATATTTTTGCCTTTAAAGTTGATAATATCACTAGCATCTCCACAGAAAATACAAGCCGGCTGATATTTTTTAAAGATGATTTTTTCTTCATCTACATAGATTTCTAAAGAATCTTTAGTTTCGATATTTAAGGTTCTTCTTAATTCTACTGGAATAACTACTCGACCAAGCTCGTCCACTTTTCTTACAATACCTGTTGATTTCATATATATCCCCCCTACGATTGATTTAAATAACTCTTTAAACATATTTTGTAATTAAATAATACCATAAATTGCATACTAAGTCAACAGATAGAATATTTTTTTATAAAAAAAGTTTTTTCGACATTATAAAAAGATTGTTTTTCAGCATTTTTTCTTTGATTTGTCGAAACCTAAAAGTATAAAGTTTGAGTTGTGGTAGAATAAAATAAATTAGATAAAATTTAATCTTAATAAGCAGGTAATAGCTTAAATCTAACGAAATTATAATGCAGGAGGAGGATTATAGAGATGCTAGAAGTAACAGCGGAATTAAAAGAATTATTAACAACTTGTAATCAGCAGTTACAAGAAAAATATAATTATCAATCAGCAATTACTGAGCAAAAGCTGCGTCAATTAATTGCTACTAAATTAGGAAAATTTAATAATATAGAAAAATTGAAGCCGCAGTTATTAGAAAAGTGGACTAGTGGTAGTTCAATAATTGGTGTAGATGGTTCAGTTAATACTATAGGCAAAGTTTATCCTCATTATTTAACTGTTTTACAAGCACTAGCTAAGAATACAATTAAGAGTGAAGCAGAGATTATTAGCCATGCTATATTTAGCCCTTTAATTGAAAGAGATCGGGATAAGATTTTTAAAAAATTAAAAAAAGAAGCTGCAGATAATGCTCAAGAAGCAGCAGGTAAAATACGCAGTTCTTTATTGGCAAGCCTTGAAGTAGAGGTTGCTAAGCAGAGTATTGAGCAGTGGCAGCCGAAACTAATAATGCTAGATGGGTCTTTATCGCGTTATCAGTTTCAAGATGAAGAAAGTTGGAAAGAGTTAGTAGAGTTAGCTACAGCAGCAGATGTATTATTAGTAGGAGTGATAGAAGAAATAGCTACTCATAAAATTAGTGAAAATTTAGCAGATGAGTTACCTGCTAAAATGCAGCGGATTTATGACCGTGAAGTATTATTTGGATTATTAGAACCAGGTGAACTGCTGCAAATAGATGATATTAGTTTAACTCATGGATTTAAAAAAGGATTTTTACGTTCGGCTAGAGACCCAGGAGTAATTGGATTAGAGATGATTAAAGAACAACAATCAGACTTTGATGTTGTGGCTCAAGTAGTGTATACTTTGACTCCTCAAGATGGACGGGGGATACCAATTTGGCTGGATATAGTTGATAATGAAGTGCGGTTGACAAATCAGATGATGGAGGCTATGGTTGATAATTATATTGACCCTGATTTGAAACAGAGGCTGTTTCATTCCAAGAGAAATGACCGGGTGTATTAAAAA
>JBNJFD010000091.1:0-2293 GCA_051746525.1 Bacillota bacterium | reverse complement strand
ACAAATCAGATGATGGAGGCTATGGTTGATAATTATATTGACCCTGATTTGAAACAGAGGCTGTTTCATTCCAAGAGAAATGACCGGGTGTATTAAAAAATAATGGATAATTGAGAATTGACAATGGAGAATTAAAAGATAAAATTCAACTTGTATATTGTCAATTTATAAAGGAGAGATTAAAAAATGCAGGTAGTAGGCTTAACTAATCAACAAGAGGTCTATGTAGCTTCTAAAGAACATAAATTTAGAATTAATGAGATGCTTAAAATTCTTGATGGCTCGTTAGATAATCCTTTAGGAGAGGTAATTGAAACTCAGTCTTATAATCGTTATATTCCCTTATCAGTTAAAGATAGCTTTGTAGATCAAGGGGTGATTGAGTCTTTAGAGAGTATTGGCTATAATATTTCAGAAGATGAGATTAATATTGCTAAAGTTAGATTATTAGAAGAAGAGCCTTATCCCATTAGAACAGGGGTAGATGTAGCTTTCCCCAAATTTAGTGAGGTTAAAGATTTATTAGTTAAAGAAGAACCTGCTGATAGCTTAGTCTTAGGTGTAATTAAAGGAACAGAAGAATTAGCAGGAGAAATGGATCAAAACTTACAGGATATTGCTCCGTTGTTAAAAGGAGAAGAAATAAAGCAACAGCAGGGAGTCCCTTTTAATTTTAAAGTTAAAGCCATGCATCAATATCCGCATATTGGAATAATTGGTGGTTCAGGGTCTGGTAAATCCTTTGGAATGAGAGTGATGTTAGAAGAATTAATGAAACTTAAAATTCCAACCATTGTTTTTGACCCTCATTTTGAGATGGATTTTAGTAATTCCTATCCCGGCTTAGCTGAAGAATATCAAGCAGATTTTGAGGATAATTGCCAGCTTTTTCAGGTAGGATATGATGTAGGAGTTAATTTTGCTGATTTATCGACTAAAGATTTAAATGATTTATTATCTGCCTCTAAAGATTTGAGCCAATCAATGATTAATGCATTACAGAAATTGCATCAATCAAAGGACAGTTTGTTAAGTTTTAAAGGGCGAATTAAAGACTTACAGGAGGCACAGCAGATTGGGAGAAAGAAAATTGAAAGAGATTTAAAAAGTGGTGCGGTAAGCGGTACTCAAAAGGAAGAATACAATCATTATCTTAGTCTATTAGATTCTTATGGTGATTTACCAGCTAGCTCAGTAACAGCATTGATTTGGCGCTTAGGCCGTTTAGAGCGAGAAGGACTGTTTAGTCACAGCATTGATGATATAGAGCAGGAGATTAGAAATAGAAAATTAGTAGTAATCCAAGGGCCAATTTGGCTGCTGCAGGTTTTTGCTACTTATGTATTAGGTAGCCTCTATCGCCAGCGCAGAGATTATAAAGATGCCCAATATCGCCAAGGGGAAGCTGATTATTTTCCACCTTTTGTGGTGGCTACAGATGAGGCTCATAACTTTGCTCCTAAGGGTTATGATGCCCCAGCCAATAAAATTATTAAAGAAATTTCTCAGGAAGGTAGAAAATATGGGGTGTTTTTAATTTTAGCTACGCAGCGGCCGACCTTGTTAAATGAAACAGTTACAGCTCAATTAAACTCTAAATTTGTGTTTAGAACCGTGAGAGCTACAGATATTGATACCATTAAACAAGAGACGGATTTAACACCGGATGAGGCCAAACGTTTACCTTATTTACGTTCTGGAGATGCCTTTGTATCTTCAGCTATTTTTGGGCGGACTATGGCTGTTAGAATTAGAGTGGCTAAAACAACTAGTCCCCACCGCAAGAACCCTTTTGAAGAATTAGAAGAAAGAAGTCAACAAGAAGATGATAAAGTCTATCAAGCTATTGTAGGTGAACTGCCTATTGGAGAAGAAGAAGTGTTGATGAAATTAGTTGAGATTAATGATAATTTGGAAGGTAGTTTAGACCGGGAGCAGTTGAAAGAATACTTAGATAGATTTGTAAAGCAAGATAAGTTAGTAGCAGAAACATCGCCATTAGGCGGGAAGATATATAAAGAACAGAATAAAAGCAGTGAAGAGAATAAAAGCAGTGAAGAGTGAAGAGTAAAGAGTAAAGAGTAAAGAGTAAAGAGTAAAGAGTAAAGAGTAAGGAGTGAAGAGTGTTAACGATAGAAAAACAACTATAAACTATAAATTATCAACTGTAAACTTTAATAAAAGGGGGCAGGAAAAAATGAGAAGTCATGAGATTGATTATGAATTAATTGGTAGTGATATTCAAGCTGTTGAGGTGGAATTAGACCCAGGTGAGACGGTAATTGCTGAAGCG
>JBNJFD010000090.1:3345-8322 GCA_051746525.1 Bacillota bacterium | reverse complement strand
AGACAGTAGCTGGTAGTGAGATAGTAGGGGGAAATAGCTGTATATAGATTGTGCATTTAATAAAGCGAAAAGTAGAGAGAATGGTGCTGCACGGAGTGTTTTTTGAATTTTAAAAACCCGGAGGAGACACTAAGACACCGGAGAAAAAATATGGGTGTGAATTGTTTTTGATTTTAACTGTTTAACTGTCAGATCGTTAAACTGCTTAACTGAATTTTAAGGGGGGTGATGATACTGCCTAAAGAGTTTAAATATCAGGCTCGGGCCAAAAATGGCGATAAAGAATCCGGTATAGTTGAAGCTGTGGACAAGCAATCTGCTCTTTCTAGATTGAAAAAAAGAGGTTTAATTCCGCTTGAGGTTAAAGAAAAAAAGAATGATTTTAATTTCAACTTTAAAGGAATTATTGATAAATTAAATAGTATTGAATTAATTTCCGAAAGTGTGGGGTTAAAAGATAAATATTTGTTCTGTCGTCAGTTAGCTTCGATGCTGCGGTCGGGGATTCCAATTGTTGATGGATTGAATTCTTTGGCCCAACAGATTGAAAATAAGACTTTGCGGGAAGTGACTGAAGATTTGGCCCTGGAGATAGAAAAAGGGAAAAGTTTATCTGATGGATTAAAACAGCATCCAGAGGTCTTTTCGAATTACTTTATTAAGTTAGTAGAAGTTGGGGAAGCAGGTGGTTTTTTAGACCAGACTTTGACTAATTTAGGTGAGTATTTTAAAAAACAGAACGAGCAGAAGAAACAAATTGTTTCTGCCATTAGTTATCCAGCCATTACAATGATGGCCTCAATTTTAGTATTAGTATTGTTAATGGTGACAGTTCTGCCGAAATTCATGGAAACTTTTCAAAAGTTAAATGTAGAATTACCCCTACCGACTAAAATAGTACTAGGGATTAGTTCATTTATGACTAGTTATTGGTGGGCAGTATTATCAGTCTTAATAGGAAGTATAGTCGTGATTTATTATTATTATCAGACTGAAACTGGCAAAGAACAAATTGATGGATTACTGCTTAAAGTTCCAGTCTTAAGTTCTTTTATTTTAGAAAATTCTTTAATTGTATTTGCTAAAAATTTAAGTTTATTAGAAAAAAGTGGAGTGGCTTTTCTACAGAGTATGCAGATAGTAAATCGAAATATAGGTAATGCAGTAATCAGAAACAAATTGGAAACAGCTCGATTACGGATTAAAGATGGGATTAATATTACTACAGCTCTAGAACGGCAGCAGGTTTTTCCAGGAATTGCTCTACAAATGATTCAAGTCGGTGAAAACACAGGTGAATTAGATGAAAAACTAGAGGATATTGTAGATTTTTATGAAGACGAAGTAGAAGAAAAATTTGAGAAGATGGTCTCACTCTTAGAACCAATAATGATCATCTTCTTGACAGTAGTTATTGGCGGCATAGTTGCTTCAGTTATTTTACCTATCTTTAAGATGTCGCAGGGGATGGGGTGAAAAGCAGTTGACAGTAAGACAGTAGCCAGTGAAGCAGTTAAAAAGAAAGAAGAAAAAATATAAAGTTATACTTAGTAAGATATGGCATATTATTTTTTAATTTAATTGTTCAGCTTTTGCTGTTTGTTTTTGAATTATAAGGTTTTGACTTCAACTGTAAACTGCTTAACTGTCTTACTGGTAACTAGTTTTTAAGGAGGTGGTGCTTCTGAAAGAGGAAAGGGAAAATGAACAAGACCAGAAAACTAAGTGGTGGTTTAGAAAAAAGATCCTGCCGTTTTAGAGGTTTTATTGTTAGTAATGGTGGTTGCAATCATGGCTCGATTAGTAGTACCTTATATTATTGATTTTCAACGTCAAGCAGAACAGAAAGAAAAGATAGCTAGTTTGATTAATCTACAGAAGATGTTGGCCCAATATAAGGCTAGGAATGATAATTTGCAATATCCTAAGGATTTATCTATATTTAAGATAACTGAATATGATTTTAGATATCGTACTTTTCAAAATAGAAGAGAATATGTAGTTAGTACTAAACTTGATTTTGATAATGATGGTAAGATTGATGACTATTTATATGTAATTAGTCTTAAATTTGGAGTAGAAAAGAAACTAGATGCTGATAGTCCACCGTCTTTACCATCAGCAAAATAAATTGTAAATAAAATTTAAGGAGGAAAATGATATGAAAGAAATGTTAAAGAAAGAAGCAGGATTTACTTTATTAGAATTAATTGTTGTTGTTGCAGTAATTGGTATTTTAGCTGCAATTGTAGTACCACAGATTGGTGATATTCAAGGTGATGCCCAGTTGAGTAGTACGAAGGCTAGTTTATCAAGTATTCAGACTGCTTTAGAGCAGTATAAGTTAGATGATGATAATAATGGGAAATATCCAGATGAACTATCAGATTTAAATGTGGATACAACTAATTATTCTTATGATGTTAGTGATAACAACAAACATTATATTGTAGCTTATGACCCTGAAAGTGATGATGATAGTATGGATATTTCTGATAATGGAACAATTAGTCAAGGGCCAAATATTGATTCTGGAAGTCAAGATGAACTAGGAGATAATAATTCGGGATATTATATAACTAGTGAAAGTTCTAAGATTACTACTACTAATTAATTTTAATTAGTAGTAAGATAATTTTTGGGTTACCGGGCCAAGCTTTTTGGCCTGGGCTCCCAACTCATGATTTAAATTGTGTTTTGGTTTGGTTTTAATTATCCATTCTAAATTATCAATTTTCAATTATATTTAAGTCTGTGTGGTGAAATGTTATGTTTTATCTTAAATCTGAATCAGGTTTTACTCTTTTAGAAATAATTTTAGGAACTGCTGTGTTGGGTATTTTAGCAGTTTCGGTAATGGGTTATTGGCATACTAGTACAGGAGCCTTAGAAGATATGCAAGCACATCAGATTGCGACTGAATTAGCTAAAAATTCAATTGAAAAGATGAAAGCTAAGGCAGGAAACTTAAGTTCAACTGCTGATTTTAAAAGTGAATTAACTACTATAGCTGACTCAGAATCAACTACAATTACTGACTATAGAATAGATTTTAATCGAGAAATAAGTATTTCAGATTATAATAGTCACTCGTTCCAACAGCAAGTTGAGGCAACAGTTAGTTGGCAGGACAGTCAAGTTACGCTAGATACTATAGTAACTGATAAGAGAAA
The DNA here is from genome assembly GCA_051746525.1 of Bacillota bacterium. Taxonomy (GTDB): domain Bacteria; phylum Bacillota; class Halanaerobiia; order Halobacteroidales; family Halobacteroidaceae; genus Halanaerobacter. Next base: position 5,149 of record JBNJFD010000090.1, on the reverse strand, counting down.
TAAGGAATATGCTTTGAATTTTGATGGGATAGATGATTATGTTGAAATTAATGATAGTGATAGTTTAGATATGAGTGCTCCTTTTACTGTTGAATTTTGGTTTAGGGCTAACAGCAGGCCAACCACTTTTCCAGCTGTACCAGTAGCTAAAGGGACTTATACGGATGAGAATGAATTTGTGTGGTGGTTTGAATATTTACCAAATGGAGATTTAGAGTTTTCTATAAATTATAAATCAGGTTCTCCTAGAACTGTAAAAGTTAATCTTGAAAATAATAAATGGTATCATTTAGCTGGAGTTTATGATGGTAGCAAACAGCAATTGTATTTAAATGGGAATTTAAAAAATAGTATTGACAGTAGTGGAGAAGTACTTAACAATGACTATCCATTATTATTATCTTTTAGTCATGGGGATGATGTTGATTATTCAGAATATACAGCTTGTCAATTAAAAGAGTTAAGAGTTTGGGAAACAGACCGAAGTAATATTGACAGCACTAATAAAATTGATAAATTCAAATATGAAGATTTGAGTGGTGGCGAGTTAGGATTAGTTGGCTATTGGAAATTAAATGAAGGTAGTGGTGACATTGTTTATGATTATGCAGGTGGAAATAATGGTAAGCCTGCTGATGATGAATCATTAAATTATCAGAAAGTTTTTTGGGATAATTAAGAACTAATTAATAGTTGAGAGAGTGTGAAAAGTAGTTTGAATTCATTCTTTGTTGATTATTAATTAGTGATCTTAAATTGGGAATTGGTGTGGTGATTTGAGATGAAATTTTGCCAAAGTTTATTAGGCTCAGAAGATGGATTTACTTTATTAGAACTAGTAATGGTAGTTGCATTAGTAGGAATGTTGGCTACTGCTTTATCGGGAACGATTATTAGTCAGTACCAGATGTGGGAGTTTAATACTAACCAGACGCAAACTTTTGAGAATAGTGAATTGTTTATTTCTTATTTAGAAAGAGATATTAGTCAGGCAATTGATTATGAAGTAGTAAGTGAGACTGAATTAGAATTGGAATTAGATAAAGATCGTGATGGAGACTCGGAAGTAACTCGTAATTATATGGAGCAGGTTCCTGAAAAATATAAAAATTTGATAACAGAAATTAAATTTACTGAAACTGAAGATGGTTTGATTGAAGTAAAGATTACTCTCGAAAGTGGAGACTTTAAACATCAGACCACGCGATTCTTTCATATTGGGGCTGTTAATTATACTACAAATTGATATTTTGCTTGAAGCTCTGCTAACTTAGGTGGTGATTAAATAATGCAGTTTAGAGATGATGAAGGAGCAGTTTTGATTTTAAGTATGATCCTATTATCAGTGTCAATTATATTTATTACTGCTATGAATACTATCATTTATAATAATACTAATCGTCTTGAACGTGATAAAAAGTTAGAAGAAGCTAAACAGTTAGCCAGAGCTGGTTTAGAAGAGAAATTGAATGATTTAGAATCAGGTGCAATTGCTTTAGGGCCAAATTCTAATGATTTAGGAACGGGTTCTTATGAGACTACAGTTGAAATTAATAGTGAAGAGCAGCTCATAATTAGTAGTCAAGGTGTTGTGGATAATCAAGAGAAGAAATTAGCTGCTAAAAAAGAAGCGCCGAAAATTATGATTGATTATAATAATTTTGCTAAATTTAATAATTGGATTAACCCTAATCAGGAGCAGCAGACTATTAATTTAGATTTCAAAAGTCAGATATGGGATTATTTTGGTGTTAGTAACGGAAATGATAAAGGCAAAGGTAAAGGACAAGGAAGTAACTTATGG
>JBNJFD010000090.1:0-3245 GCA_051746525.1 Bacillota bacterium | reverse complement strand
AGAATTAAACAGGAAGAAGCAGCTAATTCAGGCGGTCAAAAGTGTTCAATTGGAATTCAAGGGCTGAATGGTAGTAATGATAGTGCTGAGGTGATAGATGATTATTATGTAGCAGCTGATGATGTTTCTTTAGCAGTTAGTGATGAGTGGCAAACTTTTGTTGGTTATTTTACGGGAGCAGATAATGTACCTACCAAGTTGAATCTTACTGAAATAGATGCAGAAGTAAGAACCTTTAGACCAGTTTTAACTGTTAATAATGATAATGGAGATGGTAGAGTTAGAATTGATTATTTTAAAATAGAGGAGTTAGAAGTCAATAAAAATTAAAGTATAATATAGGAGGTGTTTGTGTGTTCGGACTATTTGATTCAGGGGCTTCGATTGGAATAGATATAGGAGATAATATTCGTGTAGCTCAATTTAATAATAATTCTTTCAAGACTTCAGAGTACGAAGGGTTAACTTTAGAGATTAAAGAAGAATTTAATAGCAAAGATTTAATTCTTGCTATTAATAGTAATCAAATTAGAATTAAATTTCTTGATGTGCCGGAAAATTTAGCTGAAGATGAGATAGAACAGATGATTAAATTAGAATTTGAAGATTCTAATTTAATATTACAGTATGAAGAAATTGATTTGTTTGCTGATAAGTATGTGATTGCTTTAGCAGTAGATAAAGAATTAATCGAAGATAAATTTGAACAGATGAAAGAACTAGGGTTTAAACCACAGGTAATAGAAACAGAATTCCATGCTAATATTCGATTTCTCTATCACTACCGGCCTAATTTACAGCAAACAGTTTCTTTAATTGATATTGGTAAACATAAGACTGACTTAATAATTGCTAAAAATGGACAACCGGTATTTATTAGAAGTTTTGGATTTGCAGGACAGCATATTAGTGAACGATTATCTAAAATTAATGATATGACGATAGAGGAAGCAGAAGAATATAAGAAGACTGAAATTGAACGTGAAGACTTAAAATTAGTACTTGAAGAAATACGGACTCAAATTTATAGTTCATTAGATTATTTTCAGTCTGAATATAGAGGTACTGTTTCTAAGTTGTTTTTGACGGGGGGGAGTAGTAAGGTCAAGGGGATTAAAGGATACCTAGAAAATCAAGTAGGGATTACTACTCAAAGGTTAGATGAAAGTGAATTTTCTGTGGCTAAGGGATTAGCCCTGCGTGAAAAAACAGAGTAGATAGGAGGAATATTTAGTGGTTAACTTTCTGACAAAAGAATTTATTTGGGAACAAAGACAAGGACTTATTTATTTTATATTAATTATAATAGCTATTGTGTTAACTTTTATCGTTGGCTATTATACTATAAATAGTTATTTAGAACTGAAATTTCTAAAAGAAAAGCAGCAGGTTGTGGCCAAACAAAATCAACAGCTAGAAGAAAAGTTAGCCCAAATTGAAGAGTTAGAAAAAGAAAATACTAATATCAAGCAAAAAATTGAGACTAAGCAGCAACAGATGGAAGAAATGGTTAGGTCTGAAGAAGTTTTAAAAGAGTTGAGTCTGCTTGCCTCTCCTAATATCCAATTGCAGAGTTTAGAATTTAAAAAACCAAAATTTAGTATTAGTGGAATTGCTGCCAATATGCAGTATTTGAATTTGCTAAACGAGCAATTAGGAAAGACAAGCCTATTCCAGAAGTTTTATTTAGGGGAAATCAATAAGCGTAAAGAATTTGTTTTATTTATGATTGAGGGCCAATTGCAGAAAGGAGAGTAAGCTTATGAATCGCAAACTAGGGATTATTCTACTGATTATTATCTTATTAGCTACGGGTTATTATTTTTTAGTCTATAATAAATTAGAAGCTAAAAAAGACAAAGCAGTTGTTGAACTCAGTCAAAAAATTAATAAACTTGAAGATAATAAGAAAAAACTTCTCACCTTAAAAGAATTGCAGCTTAAGAATAAGAAATTAAAAGAAAAATTGCAGGAACAAAGTAATACAGATTTTTTGACTACTAAGCAGATTAATAATTTTATTATTAGATTGAACGGTTATCAAGTAGTTCAGGATATAAACTTTAATTCTAATCCAATTCAAAATTTAAAGCTTACTTTTGATCTTAAGGGGCAATTTGAAGAAATTTATCATTTTTTAGCCGAACTTAAGTATAGTCATAATACGCAAGAACTTATAGTTAATAATACAGGGGAGGAATTAGGAGTTTCTTTAATTCTTATCTTTCCCATTGAAGGGGCTGATCAATAATTGAAAAAATGGGTTGTTATTCTGTTGATAGTTGCTTTAAGTAGCGGCTTGTATTTATATTATAGTAATAATTGGCAGCACAAGTTAGACCAGTTAGCCCAATTTGAAGAGCAGATGAATCAGCCGCTGCAGATAGAAGAAAAGGTAGAAGTTGAATTATCTGATTCTACTAATAAAGAAGATGATGATATTCCGATTATTTCACCCTTCAAATCAGAACTTAACTTAGAAGATTTACAAGATGATAGAGCAGAAAAAGAGGAAAAATCTCTACCGGAAGAAGAATCGCAACAAAACTCTAAATCTGAAAATAAGCGTCCTTCTTTTAAACTATTAGGGATTTTAAGTACTGATACTCGAACTTTAGTAACTATGGTAGCTGGTAATGAAATAAAGAGATTGACTGTTGGTGAAGAGATAAAGGGATTTAAATTAGTAGAAATAAATAAAAATAATGTAGTACTAAAAATTGATAATAAAAAATTCACTTTTTGGCTGGGCAGTAGACCGCAAGGGGAAGAAGCAGTAAATCAAGTACAAGGGGGTAATCAAAATTAAACGATTTAAAAACATTGGAATAATAATGTTGCTAATTATAGCGTTATTTATTATAAATTTTTCGGTTCATGCTGATAACCAAGAAAAGTTAGATATTAATTTTAGCGAGTTACCATTAACTGAGGCTTTCAGGAATTTAGCAGAGATGACAAAGATGAATATTGCTATTGATAGTTCAGTGCAAGGCACAGTTACACTCTATTTGAATGATGTTTCAGTTTACGATGCTTTAGATGCCTTAACTAAAACCCAGGGCTTAGATTATAAGGTGATAAAAGACACAATTTATGTTGCTTCTCAAGAAAAGATTAAATCAAGTTATAATGAATTAAAAACACAAATTTTTAAGTTAGAAAATGCTGAACCAGAGAAAATAAAATCTAATCTTGAGCATCTAGTAGACCAAGGAACAATTAAAATTAATGAACGGACTAAT
>JBNJFD010000089.1:0-8326 GCA_051746525.1 Bacillota bacterium | reverse complement strand
GTAATGAGTGCTCCGCTGAATAATAGTGTGATAATTGACCAGAATTTCCAACAGGATTATTACAGTACGGGAGAGAGTCGCTGGTTTCATGAGAGCAGATTGGTTCTCAACACTAGGCTGTTGGATAATTGGAATAATAAAGTGACACATAATTATAATTTTGGGACAGGAGAAGCGCCGGATAGATTTGTGCAGAAAAAAGAAGAACATACAATTGATGAGCGTTTAGAATGGAGATATGATGGCAGCCGTTTTTATGTGGAAACAGGTTATGATGTGTTAAATGAAGATTATGAATTGCTGAAAAGTCAGTTGAATTTGGATTTTAAAGACCATTATCAATGGGATACAATAGTAGCTTATGATTTAAATGAGAGCTTATTTAAAAAAACTGTAACTTCTTTAGCAGTCGATTATAATAATTTTGGATATGAAACTGCTGCAGAACTTGATTTAAATCAATCCGAAGTGATAAAATGGGATAACAAACTGGATTGGGAGTTTGGCCCAGAAGAATGGAATTGGCATTTATTATTAAACAGCAGTTATGATTTTGAAAGAGATGAACTAGATAAAGCAGAGATAAGTGTCGAGAAAAGACTTCATTGCCGTAGCATTTCTTTAGCTTATGACCACAGTTCGGAAGAAATTTGGTTCCAGTATCAAATCCTTGCTTTTCCAGGAGGTGGAGTTAAATTTGGGTCGAATGAAGAAGAAGGGATGCTTTTCGATGATGATCTAGGAGGTATTTTAGATGATCTTGACGAATAATAAAGTATACCCATGGCTAATTGTGTTCTTACTTATCGGAGGAGGAGCAGTTGGGTTTTATATGCTGCAGCAGTCAAAGACAGAAACTAAAGAAGATATAGCTGATTATCAATATCAAGTTAATGAACCTCAATTGTTGAATTATAGTAATGGGTCACGAAGATGGCATATTGAATCTGAAACAATTACTCAGCCGAAAGTAAAAGAGGAAGAACCGGTAAAGATTATCCTTAAAAATATACAAGAAGGCAAATTGTATTCTCAGCAGAAACTAGAATACAAAGTTGATGCTGATAAAATAGTTTATTTTGAGCAGGATAAAGATATTGAGTTATATGGTAATGTTTCTCTAGTAGAGGTTAATGGTGACCAGATTTTTTCTGATTTTTTTGCCTGGCATGAAGCAGAAAAGAAATTAACTACTGATGTTGGTGTAACAGTGCAAATGGATGACGGCAAATTAACTGCTCAAAAAATGGATTTAGACTTAGAAACAGAAGTGATTGATTTTAGTGGTGATGTGAGCATGACCTTCAAAGTAGAGGGAGCTGTCAATGATGAAAAATAAACTAGTTATACTAGTAATTATAGTGCTAAGTTTTAGCTTAAGAGTTCCTATTCAAGCAACTTCAGATAATAAAGAAGAAGAGGCTAAACTGACAGCTGATAGAGTAAAATATAAAAAGAAAGAAAATTTGCGAATAGCAATCGGGAATGTAGTTTTAGATTATAAAGATAATTTTGTTACTTCAGATAAATTAGAAATGCATACAGAAGATAATCTGTTACTCTTTTTAGGGGATGTCAATTTAGAGCGACCTGATGAAATAATCAGTAGCGAAAAACTGAATTTTGATTTAGAAAAAGATCAATTAGAAGCTCGAGAAAATGTAACTTTAGATACTACTACAGGAGAAGAAAAAATTCATTTAACTAGTGGTTATTTAAAACTGTGGTTAGCAACTGATAATATGCTGGCTGAAAAAGATGTTTATATGGAATATGATGGGCAGCAGATTCGCGGTCAGAAGTTAGATTATAATGCTGAGACAGAGCGGATGATAATCACAGAACAAGCTGAAATTAAAGAAGATGGTGAGTGGATCCAGAGTGATAAAATTGTAGTAGACCTAGAATCAGGCAGCATTGACGCTCAGGGCCAAGTACAAATGGAATTTGAATTAGAAGAATAATTTACTAGCAGGATTTTGTTTACTCTTAACCGCAATTAAGATATAATTTTTGCGGACAGGAGTGAATAAGATGCTGCTTTTTAAATCGGAATTCAAAAAAGATTTAATAATTTTGTTAGTAGTAACCATTTTATTAAGTTCCTTACTTGCATTAGTAATTGGAGATGTTAGTGATTATTATTTTGGTGATGCAGTAAATAGTTTAATTGGAGATTATGAAAATAATGATTTGTTATTAATTATAGATCAGCAGCGTAGAGCAGAGATAGTAACACAGATTAAAGCTATTGTACAAGATAAGATACCAGGGTCTAAAGTAGTTAGCGGTATTAGTTTAGCCGGCAAAAGTAATGCTTTTATTGCTGTAGCTGATAAATATAAAACTAGAGCAGTATTTTTGCAGCTAGAAGATTATTTCAAAGAGATTGAAGGAGTAAGCACTACTTCTATTATGACAGAACCGCGGCTCACAATTAATGGTTTGAAAGATAAAACTGCTAAATTATTGGAGGCAGAAATAGCAGATTTGCAAAATGTAGCTTTTACTTTTCCTGATGGAGATAACTTAGAAATAATAATTAAAGAAGCACAGTTTTCAGGGCAAGTCAAAGAAGAAGTTGAACAGATTTTAGATAGTTATCAAAGTGTGGGAATTAGGTTTCCAATGGATAAAAAAGTAGAGCAGTTATCTGAATTAGGTGAGCAAATAGAGGCTGAAATTAATGAACGCTATTCTTTTGAGGCTTATAATGTAACAGAAAGTAATACTAGTAATTTAGATTCATTAGTTAAAACAATGACGGAAATGAAAAGCTTTTTATCTAGTTATGCTGCTGAAGTAAAGATTAAAATGTTTGCCAACAAAGAGCTAATGGTTGGTGATAAATTGGTGATTCCGGCTAAAAATAAAGGTGAAATCCACTTGCGGGTTAGCAGTGTAAATGATATGATAGCAACAGCGGTAATTACTATTGGGGATAGTAGCGAGATTTTAGATGAATTAGCCTATACAACAGGAGCAGATAATAATAAAACTGCTGTAGGGAAAGTTGAAATTAGTAATCCGCGTCATAACTTAGCTGGTTTAGTACAGGAATTAAATAAATTACTGCCTCAATTAGATAGTACTTTTAGTGCTGCTAATCAGGTAGTTGCTAATCTAGAAGAAATCTTTTCTACTTTGGAATTATTAAACAATACTACAGGAGAGTTAGAACGATTAAATAATAAAGTGGCAGCTTATCAAGGTCAAGTGCAGGAATTTGACTTACCTAGCTTAAAGCAGGATTTGCTGTCTTTAGAGCAGAGATTAACGCAATTAGTAGTTGTAATTAAAAAGTTAGAAGTTGTGAAAAGTTTAATTGTAGAAGGTACAGCAGAGTTAGCTGTTCTTAAAGAACAAGTGACAATGACTAAGCAGGAATTCACAGCAGGCTCGAAATATTATAATAATTTGCAGCAATTAGAAGATAATATTAATAAGTTAGTTATAAAAATAGATACTAATACTACTGGAATTATAAATTATATTAATCGCTATAATCCGTTGTTAAGAGAAATCCAAGCTTGGCAGCAGCGGGTGCAGGAATTTAACAGCGGCATTGATAAGTTAATTGCAGCACCACAGAGTGAATTTTCCACTGCTGTAAAAGAGATCATCAGACCAGAATTAATAACTAAGATTAAAGGGAGTAAAAATGAGCAGGCAGAAGCAAAACTACAGGAAATTAAGACAAGCTTAAAAGCAATAAAAAAAATAGATTTTGCAGCAATTACTGAAGAATTAGAATATATGCAGCAGGCTTTACCTAAATTGAAGGATGAAGAAATAACTGCTAGTGTTGATTTATTAGATCAATATTTAGCGGGGAAAGTGCTGCCTGGAGATGAGATTTCTATTTTGTTAGCTGCTGAAGATATTAATTTAACAGCAGTTAAAAGTCAAATTGAAGATATAATAAACCAGCCCTTTACTGTTTATGATGCTCCACCGGGAGTAATAGTTCCTAATTTGCGCAGTCAGATTTATCAAATCTTAAGTGAGGTTAAAATCATCTTAACTGCTGTGACAGCTGTTATTTGTACTGTGTTATCATTATTATTTGACCAGGGGCTAATTGTTAGTTCTTTACAACAACTAAATCGCGGTCAAAAGTGGTATCAAAATAGTGCTCTATATTATAGTGCAGCAGTGGGGGGAGTAACTTTAGGAAGTATTATTTATTTAACAGGCTTTAACAGCCCTTATCTACCACAGTGGTCTTTTTGGTTGTTAGGCAGTGGTTTGGGATTACTGCTCTTTAAAGAAGCTAAAACTATTACTGGGATATCGCCAAGGGAATTTAGAGCAGGAGCAGCCTTAGGTTTTAATTATGGGCAAATAATGAGGCAAATTATTGTTCCGGCTGGGAAACCAGGGTTATTAAGGTTGTTAAATCAACGCCAAACTTATTTTTAAGATGGAGGGATTATGCTAGAAGTTATTAATTTAACTAAAAGTTATGGTTCTCAACAGGTACTGCGGGGGATTGATTTTAAAGCTCAAGCAGGTGAAACAGTTGTAATTATGGGACCTAGCGGCTGCGGCAAGTCAACTACTATCCGTTGTTTAAATCGTTTGACAGAGCCTGATGGCGGAAAAATTTTGCTTAATGGCATTTCTATGTTAGAATTAACTACTAAGCAGTTATTAACCTTACGTCAAAAGATTGGGTTTGTGTTTCAAAATTTTAATCTAATTAATCATTTAACAGTGCAGCAGAATGTAATGCTGCCTTTGATTAAAACTGATATTAGCAAAACAGAAATAACTCAATTAGCGCAGCAAATTTTAGGGCAAGTTAGATTATTAGATAAAAAAGATGCTTATCCGCAGGAATTAAGCGGCGGGCAAAAGCAGCGTGTTGGTATTGCTCGGGCTTTAATTATAGATCCTAATTTGTTATTATTAGATGAGCCAACTGCTTCTTTAGATCCTATTTTAGTTAAAGAAGTATTAGATGTTATTGAAGATTTAACTGCTGCTAATAGTAAAAGAATTGTTGTAATTGTGACTCATCAAGTCTCTTTTGCTTTAAAAGTAGCTGATATGATTTTATTATTAGAACAAGGAGTAGTTGTAGAGCAAGGCAGTCCTGAACAAATTTTTTATCAACCACAGTCTGAATTAGGGCAGAAATATAAACAGTTATTAGAGTACTATCGAAGATAGAGAAAGGAGGGATTTGTTTGAACAGGATGCAGCAGACAATCAAGAAAGAGTTTAGTTATACAGGAATTGGACTTCATACAGGTCAAGATGTCAGCATTAGTTGTCATCCTCTTCCTCCAAATCAAGGAATTGTATTTAAACGAATTGATTTGCCAGAAGAACCAGAGATTAAAGCTGATGTTGACAATATAACTTCTACTAATAGATGTACAGCTATAGGAAATTCTGAAATAGAAATTAATACTATTGAACATCTTTTATCAGTAATTAATATTTTAAAGATTGATAATTTGTTAATAAAAATAGACGCGCAGGAGCCGCCTGTTACTGATGGAAGTTCTAAAGTTTTTTATGATTTGTTTACTACAGTAGGACTTAAAGAGCAACAGGTTGAGAAAAGGATTTACCAAGTTAAAGAGCCCTTATATATTAAAGAAGGGGAGCAGTATTTAACAGTGCTGCCGGATCAAGATTTCAAAATTAGTTATACTTTTGTAGGAGACCACCAAGCTATTAATGATCAGTTTTTTGAGTATAATGATGCTGAAGATAATTATGAAGATGTAGTGGCTCCAGCCAGGACTTTTGGTTTTGCTCATGAAGTTAAACAACTGCAGCAGGCAGGATTGGCATTAGGTGGCAGCCTGGATAATGCAGTCTTAGTTGATGATGAGGGACCAATTAATAAATTGCGTTTTTCAGATGAATTTGCCAGGCATAAAGTGCTTGATTTAATTGGAGATATGATGTTGGCTCCAGAATTTAAAGGGCATATTATTGCTGTTAGGTCAGGTCATATGCTTAATTCAAAATTAGCTAAAAAATTAAAAACTAAATTTGTAGGGAGGAATTAAGAAAATGTTAGACATTGATCAAATAAAGGAAATTTTGCCACATAGGTACCCTATGTTGCTAGTAGATAGAGTATTGCAGGCTGACCCTGAAGATAAGATTGTAGCAATTAAGAATGTAACTGCTAATGAGAGATTTTTTTCTGGTCATTTTCCAGGGCACCCAATCATGCCGGGGGTTTTAATTATAGAAGCCATGGCGCAGGTAGCAGGGATTGGATTATTACAAACTGTGGAAGACCCAGAAGATAAAGTGCCTTATTTCGGTAAAGTTGATGAAGCTCGATTTAGAAAACCAGTTAAACCAGGCGATCAATTAAAAATAGAAGTTGAAATCCTAAAATTAAGAGGACGAATGGGTAAAGTGAAAGCTGAAGCTTATGTTGATGATGAAGTAGTAGCAGATGGCAAATTAACCTGCTTTATCCAGGAGAAATAATAGAGAGGAGTCTAGATTTCAATGGGCAAAAAACAAGATAATGTAGTACGATTAAAAGAAGTTCATGAAACTGCTGTAGTTCATCCAGATGCTAAAATCGCTAAAAAAGTAAAAATTGGCCCGTATGCAATTATTGGAGAAAATGTAGAATTAGGAGAAGGTACTGAAGTTGGTGCCCATGCTGTAATTAAAGGTTGGACCTCAATAGGGGAAAATAATAAAATATTCAACAGCGCTTCAATTGGACAAGAACCACAAGACTTAAAATTCAAAGGTGAAAAAAGTTTTTTAGAAATTGGAGATGACAATACTTTTCGTGAGTTTACAACTATTCATCGCGGTACAGAAGAAGGCGGTGGAGTAACAAAAATTGGGGATAACAACTTATTCATGGCCTATACCCACGTTGCTCATGATTGTAAAATAGGAAATAATATAATCATGTCCAATAGTTCTCAATTAGCAGGTCATGTTGAGGTAGAAGATAAGGCAGTAATTAGTGCTTTAGTAGGAGTACATCAATTTGTTCGAATTGGTGAAATGTCAATGATTGGTGGCGATTCTAAAGTAGTAAAAGACGTACCACCTTATGTATTAGTAGACGGACATCCTGCAGCAGTAAATGGAATTAATTCAGTAGGATTAAGAAGAAATGATGTTGAACCAGAAATGAGACAAAAAATAAAAGAAGCCTATAAAATTTTATACCGTTCTAACTTAAATGTTTCCGAAGCCATTGAAAAAATGGATCAAGAATTAGATAGCAGCCCCATGATAGAACATTTCTTGAGGTTTTTGCGTAATGCCCAGCGGGGTATATGTAGATAGCAGGCAATTAGCAAAAACTAAAGCATATAGCTTGCTTACTAAAATGAGCTCTAAGCACAGCGATGAGGGCTACACGAAGTGTTTTTTTGATTTTTAAAAAACACGGAGGGACCGCACTCAATGCCAAACACAGCGCCGAGGACCACACGAAGTGACCGAAACAACTGCATTAATAATATAATATTATAAGTATAAAACTAAACTAAAAACTCGAAAATAAATAATTATAATCTAAAGTGATTGGGGGCAAACTATGACTGCTAAATTAGCTTTACTAGCAGGAAATGGAGAATTACCAGTTTTATTTGCTCAAGGAGCACAGCAGGTCGGTTTAAATTTAATGGCAATTACTGTTACTCCTGAGGCTAGGACTGAACAATTACAAGAGATAGTTCCTGCTACTGAGCATATAGAAGTAGGACAATTAGATAAAATCATCAGTGCTTTAAAAGAAGCTGAAGTTTCAGAAGTAGTAATGTTAGGTAAAGTAACTAAAGAATTATTATTTCAAGGAATTGAATTAGACCAGCGCTTCAAACAACTATTAGCTCAACTGCCGGAAAAAAATGATGATGCAATTATGTTGGCGATAGTTAATGAATTAGAATCAGAAGGTATTACAGTTAGAGAGCAAACTAAATTGATGAAACAATTTTTCCCTCAAGCGGGAACTTTAACTACTAATGAAGCTGACGAAAATACTGCAGCTGATATGAAATACGGTTTTAAAATGGCTAAAGAAATTGGGCGCTTAGATATTGGTCAGACTGTAGTAGTTAAAGACCAAGCAGTTATGGCTGTAGAGGCAATTGAAGGGACAGACCAAGCTATTTTACGCGGTGGGGAATTAGGTCAAGGAGAAGTTGTAGTTGCTAAAGTTAGTAAACCACAACAGGATCACCGTTTTGACATTCCAACAGTTGGTGTAACTACTATAGATAATATGAGTAAAGTAAATGCTAAAGCATTAGTAATTGAAGCAGGAGAAACTTTTATTGTTAATCAAGAACAAGTTATAGCTAAGGCAGAAGAA
>JBNJFD010000088.1:0-8360 GCA_051746525.1 Bacillota bacterium | reverse complement strand
CTTATCTCTTGTCTCTTGTTCCTTGTCTCTTGTTCCTTGTCTCTTGTTCCTTGTCTCTCTTCACTCTTCACTCTTCACTCTTCACTCTTCACTCTTCACTCTTCACTCTTCACTCTTTACTGTTTACTCTTCACTGCTTTCTTGCTCTAAATAATTCGGCACTTCAATTTCACCAGCAATAATTTTTTCTCTAATAGTTTTAATTTTATCTTTAACTTCTGCTGGAATCATATCTTTCATATCTTTAATCTTTTGTGCTTCCTCTTCACTAATATCACCAGATTCTAATGCCGCCTGAGTCATTGGCCCTAAACCACTTAAAGACACTTTAATACCTTCTTTAGGTAATCCATATTCTTTAACTCCTGCAGTAAAGTCATCATCTTTTAAGTTTTCTACAATATCATAAACAGCATTATCTACTCTTTTTTGCATTGTAGTTAAAATATGACCTGGTTCAATATAATCCTGATCAGAGTCTACACCGATTGCATATCGTCCTACTTTTTCAGCCGCATTAAATAATCCTCCGCCAGTTCCACCAGCAGCATGATAAATAATATCTGCTCCAGAATCATATTGAGATAGAGCAATCTCCTTACCTTTAGCTGGGTCATTAAATGCTTGAGGGTCACCTCCGGCATAAGCAACTTTAGCTTTAACATTAGTATCCTCAGTTTTGTTAATATATTCTATACCTGAAGTATATCCCAATTCAAACTTGTGAATTAACGGCATATCCATTCCACCTAAAAATCCAACTACTTGCTCTTCATTAATACCTTCAAGTTCATCATGATTAGTCATCAATGCTGCAAAGGCTCCTGCTAAAAAAGAACCTTGATGCTCTTTAAAAGTAATTGAGGCAACATTATCATTATTAACTACTTCATCAATAATAGCAAAATTAGTATCAGGAAATTCCTTAGAAACTTTAGTTACCGCATCTTTTTGCATGAATCCTACCCCAATAACTAAGTCATAACCTTCTTCTGCTAAAAACCTTAAGTTTTTCTCTACAACTGAAACCTGCTTTGGTTCTAAATACTTATAATCTGAAATTACACCTTCTTCTTTAGCTCTGCTTAAACCTCTTAAAGCAGAATCATTAAACGACTTATCCCCTTTTCCACCACTAGACAAGACAATACCTACATTTAATTCTTCTACTTGTTCTTCCTGTGATGATTGTTCTTGTTCTTGAGCTTCTTCTCCGCCTACACAACCTGCCACTAAAGCAACTAATAATAATAAAGCAACCACAAATAATGATTTTCTGTTCATTCTTTTCCCCCCTGGATTTTTAAAGTATAAGTATAAGTTCAAACTTAAGTTTGAACCTTGGTCCACTAATTTAACCTTCTCCTTAATTTAGAACTCAGTCTTAAACTTAAAATTAATTCCTATTCCTAACTACATGAAACTCAAATTTATCACTTCTAAAATAATTTTTTGAATATAACAATGGGTGATCACGGTCATTATAATGCATCTGTTTCAATAATAACAGAGGTGTCTCCTCATCTATTTCAAGCTTGTCAGCTAAAAAAGAATTAGCTAAAACTGGAATAACATCAGCAACAGCATAGGTAATATAAATTTCACAATTTTGTTGTAAAAAATCAAATAATGAACCCCCTAAATCTTCTTCTTTAATTTCATTAGGTAAGCGCGCTTGAGGTAAATAATCTTCACAATAAGCTACTGCCTCTCCATTAGCCGTTCTAGTGCGGTTAATAACTGCCATGTTTTCTTGAGGATTAATTTCTAATTCTTTAGCTAATGTTTGGTCCCTCTGCCCCAGTTCTAATTCTAAATCAGTTGTTCCTGCTTCTAAACCCATTTCTTCTATCATTTCAGTAATACTATTTAATTCTTCAATTCCACTTTTAAACAACACTGCTTTTTTTGTAATAAAAGTTCCCACTCCTTGACGGCGGTTAACTTTACCTTCTTTTTCTAAAACTCTTAATGCTTCTCTTAAAGTTGCTCTACTAACACCTAAATCTTCTGACAATTGTGCTTCTGATGGTAATTGTTCATCGGGTTGATATGTCCCATTAGCAATTTTTTCATCTATTTTTTCTTTGACCAAAATATAAAGCGGCCTCGAATCTGGTCTAATCATAACCAAACCTCCTCTATCTTCTATATCTTTAAATACTAGACGTCTGACAACTACTTGCAAAAAAAAGATGACAACTATCAATATATCTCACTATTATATATACAAAATCTGTATCATATAAATTAATTTCGACATCAATTTAAAATTTCCTCCACATCATTTTCATTTATTAAAACTTCTCTTGCTTTACTACCACGATGAGGGCCAACAATATTTTCTTTTTCCATAGTATCAATCATTCGCGCCGCTCGATTATAACCAATTCGCAATTTTCGCTGTAATAAAGAAATAGAAGCACGTTCTTGAGCAACAATTTTTACTGCTTCTTTATACAGCTCATCTTTTTCATCATCTAATTCAATTTCTACATCATCATCTTTGATATCAGCTATTTTTTCTGCAAATTGAGGGTCTTCTTGCCTTTTAATAAACTCAACTACCTCTTTTAATTCTCTTTCTGATACGAATGCACCCTGTAATCGTAAAGGCTGGTTAGCATCTACAGGAGAAAATAACATGTCCCCTTGACCTAATAATTTTTCTGCTCCACCTTGGTCTAAAATAGTTCTAGAATCAGTTTGTGAAGTCAAAGAAAAAGAAAGCCGAGTCGGAATATTAGCTTTAATTAATCCTGTTACCACATCTACTGAAGGACGCTGAGTAGCAAGAATCAAATGAATCCCTGCTGCTCTTGCCTTTTGTGCTAATCTACAGATAGCATCTTCCACTTCATTAGCTGCTACCATCATTAAATCTGCTAATTCATCAATAACTACTACTATATATGGTAGAGGATCTTTGCCCTCTGCTTTTAATTGTTGATTATAGCTTTCTAAACCGCGAGAATTACTGCCTGAAAATAATTCATATCTGTTTTCCATTTCTTCTACTACCCAGCGTAAGGCTGTAGCAGCTTTTTTAGGGTCTGTAACCACTGGCGCTACTAAATGAGGTAGCCCTTTATAAATAGTCAATTCTACCATTTTAGGATCTACCAATAAAAATTTCACTTCCTCAGGTGTAGCCTTATAAAGCATACTATTAATTACACCATTAACAAACACACTTTTCCCTGACCCTGTAGCTCCAGCTACTAACATATGAGGCATTTTAGATAAGTCAGCAATAGCAGCTTGTCCATCAATATCTTTACCTAAAGCCATAGTCAATTTAGAATCAGCTTCTTGAAATCTATCAGATTCTAAGATTTCCCGCAGAGTAACTAATTTGCGAGAATCATTAGGAACTTCAATTCCTACTGCTGCTTTACCAGGAATCGGAGCCTCAACTCTCACATCAGAAGCTGCTAAAGAAAGAGCAATGTCATCAGCTAAATTAACTATTTTGCTTACCTTCACCCCAGGAGCAGGTTCTATTTCATATCTTGTAATTGTAGGGCCAAAATTAACATCTGTTACCTGCGCATTAATCCCAAAATTATCTAAAGTTCTAGTTAAAATTTCTTGTTTATTATTGTGCATAGCTTCAGAATCACCAGCATTATCTAATAAATCTAAAGGAGGCAATTGATACCCCTCTTCAGAATCTAACTCCACTTTAATTTTAGAGTTGCTTTTTTTAGCTTTAACTGTCTGATTTTTATTTTGTTTACTACTAGTTGTCGTAGCTGTATTATCTTCTACAGTTTCTTTAGCTGCAGCTACTTTATCTCGAGCAGTCTTTTGCTGCGCTAAAGATTGTGATTTATTGTGCTCAACTTGCTCCTGCTTAGAATTACTTTTAATCTTTTGAGTTAATTTAGCACCACTAGAAATAATTCCCTGTACTGCATTTCTAATACCCTTAATTGTTTTAATTACTATACTTTTGATTTTGTGATAACTTTTAGTTACTGCACTACTAAATAAATCTTTTAAATCTTCTAGCAAATTAGCTAAAGCTACATCTAATAATAATAGTAATCCAATTATAAAGCCTGTCCCTAAAATTATATACGAACCAGTATCTGCTACTGTTTTCCTTAAGATATAAAGGATAGTAGCTCCAATGATGCCCCCGCCTGCTCCTCTTAAACCTGTCACAAACTCTTTAGCAGGAGTACTATTTAAATGCAGAGTGCTAAAAAACATTAATAAAATAATTCCCAAGCCTATCCCTCGGGCATTGATAATAAATTTGATTTCACTTCTATAAATCATACCTACGCCCCAAACAAATAATAATAAAGTAATAGCCAACCGCCCATCCCCAGCTAAAAAACGAAAAAAGTCAGCAATTACAACTCCTACTACCCCAGTTGTTGATTGAGAAAATTTAGTAATCATATCTAAAATACTAATAGTTATTAATAATAAACCGCCAAACTCAAATTTTCTTTTAGCCCAAATGTTTTCTAAAGTCTCTTTCATTCTTTTTCACCTCTTTTATGATATTCTATTTCAATTAATCAAAATCCTGCTTAGAGACTAAAAAAAGAGGATGATAATTAGAGCTAACCCCCAACAATAATAAGCAAAAATGCTTAATTTTTCTTGATTAATCAATTTAACTAATAGTTTAATAGCAAAATAACCAGAAATAGCTGCAGCTAAAGTTCCACTAAATATTTCTAAAGGACCAAAAGCACCAAATCCTTCTTGAGTTAAATCAACAACTTGCAGCAAAGTTGCCCCTCCAATCACTGGGACAGATAATAAAAAAGAATATTTAGCAGCTAATTTCCTATCCAACCCTTTAAACAATCCTGCTACAATAGTAGAACCAGAACGAGAAACTCCTGGTAAAATAGCAAAAGCTTGAGCACAACCAATTATTACAGAATCACTTACTGTCATCTCTTTCATTTGACGCTGTTGATTAGAAATCCTGTCAGATAACCATAATAATACACCTGTAATAATTAACATAAAACCAACCATCTTCACAGAACTAAATATGCCCTCAATTTGGTCTTGATATAAGATCCCAATTACCCCTGCAGGAACTGACCCTAATAAAATGTAATATGTAAATTTTCTATATTCTGATTTGAAAGTAATAATATCAACTATATCTTCCCAATAAGCAATTACTACTGCTACTAAAGTGCCAAAATGTAAAAACACATCTAAAGTTAGTCCCTCATTAATATTAAAAAAATGTTGGAAAATAACTAAATGACCTGAACTGCTAACTGGTAAAAATTCTGTTAAACCCTGCACAATACCTAAAATAACAACTTTTAAAAAGTTCATTCCTAATCTCCTCTCATTAATAAATCTTATTTATTTTGTAAACTGCAGCAATAAATTTATTACGCCCAATAAAAATAATCCCCGCTGTTACTAAATTAAATAAAGTATGGGCATTAGCAATTTGACGACTTAAATCTGAATTAAGAAATTCTAAAAAGTGAATAAAATATGGTAATAACGGCAAAAATATTATGACGCCGCAAATATTAAAATACAAATGAGCCCAGGCTGCCAATTTGGCCCAGCGACTAGTTCCCAATCCAGCTAAAAAAGCTGTAACGCAAGTTCCGATATTACTGCCTAAGGCTAGTAAAATTGCAACTTCTAGTGTCATCAAATTTTGTTTGGCTAAAGCAACTACTACAGCAGTTACTGCACTACTACTTTGAACTACAGCAGTTATCGTTACCCCTAAAAAAAGAGAAAATAAAGGCCATTGGATTATTAAATTAATCAGCTCTTTAAAAATTTGATTATCTTTAATCACCATCAAACTACTGTTTAATAGATTAAGACCACCTAATAACAAACTAAAAGAAAGTAATCCCTGCCCAAAACATCGATGAAACTTTATTTTTGTTAAATAATATAACAAATAAAATAACATCCCACCTACTACAAAACCACCAAGATAATTATCTAACTTAAAAGAAATCAACTGCACTGTTACTGTAGTTCCTATATTCGCTCCAATAATCACTCCTACTGCCTGACGAAAATCTAATAACTCTAAATTAACTAAACTAATAATAATTATTATAGCAGCACTGCTACTTTGAATTAGCATTGTAATTGCTATTCCAGTTAGAATAGCTAGCAAAAAATTATTGGTTAATAATTTTAAGACCTTCTTAGATTTTTGACTTATAAGTCGAGAAAAGCTTTGTTTTATCTGCTGCATACCACATAAAAAAAGAGTTAAACCACCACTAAATTGCACTAGGGCTATTAACATTAACACCGCTCCTTAACTCTTCACTTAAAACTCAAATTCAAGTTTTAGCTTAGAGCAAGTCTTAAAAAATTAGTCTTATACTTAAACTATATGCCCTAGATTATAATTATAACATAAAAAAAAACTAAAAAAAGGTTCTAACTAGCTTTTAAATTTTAAAACTTATAACAGTCAGTTTAAACTATTTATTAGCTTATAAATAAACCCACCCCTAAAAGGGGTGACTTATTTATTTGACTTGCAGCTCAAACCCAACTTCAAGACCTGGCTGATACAATAAATAATCTCTAGGATTAGAACTAATCACCCGCAGTAATTTCCCAGAATCTAGGTCAACCTCCATCACCATCCCCTGCAGATTAAATTCTAATCTTGTAGTCTCATCATCTGATATTACTGCTGAAGCTAAAGTTTCTTCATCCATAATAGAATAATTCAATGCTTTTCACCTTCTACTCTCTCTATTGTTCCTTTAGGATTAGTAGTTTGCTTACTCTTTATCTCAATTAAATCTTTTAACTTTTGGATTGCATGTCCTAATCCTCCTGTTTGATTAATTAAATTATATTCTACTGCCTCCTTACCAATTAATACTGTTCCTACATCACGAACTAGTTCTCCTCGTTTAAACATTAAATTTTTAAATTCTTCTTCCTTAATATTAGAATGTTGAGCTACGAATTTAACAATTCGTTCCTGCATTTTTTCTAAATATTCATAAGTTTGCGGTACTCCTAAAACCATTCCTGTTAATCTAACTGGATGAATTGTCATTGTTGCAGTTTCTGCAATAAATGAATACTCAGTAGAAACAGCAATAGGAACTCCAATGCTGTGACCCCCTCCTAAAACTAAGGAGACTGTTGGCTTAGATAAACTACTTACCATCTCAGAAATTGCTAATCCAGCTTCTATATCCCCTCCTACAGTATTTAAAACCACAACAACCCCTTTAATTTTAGGGTTTTCCTCTATAGCAATTAGCTGCGGTAATAAATGCTCATATTTAGTTGTTTTTATTTTAGGAGATAAGACTTTATGACCTTCTATTTGGCCCACAATTGTTAAAGCATGGATATCACTATCTATAGCTGGGGTTGGTACTTTAGACTGCCCTAATTGTTTTAAAGCTTCTAAAGTTTTTTTCTCTTTAGTACTTTTCTCTTCATTTTCTGACTCTGGATTTTGGCTTGGTAACACAGGATTCTCTTCATTATCAATAGCATTAATATTCACTATTTCACTCTCCTTTTCTTTTTCTTGTTATTATCTATTATTAATCATTTACTAATATATATACACAAAGAAAAAAACTACCCCGAATTCGGGGTAGTTTTTAATATTATCTTAAGTTTTAATTACTATTAATCTCTTTTTTATCCACTGACATCCAGGTTATGACCTTTAGAGGGATGTTTTGCTTGTTTAACTTCTGTAGAATCTAACAGCTTAAGCATATCTTTGCCCTGCTGCTCCATCTGATCTTTAGCCATTCCTGCCAATTTTACTGAAACTTCGCTATTTAAACTCTGTTGTGCCAATATAGAAGAAGTACCTGCTACATCCATACTATCCCCTCCTGTTGTGTTATTTATTAAAAGAACATATAGAACACTTCACTTTAATTATAATATATTTTTAGCTAAATTTCTACCTTTTTCGCCAATTAATACGTTCTATTTAATTTTTTCCTATGATTTTGCTCCAGTTCTTTTCTTATATCTAATTTGAATATCATTACGCAAACTATTAAATTCTTTGTAATTAGTGAGAATTATATCAACTATTTTATCATCTAATTGATTAGATTCTGCCATTGATTCCAAAACTGAAAAAGCTTTCTCTTTTCCCATTCCTGCTCGATATGGTCTATCTTCTGTAATAGCAGTAAAAACATCTGCTACAGCCATCATTCTGCTTCCTAATGGAAGCTGCTTCAACCCAAAGGGGTAACCTGTTCCATCAACACGTTCATGATGTAAAGCAGCCCAGTCTTTAATCTCATCTAATCCTAACATATCTAAAGCATGATAGGAGTGAAACACATGCCCGCGAATAATTCTATATTCTTCATCAGTTAATT
>JBNJFD010000087.1:0-8526 GCA_051746525.1 Bacillota bacterium | reverse complement strand
CAATTACTTTAACTACAAACCCGACCTTAGCTCAAAATCATAAAATGAAATACCGTAATCCAAGTATGGAATATCAACACAAACAAAACACTTTATGCACAGTTAAAAAAGGCGACTGCCTATGGAAAATAGCTGACGAACACAATTTCAAACTAAATCAAATAATAAATGCTAATCCTCACTTTAAAAACCCAGATTTGATTTATCCGGGAGATAAAGTTTATGTTCCTCAAAAAAATAATATGGAAAATAAAAATAATATACAACAAAGAAAACAAACTCCTCAAGATAATGAACCAAAACAACAAAATATTGCCTCAAAAACTAACAATCAATTAGAAACAATGAAAAAAAGAGTAATAAGCTTAGTAAATCAAGAACGAAAAAAAAGAGGGCTAAAACTTTATCAACACAATCCTAAAGTAGCTAATGTAGCTCAAAAAAAAGCTGAAGATATGAGAAATAACAATTACTTTAGTCACCAATCACCAACTTACGGTTCTCCTTTTGAAATGTTAAAACAATTCAATATCAAATATAGTGCTGCTGGAGAAAATATAGCCAAAGGTCAAAAAACTGCTCAAGAAGTAATGAATAGTTGGATGAATTCTGCTGGACACCGAAAAAACATTTTGAGTCAAAAATATACTCAAATAGGCGTCGGATTAGCTAAAAATTCTCAAGGAACAACTCATTGGGTCCAGCTGTTTATTAAACCTTAACTAGTTAATTAACCATTGGTCCTAAGTAGTTAGATAAATTATAAAATACAAAATGGGCATAATGCCCATTTTGTTCACTCTAAAAAGCCATAATATCTATATGTTTGTCCATCTGTTTTTAATATAACTGCTCCTTTTCTATCAGTACGTAAATATTTGAAATTTAATTTTTTTAATCTTTCTAACACTTCGTAATCAGGCAACCCATAGTTATTATTACCTACCGATACAATACTCAAACTAGGACCTGCTTTTCTTAAAAAAGATTTTGTGCTAGATGTATTACTTCCATGATGAGCTAATTTTAAGACATCAACATTTAAATCATGCCCTTTTTTAATTAATTTATCTTCTCTCTCTTTTTCAATATCACCAGTTAATAATAATTTAAAGTTCTGATATCTCATCTTTAATACTAAAGAATTATTATTTAATTCACCTTTTTTATGTCCTGGCAGATCAGGGCTTAAAACTACAAATTCAATTCCATCTATTTTTAAATAATCTCCTGTAGTCAAATATACCAATTTTTTTAGACCCTTTTTTTCTTTCAATACCTGTTTTAGCTTGCTCTGTAACTTATTATTAATTGTAGGAGGACAATATATTTTATTTACTTTAACTTCTTTTACAAGTTCTATAATTCCTCCTACATGGTCCTTATGAAAATGAGAAATAAACAATAAATCTAATTTAGCAATACCGCGGTTTTTTAATAAATTATTTATTTCTCCAGCAGAAGAACCTCCATCAATTAAAATGTTTTTATTATTGCGAGTACTGATATAAGTGCAATCTCCTAAACCAACAGCTAAAAAAACTACTTCTACATCTTCATTATTATTAAAAGCAGTAACCATTAGAATCATAGTTATACTCAAAATAATAGCCATAGATTTTTTAAATACATCTTTACTATAAGGTATTGAATTTACTTTCATTAGCTTAGCTAAATTATAAAGCATAATATAATAGGCTGCAATTATAATCAAAGAAGGCTGAGCTAATACTACATTAAATTTAAAATTTTGAGCTAATAAATTAACTAGTTGCAAAGTTAGCATTATTAAAAAATCAAGTACAACTGCTATTAATCCCATGCCATAAATATGCATTAAATTTAATACTACAAATATAAGGGCCAAGATAAAAATAATAGTTATTAAAGGCATCAGCAGCAAATTATTGATCACAGCTAATAAAGAAATTTGCTGAAAATAATATATTAAAATAGGAAACAAACCTAATTGTGCTGCTAAAGTAGCTGAGCTGACCTCTTGAATTTTCTTAGGTAAAAAATCTAACTTCTTTTTAATAATCGGACTTAAATAGCTAATTACAACTACAGCAGCAAATGACATTTGAAAACTAACAATAAATAAATTCCACGGATTTATAACTAATAAAATCAAAGCAACTCCTGCTAATAAATTATATAAATCAACTCTTTTTTCTAGCTGTTTAGCGCATAAAAGTAATAAAATTAATAAAAATGCTCTACAAGCTGGTAACTGCCAATTTAGAATTGCTAAATAACAGCTCAAAAACAAAGCAATTACAATAACATTTAATAACCTATGCCAATTCAAATAACTTAATATTAAATAAAGAACATAACTTATTACCCCCATATGAAAACCAGATACTACTATTAAATGACTAATACCTAATTGATTAAAAGAGTTAGTGATTGCTGCTTCTAATTTGTTTTTTTCTCCTAATAACAAAACACTAATTAAATTCTTAGTAGTTCCTTGGAAATAATGATCTATTATTAACTTGATTTTCAATCTTAAATAATTAATCATTTTAACTATTAAATTCTTTGATTTAGTTACTTTTACAATGTCTGTGTTCTCTATCTCCCCTAAAGCATAAATACCCTGTTTTTTTAAATAACTCCGATAACAAAACCCGCCTGGATTCTTTTGAACGGGCGGTAATCTTAATCTAGTAGTAAAAAATATTTTATCTCCATAATCTAATTTCTGCAAAACATTCCAAGATGTTAACCTTATCTTATAATCAAAAGTTCTGTTTGCTCCCCTAACTTTTAATTCTTTAATAATGTAACTAGTACTATATTTACTGCTTACTATTTTTTCTACTACTCCACTAAATTCATTGCGCTTTTCAATTAATTCTTTTAAATTGTTTTCCTGCCAAGCTAATTTTTCAACTTGCAAATAACAATAAGCACACAAAAAAATAAGTACTAAAACTAATATATCTGTTTTGCTTTTTAGTTTTAATAGTAACAAGATTATAATTAAAACTAATATTAATAGCAGTCCAATTACAATTGACAGCTTAGACACTGAAATATATTTAGCAGTGATTAATCCACTTACAAAAGCTAGCAACCACTTTAACAACGGCCGCTGCATTTAATGGATTATTTTATCTTTAATATTTTCTAATGTTTTAGGGCCAATCCCAGCTACTTTAGTTAAAGCAGATAGTTCTTCAAAAGCACCATTATTCTTTCTAAAATCAATTATTTTTTTAGCTGTAACAGGTCCAATCCCAGCTACTGTTTCTAATTCTTCTGGGGTAGCAGTATTAATATTTATCTTAGAAGTTTTAGCCGTTGTTTTATCTTTACTGACTAAACTAGGAATAATTATTTTTTCCCCATCACGGACTAAATTAGCCAAATTAATTGCATTTAAATCTGCTTTATTAGTTGCTCCTCCTGCCTGTTCTAGTACTTTATATAATCGAGTTTTTTTATGACAATGATATACTCCTGGGTTTACTACCTCACCTCCTAGGTGAACAACTATTTTCTTTCGTACTGTATGAGTTTTAACTTTTTTCTTAAAGTCCATCTTTAAATTTTCTTTTTCTTTAGTTTTTATTTCTATAGCATGTCCCTCGCTTTTTATTAACTTAGGATAGAAGAAAAAAGCACTACTAACTATAACCACTATGCATAAAATTATTATCAAATTATTTTTCTCTTGGTATAGATACATCTATATATCAACTCCTTCACTGCTATTTTTTACTATTTTTTTCTTTTTATACATTTATAACTTCTATTTTATTTTTCTCCATAATGCACTGCTACTATTCCCCCTATCAACCTTTTACTTTTAACCTGTCTAAATCCTAATTCTTTAAAAATGTCTTCTAATTCTTTAACGGTTACAAATTGTTCTAAAGAATGGGGCAGCCAATTATACTGACGCTGCTTATTAACAATTATTTTCCCGAGCAAAGGCACTAATTTATTAATATAAAATAAAACTAATTGACGATAACCTATTAAAGTGGGCTTAAAAATATCTAATGAAATAACAGTTCCACCAGGTTTAACAACTCTTTTACTTTCTAACAATACCTGCTTTAATTCAGGAATATTTCGCAAAGCAAAACTAATTGTTACATAATCAAATTTTTCTTCTAAAAAAGGCAATTCCCGCGCATCTGCTTTAATTAATTTAACTTTACCATTAAGTCCTTTCATTTGTAATTTTTCTTCACCAATTCTCAACATTTTTTTACTGAAATCAACTCCTATAATCTGACCCTGTCCAGTTAACTTATGAGCTAACATAACTGCCCCTTCACAAGTCCCACAGGCAACATCTAATATTTTAGCCTCAGTTTCTATTTCTATCAAAGAAATTGCTTTCTTCCTCCATAACCCATCTAATCCTAAACTAATAATATGGTTCATTAAATCATAATTATCAGCTATACTCTCAAAAACTTGATGGATGTAATCCGATTTAGATATTAAATCCTGCTCAATTTTTTTCACCTTCCAACTCCTTATTAATTAATTTGATTAAGATTAGTATTATAAAAATAATAGTTGTTTATTCACATTGATCTTTTAAAATAAAAAAAGAACCTGCACTTAAGTACAGGTTCAAATCAGAAATAATTTATTGCGCTACAATATTGACTAACTTTTGCGGAACAACAATTTCTTTAACTATTGTTTTTCCTTCAATATGCTTTTGTACATTTTCTTGTTCTTTAACTACTTCTTTTAAATCTTCTTCATCTATATCAACTGCTACATTTACTTTATCTCTTACTTTACCATTAACTTGAATTACAATCTCAATTTCATCTTTTTTAATTGCTTCCTCACTATATTCAGGCCAAGCTTGTTGATGAACACTATCTAAATAACCTAATTTAGTCCACACCTCTTCTGTTAAATGAGGAGCAAATGGAGCCAATAATATAACAACTGTTTCAACAACTTCTCTTAATAAAGCTGCATTTATTTCTTCTACATTAGCTAAATATTTATAAGCTGCATTTACCAATTCCATAATTGAACTAATAGCTGTATTAAGCTGTTGCCTCTCACTAATATCAACTGTTACATCTTTAATTGCTACATGTAATTGACGATATAATTTTTCCTCAGCTTCACCTTGGGCTTTGAAGTCTGAAAGTGCACCTTCTATAATATCAATATTCTGAGCAACTAAACGCCACACTCTATTTAAAAATCGCTGTGCGCCTTCTACTCCTTCTGTGTTCCAATCTAAATCTCTGGCAGGAGGAGCAGCAAATAATATAAATAATCTTGCTACATCTGCACCATAATCATCAAGAATTTCCATAGGGTCTACTACATTCCCCTTAGATTTTGACATCTTTGCTCCATCTAACAGTACCATTCCCTGAGTTAATAAACTAGCAAAGGGTTCTTTATCTTCTACATAACCCTGGTCATATAAAAATTTCATGAAAAATCTAGCATATAATAAATGCATTACAGCATGTTCTACTCCGCCAATATACTGATCAACATTCATCCAATAATTTGCCTGTTCCTGGTCAAATACTTTATCTGCAACATCAGGACTTGTATATCTCAAATAATACCAAGAAGAATCTACAAAAGTATCCATAGTATCAAATTCCCTTGTAGCTTCTTGTCCACATTCAGGACAAGAGGTGCTTACAAAATCTTCAACCTGGGCCAAGGGCGATTCTCCTTTCCCACTAAAATCAACATCAGTTGGCAATTCCACAGGTAAATCTTCTTCTGGAACCGGCACAACTCCACAATCATCACAATAGACAATTGGAATTGGAGTCCCCCAATATCTCTGCCGAGAAATTAACCAATCTCGCAAACGATAATTAACTTCTTTAGAACCTATATTTTGTTCTTCTAAATAATTTACTATTCTATCAAAAGCTGCTTCTACCGTTAAACCATTTAAAATATCAGAATTAACTGCTACCCCATCTTCTGTATAGGCTTCATCTAAATCAGCTGCAGCAAGTTCTTCATCTTCGGGCTGAACAACTACTTTAATCTCTAAATCATACTTTTTAGCAAATTCAAAATCCCGTTGGTCATGAGCTGGAACAGCCATGATTGCTCCTGTCCCATAATCCATTAATACATAATTAGCAATCATCACAGGGATTTCTTCTTCAGTCACAGGATTGATTGCTTTAATACCTGTATCTAAACCTACTTTTTCAGCATCTTCTCCAGTCCTCTCTTCTTCATCCTGCTCCTTCATTTTTTCTACAAATTCTAATACTTCATCTTCCTTTTCAGTCCCCGCTGTTAATTCCTCTACAAGAGGATGTTCAGGCGCTAATACCATATATGTAGCCCCATAAATAGTATCAGGACGAGTAGTAAACACTTCTAAACTGGCTTCACTATCAGCAATCTCAAATTCTATATTAGCACCTTCACTACGCCCAATCCAATTTTTCTGCATTGTCTTCACTTTATCAGGCCACTCAGACAATAAATGATGATCATCTAATAATTGCTGTGCATAATCAGTAATTTTAAAAGACCATTGTTCTAACTCTTTATCAACTACTTCACTATCACAACGTTCGCACTCTCCATCTACAACTTGTTCGTTAGCCAAAACTGTTTGGCAGTCAGGACACCAATTAACCTCCGATTCATCCTTATAAGCTAATCCCTCTTTATATAATTGTAAAAACAACCACTGCGTCCACTTATAATACTCAGGGTCACAAGTTGCTATCTCTCTTTCCCAATCAAAACTAAAGCCTAACATTTTAAATTGTTCCCGCATATTATCCGTATTATCTTTAGTCCATTCTGCAGGATGAATATCTCTTTTAATCGCTGCATTTTCAGCTGGCAAGCCAAATGCATCCCAACCCATAGGATGTAAAACATTATAACCCTGCATACTTTTAAATCTAGCAAAAACATCTCCAATTGAATAATTTCTAACATGTCCCATATGCAAATTGCCCGATGGATAAGGGAACATTTCTAACACATAATATTTTTCTTGTTCTTCATCCATTTCCGTCCGATGCTGTTGCTGTTCTTCCCATTTTCTCTGCCATTTAGGTTCAATATTCTTATAGTCATACCTTTCTTTCACTGTTCATTTCCTCCCTACGTATTATTAATTTGAAATTAATTACTATCCATTTTTTAATTATCAATTATCAATTAATACAAAAAACCCTCGCCCCTAGTAAAGACAATTCCTTAATAGGGACGAGAGTTCCTTCTCTCGCGATACCACCCTACTTGATATAATTAGCCTACTGCTCCCTAACTATATCCTCTCTAACAACAAATTATCGGCTGTCAACCGAATAGGCTACTACTACTTCACCTATCTAGCTCCAAGGCGAGTTCAGTATAATACCTACTACTCCTTTTCTCAGCTATTAGGGCGTTTATTTAATTTAACAAGCATAATTATAAACTAATCAAATAAATTTGTCAAACTTTTTTACTCTGACCACTCTATCCTCTCTGCATCTCCCCACAATTTCTCTAATTGATAATACTCACGTTGTTCATCATGGAAGATATGAATAATTATATCCCCATAATCTAATACTGCCCACCGAGCATTATCTGTTCCTTCTTTCCTAATAAGCTCAATTTCTTCCTCTAAATCTCCTTGAACGGATTTAATTATAGCATTAACTTGAGTAGTAGAAGTCCCACTACAAATTACAAAATAATCTGCCAGAATAGAAATCCCATCCATATCTAATACAATAATATCTTCTGCACTTTTATCTGCTGCTGCTCCAGCAGCCTTTTTTGCTAATTCTTGAGAATTATGCTCCATTAACTGAAAAACCTCCCTGCTTTACTAAATTAAAGTTCAATGAATCTAAGACCATAGTCATCTGACTATCATCAGTCAACCAATAACTAATACCATTAACATCAGCAACTTTACCAGGCAAAGTATTCATTTTTATCTTCTTTAAGTTAAAATCTCTAAATACAGCAGCTGTAGCTAAAAAATCAGCTCCTGATATATTAGTTTCAACAGTATTTTTAAGTTGATTAATTATTTGCGGCATCTTTAATATAGTTCTAGCAGATAACAACTTATCAATTACTGCTGCTAAAAACTTTTGTTGCCTAGCTATTCGCCCAATATCACCTAAATTATCCTGTCTAAAACGAACATATTCTAATGCTTCTGCTCCTGATAATTCTTGTATTCCTTTTTTTAAATTAATATTTAATCCTGCTGCCTGATCTTGGTAAAATAAATCTTTAGCAATATTTATTTTAACTCCTCCAACAGCATTTACCAAAGCTACAAAATCATTATAGTCTATTTCTAAATAATAATCAATATCAACACCTAAAAAATCAGACACTGTACTTTGAGTTAATTCTAATCCGCCATAAGCATAAGCTGCATTGATTTTATGATAACCACCATCAGCCAATTTAACTCTAGTATCTCTAGGAATTGATAACATTGATACACTTTTTTCTTCTAAGTCTATATTAGCTACCATTAAAGTATCAGAGCGATTTTTCCCATCTCTTTTT
>JBNJFD010000086.1:0-8718 GCA_051746525.1 Bacillota bacterium | reverse complement strand
CTAGTATCTCTAGGAATTGATAACATTGATACACTTTTTTCTTCTAAGTCTATATTAGCTACCATTAAAGTATCAGAGCGATTTTTCCCATCTCTTTTTTTATCTTTTCCCACTAATAATATATTAAATTGCCTCTTTAAATAATGCTGGTCTTCATCCAACTTAACAGTACTCTTTAAATCAGCACTATCCATTTTAACATCATCTAATAAATAAAAAACAGTTCCACCACTGATTACAATAATCAAAATAACAACTATGATATAAGTCAATATCGTACTTGCTTGACCTTTAAACATTACTATCTTCCTCTCTAATATGCCTTAAGCTTAGCCTTAACACCTAGCTTAAAGTAATGAATTACGTGTCACAATTGTCTGAGGATGGATAGACTCTCCTAAGTCAAGGTGGTATCTAATGGTATCTTCACAAGCAGTTCTAACTGCTCCATCTAAAGTTCTACCTTTAGTGTCTCTTTTAATATGCTCTCTTAATCTATCAACTGTTTCACATTCTCGATTAGGTTCAATGTGGTCAGCTAAAAAAACCACTTTATCTAATTGAGACATATCAGCACTCCCTAAAGTATGAACTCTAATAGCCTGTAGTACTGCTTCATCTTCAATTTCAAATTCTCTTTTAGCTAATTCTGCTCCTACAGGAGCATGTAATAAAGCAGGTTCATCTTGATAAACATCGGATATTACTATACCAAACTCTTTAGCCTTTTGCAATAGGATATTATTGGATAATCCTTTAGCACAATCGTGTAATAAACCTGCCCAACGTGCTTGGTCAACATCTACATCAAATCTTTTCGCTAATCTTACTGCTTCATCTCTAACTGCTAAGATATGTTCTAATCTACCTTCTGCTACCCTCTGACTTAATTTTTCTACAACCTCTTCTTCCGTCACTAATCTGTTCCTCCCTCTACATATAATTGATGTTTTTTAATATAAGATTCAACTTCTGCTGGTAGTTGATATTTAATTGGTCTCCCTTCCTTTACTCTATTTCTAATATTAGTAGAAGATATCGCCAAACCAGGAATTTCCAGCAGGTGTATACTATCTCGGTATTCATCATAAATTTCTTTTCCTAATTGTGATAAACAATAACCTGGTCTACTAGCAGCAATAAACTCTACTTCTGCTAACAGTTCTTCAGGCGCTTTCCAAGTAAAAATTTCTAAAATAGCATCAGCACCTGTAATAAAATAAAATTTAGCTCCAGGATAAATTTTTTCAAATTCTCGAACTGTTTCTATAGTATAAGATAAACCAGGTCTATCAATTTCCATTCTTGAAACTCTAAATTTAGAATTACTTATTGTTGCTATTAAAGCCATAGAATATCTATCTTCAGCATTAGTAATCTTTTTATTAGTTTTGTGCGGTGGATTACCTGATGGAACAAATACAACTTCATCTAAATCATACTGATAACTAGCACATTCTGCCGTTAATAAATGACCATTATGAATCGGATCAAAGGTTCCCCCCATAATCCCAATCACTTGGTCTTTGTTGCCCATTATTGTCCACTCCTAACTGCTATGTTTAGTTTATTATTGGCTTAAAATTCATCTAACTAATATACATAATAAAACTTTATCTCAATGAAGTCAAATATTATCCTGATTTAGCCTACTCTTTTTATAATTCCTAAATCATTTAACTCCTGCTTTAACTGCTGCACATCTAAAAATTTAATTGTTTTTATCTCTAATTTAGCTGCATTTTCCAAACAAACTGGATCATTATCTATATAGATTACTTTTTCTCCTCTAACATCAAATTTATCTAAGGCAACTTGATAAATTTCCACTTGTGGCTTACAATACCCTACTTGAGAAGAATTAATGACTTTATCAAAAATTCCTGTTAAATTTAAATAAGATAACTTATCATTCAACCTTCCAATATCATTGGTAACTAATCCTAATTTATACTTAGGATCTATTTTTTCTAATAAATTAACCACATCTTTTTTGCTTTCTTCAGAATAATAATATTCTTTAACGAATTCTTTTAATTCAGCAATAGATAAGTTCGGTATTTCTTTTGTTAGCCACTGCGTAAATTGTTCTAAACTTATCTCCCCTGCTAACAAAGAAAAATACTCATCACTAAATATATTCTGTT
The DNA here is from genome assembly GCA_051746525.1 of Bacillota bacterium. Taxonomy (GTDB): domain Bacteria; phylum Bacillota; class Halanaerobiia; order Halobacteroidales; family Halobacteroidaceae; genus Halanaerobacter. The sequence continues at coordinate 6,571 of JBNJFD010000086.1, read as the reverse complement.
TTAATTTTGCTAAGTCCCAGTCATACTTTTCAGTATATTTATTTAAAACTCGATCAAATTTAGTTTCCGTTACAACCCCACCTAAATCAAATAAAAGAACTTGATACATAACTACCACTCCCAATACTTGACTTACTATCTAATAATTCTAGACAAGCACAGACTTTCCTTTAAAAAATAAAAACTAAATCTTCACTACTACAATTAACAAATGGTCAGCCAATTGGCTGACCATTTGTTAAATTTAATTTTCTCTTTTTACATAACTAGTATGCAGTAACTTATGGGCCAAATGACTATTAGGTTCTCCTAAATAATCTTCATATAACTGTTTTATTTCATCATTTTGATGAGATTTTCTCAATTTTTTACCAGCATCAATCTCATAAATAGCTGACCTTCTTTTTTCAACTGTTTCTTTATTAGTAGGTATTGGTTGGCCTCCACCACCAATACATCCTCCAGGACAAGCCATTAATTCTACAAAATGATACTCTTCCCCATTCTTTATTTTTTCCATTAACTGACTTACATTATTTAATCCGCTAGCTACTGCTGCTTTAACAGTTAAATCGCCAATTTCTACTTCTGCCTCTTTAATTCCTGCAGCCCCCCGCACAGCTGTAAAATCTAACTTTTCTAATTCTTCTCCGGTAATCAATTCATAAGCAGTTCTTAAAGCAGCTTCCATTACTCCGCCACTCGCTCCAAAAATATCTGCTGCTCCAGTAGATTGTCCCATCATCGAATCAAACTCCTCTGTTGGTAAATCTACTAAATTAATCCCTGCTTCTTTAACCATTCTACCCAACTCTCGTGTTGTCAACACAAAATCAACATCTTCATCCATTTCTGTTCTTCCAGCCTCAAATTTCTTAGCTGTACAAGGCATAACTGAAACTACAATCATATCCTCTTTATCAATATCATGCTTTTCAGCATAATAAGATTTAGCCACAGCACCAAACATCTGTTGAGGAGATTTGCAGCTAGATAAATTATCAAGATAGTCTGGATAAAAATGTTCAATATATTTAATCCAGCCTGGACTACAAGAAGTGAACATTGGGAAAGTACCACCTTCATTAATCCGCCCAATTAGCTCTGTTCCTTCTTCCATAATAGTTAAATCGGCAGCGAAATTAGTATCAAAAACACGGTCAAATCCTAATCTCTTAAGCCCTGCAACCATTTGTCCTGTGACAATAGTTCCCGGTTTTTGGTCAAACAATTCCGCTAAAGCAACTCTCACTGCTGGTGCAGTTTGAACAACAACAACTTTTTCTTCATCTTTAATCATATCCCACACTCGGTCATAATGATAAGCTTCATGTAAAGCCCCTGTAGGACAAGCATGAATACATTGACCACAGTTAGTACATTCTACATTGCCCATTCCTTTATCACCAAAAGTAGTTAATATCGTTGAAGGTCCACGATTAGCCATAGTAAAAATACCTACACCCTGCACTTCTTCGCATTTTCTAATACAGCGTCCACAAGTAATACATTTATTAGGTTCTCTAACAATAGAAACACTAGAATGGTCATCATCATACCCTTTATCAATAGGGTCAAATCTCATCTCATGAACACCAATATCTGCTGCAATTTCTCTTAATTCACAATTCTGATTACGACTACAAGTTAAACAATTTAGTCTACAACTGATGTCATGAGAAGCAACTATTAATTCAAAAAGATTCCGTCTCACATCTCTCACTTTTGGAGAGTGGGTTTTAATCTTCATATCTTCAGTAACTTCAGTAGCACACGCAGGCTTCAACAACCCTTCCCCTTCAATTTCTACAACACACAATCTACAGCCCCCATAAATAGATAAATCTTCTGCATGACATAAAGTAGGGATTTTAATATGGGCCTTTTCAGCAGCCTCTAAAATAGTTTCACCTGCTTCAAACTCAACTTGCTGACCATCTATATTTACTGTAGCCATTATTGACCACCGCCCTGTAATAATTCTTCACTATAGTTTTCTAATACCGAGGTAACAAAGCTTAAGGAAGTTTGACCTAAGCCGCATCTAGCAGCCAAATAACTTGTTTGGCTTAAATCCATAATCAATTCAATATCTCTATTCATTAAATAACCTCGCTGCTTAGCATTATCTAAGAGATAACAAACTTGTCTAATACCTTCACGACAAGGAAAGCAAGTCCCACAAGTTTCACTCATAAAAAATTCTGCTACATTAAGCATTAAATCAATTAAATCATTTCCCTCAGCTACAACAATCATTGCTCCAGAACCTGTATTGCTACCTGCAGCAGAAATATCCTCATAACTATAAGGGATGTCTAACTTTTCTGCCGGTAAAATAGAAGTTGAAACTCCACCAGGAACAACAAACTTCAATTCCTGATTATCTAAGACCCCTCTTCCTAAATCTTCTACTATTTCTCTAAGTGTTACAGAGCCAAATTCAATTTCATAGACTCCAGGTTCATTTACTTCTCCGCTTAAACTAATTAATTTAGTTCCATTACTTTCTTCAGTTCCTAACTTTATATATTCTTCCACACCATGATTGATTACTTCTGTAGCCGCAGCTAAAGTTTCTACATTATTAACTAACGTTGGCTTGCCGTATAATCCACTTTGGATTGGATAAGGCGGTTTGATTCTAGAGCGGGGGCGTTTTCCTTCAATTGAATTTAATAGTGAAGTTTCATCACCGCAAATATAAGCGCCAGCTCCTTTGATTAGCTCTAAATCAAAATTAAACTCACTACCCAAAATATTGTTCCCCAAAATATTATTTTTCTTAGCCGATTTTATTACTTTTTGAAAGGTTTTAATGGGATTAGCATATTCACCCCTAATATAAATATATCCTTCTTCTGCTCCAATGACATACGCACTAATCAAAATGCCCTCTAAAACTTTCCAAGGGGAATTTTCTAATAAATAACGATCTTTGAAAGTCCCTGGTTCTCCTTCATCAGCATTACAAACTACATATTTTTTCTCTGCTGATTCTTTAAAAGCTAATTCCCACTTAACTCCCGCTGGAAATCCTGCACCTCCACGACCTTTTAAATCTGCTTTCTTTATTTCTTCAATTGTATCTACAACTTGACTATTTAAAACTTTCTTCAACGCAGTAAATTCATAATTTTCAAACTTACTAGCCGATTCAGATTTCAAAAAATTCTCCACCTTCTACACCCCCTTTTTTACATACAATCCTTTAAAATCTGGATTGCTCTGTTTTTGTTAACATAACTATAAATCTTATCATTAACCATCATTACCGGACCTTCTCCACAGTGCCCTAAACATTCAACTACTTCTAAAGTAAACTTTTTGTCCTCTGTAGTTTCACCCGCTTCAATTCCTAAATAATTTTTTACTGCTTCTACAATATTAGCCGAGTCATGTAAGTGGCAAGATAAACTGTTGCAAACGCGAACCATATACTTTCCTGTAGGTTCAGTGTAAAACATAGAATAGAATCTAATCGTTCCATAAATTTTAGCACGTGGGACTTCAAACAATTTTGCCAACTTATTAATCTCATTCTCAGGGATATAACCATAGGTGTCTTGAATTGTGTGCAGCCGTTCTAATAGATTAGTTTTAGTCAAGAGATTTACCCCCCTTTCATCAAACCATAATTAATGGTACTCAATCACCTAGCAATTTATTACTTTTTATTAATATATCCACATTAAATTTAAAATTTAACTGTGGTAATTTTCTGACAATTGACGCTATAAAAATCCCTGTGAATGAGTTGCTTCTTTCAAATTATATAATTCACGAAGTCTAATCTATTTTCCTTTTTTTAATTTACATTTTTTTAATATTAATACTAAAAAAGGGCGACTAAATTTCAAACTGCTGGAATTTTAACCCCAGCAGTAATAATTTAAACAAAATATTGATTTATTCAGCAGTTAAATAATTAGCCGCTCTAGTAATTTCATCAGCTGGACCAACTAAAAAGATTTGGTCCAATGGTCCTAATTTAGTGCTACCATGCGGAATTTTAAATTCATCTGCCTCATAATCAAATTTCCCCGCAATTAAAAGTTCGTCAGGAAAATCTTCCGCATTAGCAATTTCAGAAATAGTCATATCTATACAAACAGCAGCTTCAGGAATTGTTAAAATAGAAATCTCTGCTTTACCCCCACTTAAGGAGTAAACTTTACGAACATCAGGTTGCTCAATATCTAAGACAAATTCCTCCACCATTAAGTCTATAACTCCTGCAATTGTACTAGCCCCAGCTAATTGATATGCACTTTTATATTCCGGATCTCTCATCCTAACCATAATTTGGTCAATATCATAATTTTTAGCTAGTAGAGAAAAGGCTAAATTATCAGCATCATTTCTCATTACCCCCACTGCTACATCTGCTTTTTCAATCCCTGCTTCTTTTAAAACCTTAATATTTGTTGCACTTCCATGAATACTAATTGCTCCATATTCAGAATAAATACGCTCACAAACACTTTCATCTAAATCAATTACTACTACATCATGGTTTTCTACTAATTGTGAAGTCAAATTTCTCCCCACAACTCCTCCTCCAGCAACAACAATATACATAAATTAATCCCTCCAAGCTCGTGGACTGAATAATACAAAAATAGGTAAAATTTCTAATCTACCTGCCAACATAGCAATTATATAAGTAATCTTAATTCCATCTGACAAACTCTGCATCTTAGCAACACTAAAATAAAAGGGTCCAATATTACCCAAAGCAGAAAAAATACCAGAAAATGCATTCCAAGCCGGCAAATCAGATAAAACCGCTGTAATTCCACCACCAACTACTATTAAAACTAGCCAACTAAAAAACAAAGCAACAATTCTGAAAATTTCATCATCTGGGATTATATTACCTTCCATTACTACAGGTAGTACAGCTCGTTTAGGATAATAAATTTTATCTATCTCTCGATTAAACAATTTATTCAAAATTGCAATTCTAATTATTTTAATTCCTCCTGCTGTAGAACCCACGCAACCACCAATTAACATTAAAATTAATATTAGCTGTTTAGCTAAAGCAGGAAAAAAAGCACCATTAATACTCTCAGTTCCGAAACCAGTAGTAGTCAAAACCGATACAACTTGGAATAAAGTCGTTCTAATTGTCCTTTCTAAACCAGATAAATCAAAAGGGAAATGAACATAATGCTCAAGAATAATCAATGAAGAAACTCCACCAATTATACCCCAAAAATACTTCATCTCTATTCCTGACCATAACTCTTCAATTTCTCCGCGTAATACTTTATAATGAACCAAAAAATTGATTCCTCCAGCAGCCATAAATAAAATGATTATATACTCAATTGCCTGATAATATTGATAACCAGCTTCTTTGAAATGACCGATGCTAGCATCATAACTAGAAAAACCACCAGTTGAAAGGGTCGTAAAAGAATGGATAATTGAGTCAAATACAGTTAATCCTAAAAATTTCAAAATAATTATCTCTACTAGAGTAAAACCGGCATAAATAAGCCACAAAATTTTAATTGTTTTAAATATATTAGGCACTGGTCTAGACATACTTATTTTATGACTTTCCGCAGTAAATAACTGAAACAGCCCCGATTGACCTCGAAAAGTAACTACTAAAAAGAAAGTTAAAAATCCTAAACCACCTAACCATTGAATTAGACTACGCCAAAACAAAATAGAACGGGGAAATTCACTCAACCCACTAAAGACAGTTATCCCAGTAGTAGTAAATCCACTTACTGTTTCAAATAAAGTATCGATATAGGAATAATCTAATTCTAAATAAAAAGGTAAGGCACCTATTAAAGAAATAATTATCCAGCCTAAAGCACAAACTAACATCCCAGTAGATAAAGTTATCTTTTCTTCTCTAAAGCCAATTCTAGTTAACATCCCTAAACTTAATGAGATTAAAGCAGGAATTAAAAAACTATCAATAATTCCCTCCCTATAAATCAAGCTTACTATCATTGGAAGAAAAAGTACCATTCCTAATACTACTAACAATGACCCTAATAGGCTAATTATAGTTCTAATCTTAGTATTTAATATTTTAATTTCTAGAATCAAATTCACCCCCTAGAGGATAGTAACTGTTTTTTTAGCCCATCACCTCTACAAATTTTTCTACAGAACGATCATAAGTCTTTTCTACATCCTCAGGAAAAAAGCAACCCGGCAATTCACCCATCTCATTATGATATTTCACACAAGCACAACAATTCCCTTTTCTAGAACAAGGTTCATAAGTACAAGTACAATATTCTTTATTATTTTCAACCTCAGCACATTCCGCCATAATACCCCTCCCATCTATTTAATTGATAATTGATAATGGAAAATTGACAATTAAAAGCATTAATAATATCCTTATCTCTTGCCCTATCCTTAGCTTTATCCTTAGCTTTATCCTTAGCTTTATCCTTAGCTTTATCCTTAGCTTTATCCTTAGCTTTATCCTTAGCTTTATCCTTAGCTTTATCTTTTGCCTTATCTTTTGCCTTATCTTTTGCTTTATCTTTTGCTTTAGCTTTTGACTTAGCTTTTGACTTACCGAAGAATT
>JBNJFD010000085.1:0-8727 GCA_051746525.1 Bacillota bacterium | reverse complement strand
TAATAAACAATTAGGGCAGTAATACTGCCCTAATTGCAATTGTTTTTACTTAAAACTCCATTCATTTATATGAAATGTAGGCTTTCTAAAGACATTAAATAATGATTCTGGAATGTCTAACTCATTATTATATCCTTGTATACTAATTGGCCAATACAAAGGATAAGTAGCAACTTCCTCCATTGTAATCATCTGTATCTGCTTATACAAGTCCCACCTTTCATCCGCATCAGGAGTTCTTTTAATTTCATCAATTAAAGAATCAACTTCCTCATTATGGTAAGTCCCAAAAATAGCATTAGATGAGTCTTCGGAATGGAATTCAGTTACAAAATTATAGGGAGATGGTAATGAAACAGCAGGAGCATCTTCTCTGAACATTGGAGCTTCTCCTTCAGCAGTAGCATCTAGATAAGTACCCCACTCTAAAGTAACTATTTCCAAATCGATTCCAACTTCAGCTAAATGCTGTTGAATAATTTGAGTCTCTAAAATTCTTAATTCATGCCCAGAACTAACATATATTTCAGTACTAAAACCATCAGGATAACCAGCTTCAGCCATTAATTCTTTAGCTTTCTCAGGATTATGCTCAAAAGAATTTATTTCTGGAGAAAAAGCTGCGTGAGAATCAGGAATTCTTCCAATAGCTGGTTTTACAAGATCGCCTGGTTGCAAACTGGCTATATCTTCAGCATTAATAGCATAAGCAACTGCCTGTCTTAATCTAACATCAGAGAATATACTGTCTGGACGTTTATTAAAAGCAATTCTTGCATCAGTAAATTCTTCATATACTTCAAAAACAAGTTCATTATCTTCATCTTCTTTTAATCTTTCATAAGCACTTACTGGTAACTCCAGAAAATCAATTTCTTTAGATTCTAAAGCCATTAGTGCAGAAGATGTTTCAGAAATAAATTGAAATTCTAAATTTTCTATTTCTGCTTTGTGATCCCAATAATCTTCAAAAGCTTTTAAAATAATTTTTTCACCTTGTCTATTTTCCACAAATTTATAAGGACCAGACCCAATTGGGTTTTCTTCATAACCATCCCAGCCAACTTCTTCAATATAATTTTTAGGTAAAACAGCATCCCTTAATCTAGCGGTTGCCATAAAAACAACATTAGGTTCACTTAGTGTTATTTTTAAAGTATATTCATCAATTAATTCAATTTCTTCTATATCTTCATAATAATTTCTATGAGGAGAAGCTAATTCTTCATCTAAAAGGCTTTCATAAGTGAATTTAACATCTTTTGCAGTTAGCTTATCTCCGTTATGAAAAGTAATGCCTTCTCGAACATTAAATATAAACTCTTTACCATCTTCAATAATTGAGTAATCTTCTAAAACTGCACCTTCAGTAGTGAAGTTACCCTCTTCATCAATACCTATTAAAGGGTCATGTATATTACTCAATATATTATAAGTAACAAAATCTTCATAATTTATTGGATTTAATTTAGAAGGTTCTGAATCCAACCCGACAGTGACAGTAGAATTCTCTGCAAAAGCAACATAAGAAAATGCAAAAACAAAAACAATTACTAATAGTATACTTAAAATTTTATTGTTAATTTTCATTTTTATCCTCCTCTAATACTCTTTAGTTTTTCATAATAATTAAGTGACATGTTCTAAAAATATTTACACTTCTTTTAATTGATAACTATTTATCACCTCCTAGAATTAATATAAATGACAGGAAACCTCCCTTCCATCAAATAATTTTTTTAATTTCGGTTCTTCTGCTTCACATATTTTAGTTGCATGTGGACAGCGAAGTCTAAAATTACAACCTGTAGGTGTATTCGTTGGACTAGGAACTTCTCCTTTTAAATAAATATCTTCAGTCTTATTATCTGGATCAAGACTTGGCGAAGATTTAAATAAACCAATCGTATATGGATGTTTAGGTTCGTTATAGATTGTTTTAGTATCTCCAATTTCAACCATTTTACCAAGATACATAACTCCAATTCTATCTGAAACTACTTTTATTAAATTAATATCATGGGAAATATATAAATAAGTTAAATTAAAGTTAGTTTTTACTTTATCTAGTAGCTTTAATATTTTTGTTTGAACAGAAACATCTAAAGCAGATGTAGGTTCATCTAAAAAAATTAACTTAGGATGAACCGCTAAAGCTCTTGCAATTCCTATTCTTTGTTTTTGACCACCACTTAATTCATGAGGAAAACGAATTAAGTGTTCTGTTTGCAACCCCATATCTTTTAAAAGTCTAACAATTTCAATTATAGTATCATCTTTAGTTTCAGTTATTTTATGAATTTTTAATGGCCTAGATAATGTATCAAAGACTGTCATTCTCGGATTTAAAGAAGCATGTGGATCTTGAGATACAAAACTAATTTCTTTCCTTAAATCTCTTAATTTTTTTTTATTAATATTACATATATCCTCATCCCCATATATTACTTTTCCAGAAGTAGGTTTAATTAATTGCAAGATTGATTTAATTAAAGTGCTTTTCCCACAACCAGATTCACCAACTATTCCTATAGTTTCACCTTCTTGAATTGTTAAATTTATATTATCAACTGCTTTAACAGGTCCTGTTGGACTATCAAAATATTTCTTTAAATTTTTTATTTCAATTAAATTTTTAGACAAAATCATCACCTCTAACCCTATTATGGCAAGCAACAAAATGATCATTGTCTACTTCTATTAGCTCAGGAGCTAATTCTTTACACTTTTTCATTGCCTCATCACACCTCGGGTGAAATCTACATCCACTAGGAGGATCTATTAATTTTGGAACTGATCCAGGAATTTCTTCTAAATCTTTTAATTCCGTTTTTGCTGTTAATACCGAATTTACAAGTTTACATGTATATGGATGTGATGGTTTTTTAAATAAATTTTCTACTGAGACATTTTCAACTATCTTTCCTGCATACATAACAGAAACATAATCACATATTTCATTAACCACAGCTAAATCATGAGTTATATATAAAAATGTCATATTAAAAATATTTTTCAGGTTTTTTAAAACTTGAATAAATTGTGCTTGAATCGATACATCTAATGCAGTCGTTGGCTCATCAGCAATAAGCAGTGTAGGTCTGCAAGCAAGCATCATTGCAATCATTACTCTTTGCTTCATTCCGCCACTTAACTGATGCGGATATTTTGTTAACAAGTTTTCTACATCAGGCAAATTAACTTTTTTTAATTCGTCTATTACAATTTTTTTATATTCATCTTTACTGGCTTTTCTATACATTTTAACAGATTCTTCAACTTGATTATGAATACTAAAAACTGGATTTAATGATGAACTTGCATCCTGAAAAATCATTGCTATTTCATTTCCTCTAATTTCTTTTTGCATCTTCTTTTCATTATATTTAAGTAAATCTTTATCTTTATATAATATTTCACCTTTTTCAATTATTGCATTATTATCAAGCAAACCTAAAATTGATAACCCGGTGATACTTTTACCACATCCTGTTTCTCCAATTAAACCATTAAAAAATCCTTCTCTAATATTTAGGTTGATTCCATCTAAAGCTTCTACAATTCCTTCTTCTGTTTTAAAGGATAATTTTAAATCTTTAATTTTCAATAAATCTTTCATAGTTTATTCCTTTCTAGTTTCTTTTTATTGTGGGATCTAAAGCGTCTCTTAAACCATCACCTATAAAATTAAATCCTAGCACAGTAAACATAATAAAAAATCCGGCAGAAGTTGAAATCCAGGGAGCTTCTAAAAGATAGTCTCTACCTGAAGATATTATAGAACCCCAATCTGCTAATGGTGGTTGAACCCCTAAACCTAGAAAGCTTAAAGTTGCACTTGCAATTAAAGCAGTTGGCATCATTATACATATCATAACAATAGCTGTAGGAATAGCATTAGGAATAACATATCTAAATATAATTGAAAATGTTGATTCGCCAATCGCTCTTGCATTCTCAATATATTCTGATTCTTTTATTATTAATATTTTGCCTCGAACCATTCTTGTATATGTAGTCCAACCTATAATTCCAATTGCAATTACCACATTAAAAAGTCCTTGACCTAAAATTCCAGCAATTGCTAGAGCAAGTACAATAACTGGAAAAGACCGAAATATATCTACAAGTTTCATAATAGTTTTATCAATAAACCCTCCAAAATAACCTGATATAATACCTAAAGTTATACCAATAACCCCTTCAAACAATACTATTAATACACCTATAAGCATTGCTATACGCGAGCCGTATATTAAACGCGTTAAAACGTCCCTGCCTAATGCATCCGTACCTAACAAGTTATTAAAAGAAGGTGGTCTTAATCTATTTGTCATATCTATATTATATGGTTCATATGGAGTTAATATTGGTGCTAATATTGCTGTTAATATTATTATGGAAACAAATATTAAACCAATGACAGATAATTTATTTCTTCTAAAACGCAACCAGAACAGGTTAAACTGACTATTCTTTTTTTGTTTTAAATTATTAATTTCTTTTTTTATTTCTTTTGCTTGTTTATCCATATATTATCACTCCACACGTATTCTAGGGTCTATAACTGAATACAATAAGTCGGCCATAAGATTTGCAATAATTACAGCTATAGATATAAATAAAAGTATAGCTTGTACAACAGGAAAATCTCTTGCAAATACGCTATCTATTAATAATGTGCCCATACCATTCCACCCAAATACTTTCTCAATAACTATAGAACCTCCAATAATCCAGGGCAAACGTAATGCCAGCATTGTTACAATTGGAATTAAAGCATTTCTCATAGCATGTTTAAAAATTACCAGACTATTCTTTACACCTTTAGCTTTAGCAGCTTTAATATAATCTTGATTTATTACATCTAACATTTCTGATCTCATTGGCTTAGCAAACCAGGCTTGCTGTCCTAAACCTAATGATAAAGCTGGTAATACTAATGACCTTATACCAGTCATACCTTGAATTGGAAACCAACTTAACCTCAATCCAAAGAAGTATAAAAATAAAATACCTGTCCAAAATGAGGGAACAGAAATCCAAAACATTGTTTCCACCGTACATAAGTAATCAATCCAGGTATTACGTTTAAGCGCACTTAAAACACCTGTAAAAAGTCCTCCAATGAAAGATATTATAATTCCTGAACCAGTTAATAATAATGTTATTCCCATTCTTGATCTTATCAATACAATTACTGGTATATTATAGCGAATAGATACTCCAAAATCTCCTCTTGTTATATTTCTAATCCATGATAAATACTGGATATAAAGTGGTCTATCTAGATTTAATCTAGCTCTCATAGCAATAATACTTTCTTCTGAAGCAGATTGACCTAACATAATTCTCACCGGATCTCCTGGTGATAAATGCAAAATCATAAAAGCAATAAGTGATACCCCAACTACAGTAATAAATATACTAATAAATTTACTAAATATATACTTATATCTAATATTCATAAATAAACCTCCATAATCTTAAAATCCACAAATAGCTATTTATAAAATTTTATTTTTTAATAAAGAAAACTACCTTAAAGAAGTTAGCAAAAGTTTAATTTAGTCACAATATATACTATTTATTGCAAAAGTAAATTTATCGCTTCGATAAGAAGTTTTACTAAATTCCATTGGAATATCATCTTCATCAAATACTACTACTTCTTTTACTAATAAACCTGTGTTTAAATGAATATTTAAAAGTTTTGATTCTTCTTCATCTACTATTTTGATATCAAACTTTCCTTGAGATTTCTTCGGTTTTACATTATATTGATTTTCTAGAAGGGTGTATAAAGATCCATCAAAATTTTCGTTAGATAGCCCCTTATATCTAGATAAAGGAAGAAAAGAATTTTCTAGCATTAATGGTTCTTCATCGATATATCTAACTCTTTTAAGATAAAGTAATTCTGATCTTTCATTATCAAGCATACTGTTTATTTTTTTATCTGATACAATTTTCTTCTCAATAACCTTTGTATGGATATCCATACCCATTTTTTTAATAAAACTTGAAGTACCACTTATATGATTAATGTTTATAGTGATTTTATCATCTGATACAAAAATACCTTTACCCTGTTTATTTATACATAATCCTTCATTAATTAAACCTCTAATAGCTTTCCTTATAGTTGATCTACTAATTTCTAATTTATTACTTAATTCTCGTTCAGATGGTAATTTTTCTCCAGGTATTAATTCCTCATTTTTTATTTTCTGTCTAAATTGGTTTTGAATCTGATAATAAACTGGAACTGGACTATTTCTATTTATATCCATATTTAATCACCTTTTAATTATTTTTAATTTATAAAGATAACAAAACTTCATACAACCTTACATACTTAGATTAATAATTAACTTTACCCATGTACCTTCTTTTACTTATAGGATGATTTCTTTCTTTTGATAACATTTTTAAGAATTCACCTTTTACAGCTGAAATAATAAAAGGAGATAAATATTCTCTTATACTATCATTGACATTTGGGACTTGATAATCTTTAGTATCAATAGTAACAACATTATCAGAATATTTTTCAGAAAATTCTATAACTCTATCAACTATAGGTCTAGTTTTATCTTCTCCTTTAAATATCACAATATTAGTGTTCTCATTAATTATTTCAAAAGTGCCATGAAAAAATTCTCCTGAATGAACTGGTTGAGCTTTTATCCATTGCATTTCTTCTAGATTACATGTTGCAAAAGTATACACTTCACCCCAATTAATTCCTGAACCAACAACTAAAAAGAATTTCTCATCCTTAAAATCATTAGCAAATTTAATGGCTTCTTGTTCTGCTTCTTCTTTAATATTTATCAAAACATCTGGCAGTAAACTTAAAGCATCATTTATTTCAGTATATTTATTAAAGTTATTATTACGGTTTATAATACTAAAAATTAACTGATATAGCATAATTAATTGAGAATCATTTATACCTTCCTGATCTAATAATGGCAATAGATAATCAACATTATCTCCTAATGTAGAATCTTCTGATGAAAAAGCAATAGTAGTTGCTCCTATTGATTTTGCATATTCAAATGATTTAATGACTTCATCAGTTTCTCCACTTAGAGATGATAAAATAACAATTGAATTCTCAGATAAAAATGATGGCTCAACGGTATAAAATTCACTTGCATTATACTCGTAAATATTCAAATCTGAATTAACCTCACATATATATTTACAGGGGTTCATTACCATTAATGAACCACCACACCCAACTAAAAAAATATCTTTAAAACTATCATCTAATTTTTCTGATATTCCTTCAATATAATCTTTTTTTGATAAGCTATATTCTAATGTAGACTTATACTCATTAATTTCTTCATTTTTCATTTTTTTACCCCCATTAATTATTTTATTTTTTTCCCGTAATTAAAAGCACCCTGAACATGACATACTTCTGATGCAAAACCAATACCAGCTTTCAAACTTTCTTGAAGTAAATAATCATTATAAGAAAAACTGTTCTTAAGTAGTTTAATTAAAAATGCAGCAATGAAAGCATCACCTGCACCTAAGGTATCAACTGGTTTTATATCTTTTGCTTTGACATTAAAAAATTTATTATTATATAAAAGAGTAGCACCTTCTTCTCCTTTTGTAGCTAAAGCAATTTCGCTTCCATAATAAATAGTCTCTTTGAGCTTATCCTTGATTTTATGATCAGCTAACCCGGAACAAGAAAGAAATGAAAATGTTATATAAGGACATACTTTTTTTATATATTCAAGATCATAATTCCTTGAAAAATCAAAAGAAATTGGTATATTCAATTTTTTAATCTTTTTTAATTCACTTTCTAACTGACTGTAACAACTTGTATGTACTAATTCAAAATTTTTAATATACTCTAAATCATTATTATCTAATTTAATCGGATTCTTTGAAGCTATTCCTCCTCCGTTAGTTCCTATAAAAATTCTATCACCATCAATAATATTAACTTCAGCATAAGCATTTTCTCCTTCGTAATATCTGCAATTTGATATATCAATTTCTAATTCTTTTAAAGTTTTTGTGATATGATCTGCTGCTATATCATTACCAAATACACCCATATAAGATGCATCTAACCCCAATTTTTGTGCATACACACTAAAATTTAAAGCATTTCCGCCTGGATACATTTTATTCTGATGAAGGTAAATATCTACTACGTTGTCTCCAATTCCTATTACTTTCAAATTATCACTCCTAAAATATAGTGGAGAAGTGGGCTACCCCACCTGATTAATAATAGACTACTATAAATATTTACATTTGTCAAGTTATGTGTGAATTTTAGATAGTACCAAATTGCTTTGAGAAAATAATTAAAGGTTTCTTTAATTTAATTTTCTTTCTGCTAGAGCTATCATACTTAGGTGGCTCTATTATCACCTCAGTAAACCAATTACTTCTTTGCGACTTTTCCCTTTAGCTAATTCATTTAGTTTTTTGATTGACCCTAAATATAATCATAGTTTTATTCCCCAATTTTATAACTTTTTCTCCACATATATATTATCTATATAATATAGACAATTCATTCTATTTATTTTAATGTGACAATTTCAATTAATAAACTAAGATATTTTTAGATTAACATATTCAATTTTAAATAAATACATCATAAAACTTTCTTCTACTTATAATTTATTATATATATTTATAAAAAACTTAAAAACATTCATATAATGACTGTTTTACGCA
>JBNJFD010000084.1:0-8731 GCA_051746525.1 Bacillota bacterium | reverse complement strand
TTATATAGAGATAATTAAGAAATTGAGGAGGGATAAATATGGACTGGATGAAAGATTTGACTATTAAGAATAAAATATTATTAGGGGTTGGCGGGAGCTTTTTAATAGTGATGCTTATTATGGGGCTTGTAATTAATTATCAATTTAATAGTTTGCAGGAACAAAATAATTCTAATTTAAAAGAAGTTTTATTAGCTAAAGAAAGAGAACGAATTAAAAATACAGTTCATTCCATGGCCCAAAGCTTAGGAGAAGTATATCAAGAAAATAAAGATAATCTTTCTGAATCTGAATTAAGAGAATTAATTGTAGAACATAATAAAGATATTAGATTTGGTGAGGCAGGTTATTTCTTTATATATAATTATGAAGGAGATGTAGTTTCTTTACCTCCTGATCCAGATAAACAAGGAAATAATAGATGGGATTTACAGGATGCTAATGATAAATACTTTATTAGAGATTTAGCTCAAACCGCTAAAGATGGTGGAGGATTTGTTAATTATATTTATGATAATCCTAATACTGGAGAAAAAGAGAATAAATTTGCTTATGTTGAGGAAATTGAAGGTGCAAATTTGTGGATTGGTTCTGGGAGCTATGAATCGGTTATTAATGCTACTTTAAAAGAAGCGCAAGATGAAATTAATGCTGCTAAAGCTAAAACATTATTATTTGTGTTAATTGTAATGATTATTGGAGTTGTTACTGTAGGTGGAGTAATTTATTTTGTATCTGATTATATTACTGATGGAATTGCTAAAATTTTAGGTGTGGTACAGAAGTTTGAGCAGGGTGATTTAACTTCTGAAGTTGATTTTGACAGCAATGATGAATTAGGTGAATTGGCAGTAGGGTTTAATGAAGCTATTAAAGACCAGCGCAATATTTTAGAGGAAATATTACAAACTACTGAAAATTTATCAGCTTATAGCCAACAGTTATCTGCTTCTGCTCAAGAAGGAAATGCTGCAATTGATTCGACTACTGGCAATATCCAAGATATGATTCAAGGGATTAATCAAATTTCTATGAGTAGTCAAGAATTAGCAGATTTAGCACAACAGACTTATAATAAAACCGAAGAAGGACAAGAAATGATTAATAATGCAGTCTCTAAAATGAATGAGGTTGATGATTCTGTTGATGAAGCGAAAGCTACTATTGATAATTTAGATAATACTTCACAACAGATTGGTGAAATTGTGGATATGATTAATCAGATTGCAGAACAAACTAATTTATTAGCTTTAAATGCTAGTATTGAAGCTGCTAGAGCAGGAGAAGCAGGAGAAGGTTTTGCTGTAGTAGCGGATGAGATTAAGCAGTTAGCAGATGAAACTGCTCAAGCTACAGAAAGAGCTAGTAAGCTAATTCAAGAAACTCAATCTCAATCTCAAAAAGGGCGTCAAGAAATTAGCAATGTAGTGGATAAAACTGATGAAGGAACTGAATTAATTGAACAGACAGGAGATGCGTTCTTAGAGATAGCAGATTTAGTTGAAGACACTAGTGCCTCTACAGAACAAACCAGTGCTTCAGCAGAAGAATTAGCTGCTAACAGCGATCATGTTAGTGGTGCTACTGATGATTTAGCAAGTATGTCTGGAGAAATAAGTAATTCTGCTCAAGAATTAGCGGAATTGGCCCAAGAATTAAAATCTTTAGTAGAAGAATATGATTTATAAACAAGACAATTTAAAACTTGAATATAAAATTTAATAAACAAAGAGGAATTTAGGAAGAATATATAGAAAAAGATAGATATAGAATAAATTAAAATTTTAGGAGGGATATAAATGGGTGATACTAGAAAAAAGTTTTATGTATTAGATGAGGTTAATCAAAAATTGTCTAGTTGGGAAGACAAACAAGAAAAAGCAGCAGAGGTCAAGGCTTATATTAAGGATACCATTTATAAATTAACTAAATTTTCTAGCTGCCCCCATCATATTAAAGGCGAAAAAATAGAAATTAATTTTGATTTTGAAAATCGTGATGATAATATATTAAAATTTATTTCCCATGGGCAACCATTAAAAGATTATGATTATGTAATTCACTTTGAAGCGATTGTAGAGTTATTAGAGCGGGTGTATGAAGAATTAGAAGATGCTGAATTATCTAATTTAGAAAACAAAGGCTATAATTTTAGTGAATTAGGTTCTAAAATCGAGAAAATATTACAATTGTTATAGATATATATTTAAGGGGGTAAAATTAATGCCTATCCATGTTGAGGCTGAGAGAGAAGAAGTAGCAGATATTGTTTTATTACCAGGAAATCCACAGCGAGCTAAATATATGGCTGAGAATTTTTTAGAAGATGTAGAGCAGTATAATGATTATCGAGAAATGTATGGTTATACCGGAAAATTTAATGGGATTGAAGTATCAATCCAAACTACTGGAATGGGAGTTCCATCAATTTCAATTATTTTAGAAGAGTTGAAAATGTTAGGTGCGAAAACTTTAATTAGAGTAGGCACTTGTGGAGCTTTAAATCAAGAATTAGATGCGGCAGATTTAATAATTGCTCAATCAGCTGCTAGTGTAGGGACAACTATTAACCAACTTGATACAGATTTATATTTATCCCCACCAGCAGATTTTGAATTAATTAAAAATTTATATGAAAGTGCTCTTAATTTAAAGATGCCGGTTCATGTAGGAGAAATTGCTACTTCAGATTATTTTTATGGGAAAGCAGATGGTTATAATGAGCAATTAAAGGAATTAGCGAACCGAGGTGTTTTAGCTGTAGAAATGGAAACTGCTGCTTTATATAATATTGCAGCAAAATATGGTTTAAGAGCAGCTACTGTTTTAACAGTGTCAGATCATGTATTTGATCAAACTAGAGCTGATAAAGATAAAATTAAAGAAGGTGTCGACCGAATGACAGAAATGGTGTTAGATACTGTGACTAGGTTGTATGGTTAATTGTCAAAACAAACAAAAGTGCCCATTAATGGGCACTTTTGTTAATTGGATTGATAATAAAAACGTAATTTGGTTTCAAAAGTGGTTGATTTAGGTAACTGCGGTTGAGATAAATCAATTTGTTCTTCATAATTTTCAATTTGAGGAGAATTAAGTTCTTTAACTTCTGTTAAAGAGGTAGAACCTGAGTCTAATAACTGGGTCAAAGTAGATGATTTTTGTTTGTTTTTAGTAATGATTTTTTCTAATAACTTCTTTTCTAGATGATTGCAATTATCAAAATGATAGTAAGCTTTTTGTACTTGGAAATCATAATCATTTTGAAGGTTATTTATAATTTCAATTAAATCACTAGTTTTTTTATGAAGCCGCTGATGGTCTTGATTAGTTAATGATAATTCAAGCTCTACTTCTTGTTGATATATTTTAGGATTATTATAGCCAATTTTTTTAGTATAGCTAGAGCTGTTAATAGTAGATTGTTTAATTTGAGAATCATTTAAAGAACTATTATCAATTAGTTCTTCTTTAATATCAGTTAGATTTCTGTGAAAATCATTATTAAGTCGGGATTTATTTTGATCGGTAGAACTCAAATATAATTTAACAAAAGCAGTTGAAGGTGTAGCAGTGATTTTAGCAGAGCTAATGGTTGATAGAGAAAGTGCTTGTGCTACTACAACAAGATTGAACAATAGAAAAAAGGTCAAGAATATAGTTAATGATTTGTTTTTCATAGTATCACCTCAATGTTAGTTTAATATTATTATACTATATTACAGAGCAAGGATAAACAGTTAGGGAGTTAATAAATTGATTAAGTTTAAAAAAAGGTTATTTGAGCTTAGACTAGAAATTATATTAAGGTAGACTGTAGTAATATCAATTAGGGGGTAAATCAATGAGTTTTTTTGATGATTTAAAAGTATTATTTACTGACCAAGATCCAAATGAGGTAGAAACCGACGAGGTTAAGGATATTAATCAAGAACGAAAAAAGAAATCAGGGGGTAGTTTCTTAAAGGGATTACCAATCTGGATTATTTTATTAGGACTATTGTTATTTTATTTATCCACTGGTATTTATAAGGTAGGGCCTAAAGAGGTAGGAGTAGTAAAAAGATTTGGAAGATATGTAAGACAGACTGAATCTGGTTTGAACTACCATTTGCCTTATCCAATTGAAGAAGTTCATACTCCAAGAGTAACAAAAATGCGGCGAATTGAAATTGGGTTTAGAACTATTGACCCTGGTCCGCCTGCTAGGTATGAACAAAAGAAAGATGAATCTTTAATGTTGACTGGAGATTTAGCGATTATATCAGCTGATGCAGTGGTGAAATATAAAATTAAAGATCCAATTCAGTATTTGTTTTGGATTAACAAACCAAATGCTACAGTTCGTGATGCTTCAGAAGCAGCTTTGCGGGAAGTAGTAGGGAAAAATAAGATGAATGATGTATTAACTAGTAAAAAAACTGAAATTCAATTAGAAGCTCAAGAATTATTACAAAATTTATTAGATGAATATCAATCAGGTATTCATATTGATAACTTTTTATTTCAAGATGTAGCAGTTCCGGAACCAGTTCAAGGGGCGTATCGTGATGTAGCTAGTGCTAAAGAAGATAAGCAAAAAAAGATTAATGAAGCGGAAGCATATCGTAATCAAATTATTCCGGAAGCAAAAGGTAAAGCATCGCAAATAATAAACAAGGCGCAAGCTTATCAAGCAGAAAGAACTGCTGAAGCTGAGGGAGATGTAGCGAGGTTTAATGAATTATTGAAACGCTATGAAAAAGGTGAACAAGTTACTCGAACTAGATTATATTTAGAAACGATGGAGAAAATTCTGCCTTCAGTTGATAAAGTTATTGTCGGCAAAGAAACAGATGGACTATTGAAAATGCTTAATGTGGATAAATTGGAAGGAGGATCTAAGTAAATGAAAAAACTGTTTTTAATCATAATTTTATTGACTGTAGTAATTATTGGAGTAAATGCAACTTTTTTTATAGTCGATGAAACTGAACAAGCAATTGTATTACAGTTTGGAGAGTCCGTTAAAACAGTTACTAAACCAGGACTTAATTTCAAGATTCCTTTTATCCAAAAAGTGAGGTATTTTGAAACTAGAGTTTTAGAGTATGATGCTGATCCTAAAGAAGTGTATACAGCTGATGAAAAGAATTTAAAAATTGATAATTATGCGCGCTGGAAAATAGTAGAACCACTATTGTTTTATCAAAGCGCTGGGACTATGAAAGCAGCTCAGTCGCAATTAGATGATATTGTTTACTCTGAGTTACGAGCTGAATTAGGTGAATATAGTTTAGATCAAATAATTTCACCAGAACGAAAGGCAATTATGAAAAATGTAACTGAAAATAGTAATCTTGATAGTGAAAGCTTAGGAATTGAAATTATAGATGTTAGAATAAAAAGGGCAGATTTGCCAGATAGTAATGCAGAGTCAGTTTATGAAAGGATGAAGATTAATCGAAGGGAAGAAGCTAATAAATATCGTGCTGAAGGGGAGCAACAAGCTAGAAAAGTTAGTTCTCAAGCTGATAAAGAAGAAAAAGTTATTTTAGCTGAGGCAAATAAAAAAGCAAGGAAGCTAAGAGGAAAAGGCGATGCTAAAGCTTTAGAAATTTATGCAGAATCTTATAATCAAAATCCAGAATTTTATCAATTTACTAAAACTTTAGATACTTATCAATCGACTTTACAGGATAAGACAACTTTGATTCTTGGCCCGGATAGTGATTTCTTAAAATACTTTAATAGTATTGAGAATGAAGTGAAGCAGACAAATTAAATTACTGTAAAAAACCTCTTGCAATGTCGTAAGAGGTTTTTTAATTGGGTGCTAATGTGATATAATCCAGATAATGATTCACAAGAAGGGAATCATTATAAATTGTCAATTATCAATTATAAAGAGGCACAGGTGCCACTTTATATAGAAAGGAGTTTAGAAATGAAGAAGTATGATTTTATTGTAATCGGCGCGGGAGCAGCAGGTTTAATTGCTGCTGGAAAAGCTGCTGAACGAGGAAAAGAAGTATTATTATTAGAAAAGAATGAGCAAGTGGGAAAGAAGATTTTAATTACGGGCAAGGGGCGGTGTAACTTAACTAATGATTGTGCAGTAGAAGAAATGATAAAAAACTTTCCTGACACAGGTAAATTTTTATATAGTGCTTTATATAATTTCAGCAATTGGCAGTTACGTTCTTTTTTTGCTGATTTAGGAGTAGAAACTAAAGTAGAGCGTGGTGATAGAGTATTTCCAGTCAGTGATTCAGCGGCAGATGTAGTTGCTGCTTTAAAAAAATATATTAAAGAAAATGGAGTGTATTTAAAATCAAAAGCAAAAGTTATAGAAATTTTAATTGAAGATGATAAAATAACAGGAGTCAAATTAGAAGCAGGGCAAGAATATCAAGCTGACAATGTTTTATTAGCAGTCGGAGGGCAAGCTTATCCCAGCACTGGCTCATCTGGTGATGGCTACCAATTAGCTTCAGAACTAGGTCATCAAATAAAAGATGTTAAACCAGCGTTAGTTCCTCTAGAAACAGAAGAAGAGTGGGTCAAAGGAGCACAAGGCTTAAATTTACGCAATGTAACTGCTACTTTAGTAGTCAATGGAGAAGAAATAGCTCAAGAATTTGGAGAAATGTTATTTGCTCATTTTGGTGTGACAGGACCAATTATTTTAACTTTGAGTCGGAAAGCGGTGCAGTATTTAGACCAAGAAGTAAAATTAAAGATTGATTTAAAACCAGCATTATCTTTAGAAAAGTTAGACCAGCGTTTACAACGAGATTTTAAAAAGTATGCTAGAAAGCAATTTAAAAATAGTTTGGGAGATTTACTGCCTCGAAAATTGATTCCAATTGTGGTTAATTTATCGTCTATTCCTACAGATAAGTTTGTTCATCAGATTACTACTGAAGAAAGATCAGAATTATTAGAACTATTAACAGGATTAGAATTAACAATTTCAGGGACAAGAGGATTTAGAGCAGCAATTGTAACTGCAGGTGGAGTAGATACTGAAGAAATTAATCCTTCCACTATGGAATCTAAATTAATTGAGGGTTTATATTTTGCTGGTGAAATAATTGATATTGATGGTTATACTGGAGGATTTAATTTACAGGCTGCTTTTTCTACTGGATATTTAGCAGGGCAGCAGGTCTAAAAATTAATTATTCATTTAGCCTCTTAAACAAACATATAATTATAGTGAAACTGTGTTTAAGGGGTGAGTAATTTGAGATATGAAGATGAATCTATGTTGGAAAAGAGTATAAGGTGGATAGGTAAGTTTCTTTTAAATATAGTAGTTTTTGGATTGTTAGTAGTAGTGGTAACTCAATTTATAATTATAAACTCTGATTTTGAACAGAGTTTAATTGCTAGATTTCCACAGGTTAAAAAAATTTTAGAATTAAATCAAGAACAGCAGTTCACTCAGCAGGCTAAAATGGTGTTTGCTCCGCAGCAAGAATATATTGTATTTATAATGCAGGGTAGTAATAAGTCTTGGAAAGTTCAATTAGTAGTTAATGGTCAAGTAGTAGGAAATTTTGCCCAGGGGAAAGTTAAGGCTGAAATTAAAGAAGGAGACCAAATAGCTATTAATGCTGTAGGATATAAAAAAGGTTTATGGCTGCGAGTTGCAGAATTATCTATTCCCTTACAAACTTTTAAGCAGGGAGAACAATTTTGGATTAAAAATGAATATAAAAACTTAGGTATAGTTAAATTAAAGGGGAAATTTTGAAATTATCCTTGCTTTGTTAGAAAAACTATGTTAGTATTTTTTACAACAGTAGTTAATGTAGAGTAGTAGAATAGTAGGAAGCAATAGTAGTGGAGATTTAAAAAATGCAGCAGTAGCAAATTTATAATTAAATAATCTATTATTTGTAGTATAGTAGCCAGGGTAGGAATAAATAGGGATAAGTGCGTCTACTCCTCGGCAGGGAGTAGTTTTTGATTTTTTGAGCTTATAAACCTATTACTGATTAATGGGGGAGATAAAAAATGGGAAAAAAAGATGAAACAAGTAAAAAGGTGGCTTCAGCAGCAATAAAAATGAGCTTAAGTGACCGTAAAGAAGAAGAAAACTTAAAACAAGAATATAAAAATAAAGCAATGAAAGTAGCAGCAGTAGATTTTGGCGGTGAATTCAATGCCTCAATTAAAAAGATTGTAGAACGAGCAATAGTTGCAGCAGAAAGAGAAGAAGTAATTGCAGAAGACAGTCATGCTGAATTAGGAGCAGTAGCAGGAGCAACTCGAGAAGCAATCAGCCAAATTCATGGCAAAGCTACAGGATTTAATGTAGGAGGCAAGATTGGTATCTCCCGCCAAGGAGACCATATTAGCGTAGCCATTTATTTTGCCATCGGATTACTACATTTAAACGAAATGGCAATTGGATTAGGGCATAGAGCAGTAACCTAAGCGACTAGCAAAAAGTATATTATATAGCTTGCGCAGCCAACTAAGCAAAAAGTAAAATGAACTAGGGCAACACGAAGGGTTTTTTGTTCTGGGCTTGCCACGAAGGGTTCTACTAATGGACCCGAAGGTTAAAAACCCGGAGGGTATAAGATAGTTTAGAGTTTAGAGTTGATAGTTGATAGTCAAAGTCAAAGGCAAGTCAAAGGCAAGTCAAAGGCAAGTCAAAGGCAAATAATATAGATTATAGTACCAAGAATGTAGAAGGAGTGAAAAGATGAAGACACGCGGGATTAGAGGAGCAATT
>JBNJFD010000083.1:0-8734 GCA_051746525.1 Bacillota bacterium | reverse complement strand
TAATTTTTAGAAGATTAAAGGAAAAATATACTTGCTATAGAAATTTTAATATAGAAATACTAAAATTAATTAGTTTGTAAGAGCTAATTTGACAGGAGGAGCAAAAAGAAAACATTATGGTTAGAAAAAGCATTTGCCAATTATGAAAAAGATGATTTTGAATCTAGAAAGGTAGAGGGTGTAGAGTTAGAAGATGACTTTGCGGAGTCTAAGTGGTATCAATATTATAAAGCAGTTAGTTGGTATAAGGAAAAATTTTATCAATATGCTGAGGAAAATGAGCTGTTTATTGCAAGATAATTAAATTTATTAATTATAACCGATCTAAAAAATATAATTTATAGAATCATGTATTTTGATATTTATCTAATATAACAAACCGAAAAAAATATCAGGAGGTAATAATTAATGAAAAAGAAAAGAATAACAATTTTAGTTTTAAGTTTAATTTTATTGCTGGGGTTGGTAGGATGTTCAGATAACCTTAGTGCTCCATCTAATTCAAATTTTGTAAATGTTCCTGCAGGAACAACAAGTTCTGATAATGGAAGTATATTATTAGATTATCATATAGAGATGAGTAAGTATGAAGTAACTCACGCTCAATTTATAGAGTTTCTAAACAGTATATCATCAGGGGCAGGGGGTTATGAAAAATTAATAGCTATGGATGATAGTGATTGTTTAATAGAAGTAGATCCGGATGGTAGCTTTTACTTTGCAGGTTTTCTAGTTAGTAAAGATACTCCAGTAATCGAGGTAACATGGTATGGAGCAGTAGCTTATGCTAATTGGTTAAGTCGGCAAGAAGGATTGAACCCAGCCTACGATTTATACAATTGGGAATTGAAAGATGACCCGCAGAATTTAGAAGGTTACAGATTACCGACCACAAACGAGTGGGAGTATGCAGCTCGTGGTGGATCTAATGGGGATAGTACAACTTATTCCGGCAGTGATGATGTTGATGATGTAGCTTGGTATCATAATAATTCTAACAATATTTATCCAGTTGGAGATAAACAAGCTAATGAACTTGGTATATATGATATGTCAGGTAACGTGTATGAGTGGACTAACACACATGATGGCTCTGACCGAGTTTTACGTGGTGGTAGCTGGATCAACCTCGACGACTACTGTGAGGTGGACTACGGGTACGATGACAATCCGTCCAGCAATGGCAACGGTATCGGTTTTCGCCTTACCAAGACTAAGCTTGACAAGACGAAGTAGGGGTTTGGGTTGTTGAGATTTGTAGTTTGGAACGAATTTTATTTTCAATAAAGAAGTGATTGAAATTGAAGCTGAATTTTTTATAGCTGAAAAATTATACATACTGGGTGCTTGTGATGGTTTAAATATTGTAAAAATCAGTGAATTCTAAAAGCAGTGTGGAAGTTGTAGGTAAATTTCACCTGAAAGTATAATGAAAAAATTCTGGAATTATTATGACCTTAATAATAAAAAAATTATTTAAAATTAAATGAATTATTAAGTTAGCATTAAAGAGTAGAATTGCTCTGTGATCTGGTATTTAGGGTTTTATAGAGTAAGTATTTTATAAGAAGGATAAGTGAATGTTTACTATATAGCTAATTTCAGAGGGAGTTATAGTAAATAAAAATAATAGCAGAAGAGATTGACCCTGGAGTAGCTGATAATTGTCATTCTAGTTGCCCATATTATGATGTTTGCCATTAATATGCGCTACTAAGTAAAAATAAATTTTTTCTAGAACTGAAGAATTTATATGAGTTTGATTTATAAACAACAATTTAATTCTGGTTAAATATTAATTAAGATTAATAAATTATGAAGGACAAAAAATATTTATCAAGAAAATTTTAACTATAAGATTAATATATATTAAGAGAGGAGGGAGAAGTATGAGTGATAATGATACGGCTTTAGGAATTGGAGAAAACATCGAGGGTGCTCTTTGTTATCTATTCGGCTGGATAACGGGATTATTTTTTCTAGTAATTGAGAAGGAGAACAAATTCATTAGATTTCATGCGATGCAGTCTTTTGTAGTTTATCTGGGCTTGTTTATTATTAACATGGCCATTGGGTGGATACCAATCATTGGTTGGTTGATATTATTTTTAACAATTTTAGGTGGATTGATTTTATGGGTGCTGCTGATGTATAAAGCTTATCAAGGAGAGTTATACAAATTGCCTCGTGTGGGAGATTTTGTTGAAGAGAAGGTTAATAGTTAGATAATTAAATCTTGATGACCCCTAATTAAGGGGTCTTTTTTTAGTAAATTGTTTTGATATTTTATAATAAATAAAGGGGATTAATATTTTTTTAAGAATAATTAAATTAGGTTGAGTAATATTTTTAACAATTTAGTTATAGATATAGAAGGAGGGGATATCTTTTGGCTCTAAAAATTTGGATTGCTGTAGGAATGGGGTTTTTGATTTTAGAGATTTTAAGTCCCACTTTTTTCATGGCTTTTTTTGGAGTGAGCGCTTTTATTACTAGTATAGTATCGTTGTTTAATGTAGAGTTAATAGATCAGTTATTTATATTTACAGGTCTATCTATTATTAGTTTATTTGTTTTTAGACCATTTGCTAAAAAACATTTAATTAAAGATACAGAAAATACGAAGACCAATGCAGATGCTTTGGTGGGCCAAGAAGCTTTAGTTACAGAAAAAATTATTCCCAGTACAAATGAGGGGCGTGTTAAAATTACTGGGGATAGTTGGATGGCAGTTTCAGAACAAAAAGTGGAAATTGATGAGGGAGAAAAAGTAATCATCACTAAAGTTGATGGTGCTAAAGTACATGTTAAAAGAAAGGGGTATTAAAAATGGCGGGATTAATTATTTTAGTAGTCGTATTTTTTATTTTAGCAGTTGTTTTATTGATTACATCAGTGAAAATTATTAATCAATCTCAAACAATGGTAATTGAAAGATTAGGTAAATTTAATCGTGTTTTAGACTCAGGGTTGAATATTATTTATCCAATTATTGAAAAACCGAGAAAAATCAATTGGAAATATACTGAAGAACGTAATGGGCAAAAGATTGTGAGAAGGGTTCAAAATAAAGATATTGATTTACGAGAAACAGTGTATGATTTCCCTAAACAGAGTGTAATTACTAAGGATAATGTAGGGATTGATATTAATGCGATGATTTATTTTCAAATTACAAATCCTAAAAAAGCTGTGTATGAGATTAATGACTTACCTAATGCTATTGAAAATTTAACCCAGACTACTTTAAGAAATGTAATTGGAGAAATGGAATTAGATGAAACACTTTCTTCGCGAGATACAATTAATAAAAAGTTAAGAAAAATTTTAGATGAAGCTACAGACAAGTGGGGAGTAAAGGTTAATCGAGTTGAACTGCAGGATATTATTCCTCCTAAAGATATTAAAAATGCTATGGAAAAGCAAATGCGGGCTGAAAGAGACAGAAGAGCTTCTATTTTAAAAGCAGAAGGGCAGAAGAAATCTGCTATTTTGAAAGCAGAAGGAGAGCAGGAATCAGAAGTTAAACGGGCTGAAGGTAAGAAAAAAGCTCAAATACTTCGTGCTGAAGCTGAGCAGCAGGAAAAAATTAAGGTTGCTGAAGGTGAAGCAAAAGCAATTAAAAGAGTTGCTGAATCTTTAGAAGGATTAGGTGGCGATCCAACACAATATTTAATTGCTACTAAATATATTGATAAATTAGATGAGATTACTAAAGGTAATAATAGTAAGGTTGTATTCTTACCATATGAAGCTACAGGGGTATTAGGTTCTTTAGGCGGTATAAAAGAGATGTTCACTGAGTTTTCTGGAGCAATAGGCTCTGGGAACAGTGATAATGACAACCAAGAAGTGCAGGAAATAGCTCCTGAAATAAAAAACCAGTTAAGAGAAGAATATGGAGATGAACTTGATAAATTAGATATAGACTTTTAGGCTCTTTTTAGACAAATTAAATTCAGAATCAATGTAGGTCTAGCCTCGAGGCTAGACCTACATTGATTTTAAACCTTTTAGTATTTATTTTTCAAAGGTGGTTTTATTTTAGTATCTTCTATGGTATAATCACAATGAGTTTAGCTCGATTAAAATAAAGTTAATAAAATCTAGTATATATAAGTTAAGAGTATTGAGGAGGAGATAAGATGTATCAAGTTGTAAAAAAGAATCAACTGGCATCAGATATTGTTCACTTTAAAGTGAAAGCGCCAGAAATAGCAGCTAAAGCTCAGCCAGGTCATTTTTTAATTTTGCGCGCAGTAGAGAAGGCAGAACGAATACCTTTAACTATTGCTGATTATGACCGAGAACAAGGAACTATTGACATTGTTATTCAGGTAGTGGGTTTTAGTAGTCAACAGATTTGTGATTTTGAAGAAGGAGAAGAGTTTTTAGATGTAGTGGGTCCTTTAGGAAAACCAATTGAAACTGAAGATTATGAACGAGCTATTTGTGTTGCTGGAGGATTAGGTGCGGCACCTTTGTATCCTAAAGTAGAAGCTTTGGCTGCTCATAATACTGAGGTAACTAGTATTTTGGGAGCTCAAACAGGGGAAAAATTGATTTGGGAAGATAAATTCTCTGCGTTAAGTAATGAATTATATATAACAACAGATGATGGCTCAAGAGGAACTGAAGGTTTTGTGACTGATGTATTATCAGAATTGTTGGCTAAAGATGATGATTATGATGCAGTGATAGCAATTGGGCCAATGATTATGATGGAAGCAGTAGCGAATTTGACTGCAGAATATGATATAAAAACGATAGTTAGTTTAAACACATTAATGGTTGATGGAACTGGCATGTGCGGTGGATGTCGAGTTGCTGTAGGGGGAGAAACTAAATTTGCTTGTGTAGATGGACCAGCTTTTGATGCCCATCAAGTGGATTTTGAAGAGCAGAAACGTCGCCAGAAATTTTATGAAGACCATGAAGAAAAGATAGAAGAACATCATGTTGGAGGTGAAGGTTGTCGTGTCAATAGAGAGTAGAACTCCGATAGAAGAGTTAGACCCTAAAGAAAGGGTAAATAATTTTGAAGAAGTTGCTCAAGGTTATACACCAGAACAAGCAGTTAAAGAAGCTAAAAGATGTTTGCAATGTGCTGATCCTAAGTGTATGGAGGGCTGTCCTGTTCAGGTTAATATACCAGAATTTATAGAGTTGATTGCAGAGGAAAAATTTGTTGAAGCAGCAGAAAAAATAAAAGAGAAAAATAATCTGCCGGCAATTTGTGGACGAGTTTGTCCTCAAGAAGACCAATGTGAGTTAGAATGTGTACTTGAATCAACTGGAGAGCCAATTGCAATTGGTCGTTTAGAAAGATTTGCTGCGGAATATGAGGGAGAAGAAGTTACTAAGCCTATTCAGGACAAAGGAAAAGTAGCAGTTATAGGAGCAGGACCAGCCGGTTTAACTGCTGCAGCTGATTTAGCTAAAATGGGGTATCAGGTGACAATATTTGAAGCTTTTCATGAACCGGGAGGAGTTTTGACTTATGGTATTCCTGAATTTAGATTACCTAAAGAAGTAGTTCAAAAAGAAATCAATCAAATTAAAGAATTGGGAGTAGAAATAGAATTAA
Organism: Bacillota bacterium; assembly: GCA_051746525.1. GTDB lineage: Bacteria > Bacillota > Halanaerobiia > Halobacteroidales > Halobacteroidaceae > Halanaerobacter. Next base: position 3,147 of record JBNJFD010000083.1, on the reverse strand, counting down.
ATAAAGTTATAGGCAAGATTAAAAGTGTTGATGAACTGATGCAAAAGGAAGATTATCAAGCTATTTTTGTTGGTACTGGTGCAGGTTTGCCTAAGTTTTTAGGTTTAGAAGGAGAAAATCTTAATGGAGTTTATTCAGCTAATGAATTTTTGACTCGAGTTAATTTAATGAAAGCATATAAATTTCCTGAATATAAAACTCCAGTTTATGTAGGAAATAAAGTAGCAGTTATAGGTGCTGGAAATGTAGCAATGGATGCTGCAAGAACTGCACTGCGTTTAGGCGCAGAAGAAGCAATGATTGTCTATCGCCGTTCTAGAGAACAGATGCCAGCACGTGAAGAAGAGATTGAACATGCTGAAGAAGAGGGAGTTAAGTTTGAGTTATTGAGAAACCCAACTCGTATTTTAGGTAATGAAGAAGGATTTGTGATTGGTTTAGAATGTGTTAAAATGGAATTAGGAGAGAAAGATGATTCGGGGAGAAGACGTCCAATTGCTATAGAAGATTCTGAGTTTAAAATGGATGCTGATATGGTAATTATGGCTATAGGTCAAAATCCAAATCCAATTTTGTTAGAGGATACCCCAGAAATTGAAACAACTGATTGGGGGACTATTAAAACAGATGAAGTAGAAGAAACTAGCAAAGAAGGAGTTTTTGCTGGAGGAGATATTGTTACTGGAGCTGCTACTGTAATTGAAGCAATGGGGGCTGGAAAAGATGCTGCAGCTGCTATTGATGAATATATTCAAGATAAAAGCTAGAAAATAGCATAAATAAATGAAAAACAAAACAAGGGATTCATGCTTTCCTATAGAATTATAATCATGGAAAGTTATAATAATAATAATCAAAATCATATCAAGGAGTGGTGATGAGTGAGTAATTATGTAGAAGAAGTAATGGACAAGATTAAGGAAAGAGATACTGAACAACCTGAGTTTCATCAAGCAGCAGAGGAAGTTTTAGAATCATTATCTTTAGTTTTAGAGAAGCATCCTGAGTATAAAGAAGAAGGTGTTATTGAGCGTATTATTGAGCCGGAACGTCAAATCATGTTCCGTGTTCCATGGGTTGATGATCAAGGAAATACAAGAGTTAATCGTGGTTTTCGAGTGCAGTTTAATAGTGCTTTAGGACCGTATAAAGGTGGACTGAGATTTCATCCTTCAGTTAATTTAAGTATTATTAAGTTTTTAGGTTTTGAACAGATTTTTAAGAACTCTTTAACAGGTCGTCCTATTGGAGGCGGCAAAGGAGGGAGTGACTTTAACCCTAAAGGGAAATCTGATGGTGAGATTATGCGTTTTTGTCAGAGCTTTATGACTGAATTATATCGTCATATTGGTGCTAATACAGATGTACCTGCTGGTGATATTGGAGTTGGTGGTCGAGAGATTGGCTATTTATTTGGTCAATATAAAAAGTTAGCTAATGCTTTTGAAGCTGGCGTATTAACTGGAAAAGGATTAGATTGGGGCGGTAGTCTTGTGAGAACAGAGGCCACTGGTTATGGATTAGTTTACTTAGTACAAGAAATGATGCAAGATAATAAATTTGATATAGAAGGGAAAGATGTTGTAATTTCTGGTTCTGGAAATGTAGCGATTTATGCTACTGAAAAAGTACAAGAATTAGGAGGAACTGTTATAGCATTAAGTGATTCTGATGGATTTATTCATGATGAACGTGGAGTTGATTTAGAGTTAGTAAAAGAGATTAAAGAAGTTAAAGAAGGAAGAATTAGAGAGTACTTAGAAAAGCATCCTGAAGCTGAATTTAGTGAAGAAAGCTTTGATATTTGGAAACTAGATTGTGATGTGGCATTACCTTGTGCTACTCAGAATGAATTAGATGGAGAATCTGCTAGAGCACTTGTAGAAAATAATGTGATTGCAGTAGGAGAAGGGGCAAATATGCCTTCTACTCCAGAAGCAGTTAAAGTGTTCTTAGAGAATGATATTTTATATGCACCTGGTAAGGCTGCTAATGCAGGTGGAGTTGCTACTTCTGCTTTAGAAATGACTCAAAATGGGATGTATGATTCTTGGAGTTTTGAAAAAGTGGATCAAGAATTAAAAGGGATTATGAGTAATATTTATCAAAACATTAGTGAAACTGCTAAAGAGTATGACCAAGAAGGTAATTTTGTAGTAGGAGCTAATATTGCTGGATTTATTAAAGTAGCTGATGCAATGTTAGACCAAGGAGTTATTTAAATAAAGTTTAATAATAGCTGCATTTAATTAAATCTTAGTAAAAAAGCCCTGCGCAATCATAATTATGATTGCGCAGGGCTTTTAATTTTAGCAAAAATATAATAAAATTTGTTTAAAATCATTATTTTTTTTAGTATATAATTTAAAAAAAGTGAATTATCTGATATGATTATAATACTAGAAGTAACTAATATTAATAAAAATGCTTATTATTTTTTATTTAAATTATTAATTATAGAAGGGTGTTGGCTAGAATGTCAGAACAACAAAAATTTGAAATTTCATTATTTGATTTTGTATTAAGCATATCTCATAATTTAAATTTGATTTATGAAGATTTAAAGTGGCATCATGAAAAAGTAGCTTATATAGTTTATGAACTTATTTCAGAATTAAATTATAGTGTAGAAGAGAAGAAAACTTTGATTATGTCTGCTGCCTTACATGATATAGGGATTTTAAATTTAGAACATGAGCAAATAAATGTTATTAAAGAAGTTGAATTGACTGCTGCTGATGATATAGTTGACCATGCTAAAATAGGAGCAATTTTAATTAATAGATTTGAAAAATTATTTAATTTTGCTGGTATGAAAGATTTAATCAAATACCATCATGTTAATTGGAATAATAAAGAGTCAAATAAATATCAGGGTGATAAAATGCTCTATGGAAGCCATATTATTCATTTAGCTGATCGAATTGCAATTCTAACTGGAAAAGAACATGCCTTAAATCAAAAAAATGATATCCTAGATACTATAAAATCAAATTCTGGTTCAGCTTTTGCTCCTAAATTAGTGGAGTTGTTAACAGAGGTCGCTCAAAAGGACAGCTTTTGGTTAACTTTAGAGAATCCTAAACTTATAGAAAGACAGTTAAAAAATAATAAAGAAGTTGACTTAAATGTCAAATTAGATTTAGA
>JBNJFD010000082.1:0-8754 GCA_051746525.1 Bacillota bacterium | reverse complement strand
GCAAGGGGAAATTCCTGATTATCCCGAGGGATTGGTAGAAGCAGCTTATATTATAGCCGGCAGTAATTTTGGTTGGTTTAATATGATTATGAATCAGGTGGATCAGTATTTGATTAATAATGGCTCAGCTGATGCAGCTAAAATTTTTGAAGACCGACTGCGGTCAGTATCTAGATTTGATAAGTTGTTAGATGAAGCTAGTTTAGACTATCTTGAAGTGCCAGAAAAATACAGATCATTAGTTAAAAGATTAGTCCTACTGCAGTTGCCTAAGCCCATCAATAATTTTAATCAAGCAGAACTAACTGCTTTGCAAAATGCTAAAACAGAAATGGGCGAAACAGTATTTACAGAATTTAAAGCAGTAGAACTTAAGAAATCAGAATTAGGTAGCTATTTAGTTAATCAAGGAGAATATGAGCGAATAAGTGAAGATCAATTTTCCAATAATTATGGTGGTAATTTCGATTTGGATGTTTTGCTGCGCAGCTTAAAGACTTTTTCTTTGGGCACAGCCGAAGATGAATATTTAGTAGGTAGCGATAAAGCTACTTTTATTGATCAGGTCAGAATGTTGTATCCCGAAGAGGAAGCAGAAACTGCTGCAGAATTAATTTATAATTTAATTCAAGAGAAGTTAAGTACTGCGGGTACAAAATACATTGGCCCGAGTTTCTCTTTCTTGAGTAGATTTGATAAACGCTATGCTTCTGATACAGGAGAAGCCGGTTATTTAGTAACCCCCGAAGAAAATCAAGCCTTAGAAGAAAGAATTGAAGAATTAAAGCAGGATAGAAGTGAAGAAATCAATCGAATTTTAACTGGTTTTGGGCGAGCAATGCAGATGAATTATCCTCAAATTCGAGAACTCAATTTAGAGGTGGGGGCTAAACGAGTAGAATTTAATGAAGGTCCTGCTCCCTTAACAGTTCATCCGAAAAATTATGTAGATGTGATATGGGGCCAAAATACTGAGGAGTTAAAAAGAGTGCTGCAGAGCCGCAAGATTAATAAAGAAGGAGCTCATCCTATTTTTATTCTAGCCAGTACTTCAGCGATTGAAGCAGAAGTCAATAGAATCAAGGATGACTTAACAAAAGCAGGACGCAGTATAATTTTTATTTCTTTAAATCAAATACAGCAGGAAATTTTAGAAGTATTATCAGTTGAGCGCGAATATCTCAATTTAAGCGAGCAGAGATTTTTTACAGGTCAATTTAGAGATAAGGTAAATCAAATTAATAATGTAATTCAGGATCGAAGTAAAGAATGGTTTGAAGAAGTAGACAGTCAAGGTTGGGTTTTAAGACCAATTAAGCCTGATAAAAGAAAAAATAAAGAAATCGTAGCTATGATTGCTAAGGGTTATAAAGAGATGTTGACTAGAGATGCTTCGTTGTGGGAATTTAGTGCTATGGATAATAATTTATCTAGTGAAGAACTTGATAAATTAAAGAATGTGATGTCAAAATTAGAATTACCTCCGAAGTTTAAGAATAAAAATTATAAATCTATTGGTGTATTTAAAAAAGAAGATGAAGACTATTTTGCAGAGGTACCTGCCTGTTTCCCACGGCTAATTTCTTATCTAAGTGATAAAAGAGTTTCTAGAGATCAGATTGAAAACAATTTTTTCTTTAGTCTGCAGGAGTTGGTTTCTTCTGGTAAGTCAGTGATGAGAATCATTAGACAAATAACTATCTTTTTACAGGAGTTAGGAGCTATAGCGATTGATAACAAGCATTATCAAAGAACTAGAGCTAATAGTTTGGAAACGAAGTATCATATTGCTAAAAATTGGCTTGATGAAGAGTATGATCAGATATTAGATGAATTATCCAAGGTTTTGGGTCCCGGTTATATAAATATGCTGCAGGATACTAACAAAGAGGACTATCGAAAAAAATTAGATGATGCCAAAGATATATTAGATGAAATGGCGATTGATAAATTACAGAAAGTAACTCCTAAGAAAGATGAAATTTGGGCTGAAGTAATAGAACAATTAGAAACTTTTAATAATAATTGCGATTATGTTTATAATCGAGATAAATGGCAGCAGTTAGAATTTAATACTCGAGTAATTGAAGGATTAGATCCTTTAGATGGAGAAATGCCGATTTGGAAGCGATTAAGATATGTTCAACTTTTCCATCAATATATTACTAAAATTAAAGAACCAGCTGCTAATAAAATAGACAAAAAGATTGAAGAAGTAATGACTAATAATCAGTATCAAGGCTATGAAATTCCTGTGGCTCCATTAACCTTGCTATTGAGAGAATATAAAAAAGAGATTAGCTATTCAACTGATGTTGATAAAACAAAAACAATTAGGTTACCAGTTGATACTACAGAAATGTTGGCCCATTATTTAAAGAAGGCGGAGTATAGTCAGGCGCTAACCAGATTAAAAAGTGTCTTATCTAAATGCGGTCTGCAGTTATCTGATTCAGGTGTGAAATGGAGTAACTCAGGATTAGTAGATAAGTTTAATCAAATCAAAGAAAATTTCAAGAAAATTGTAGATGATTATTTGGCTCATCAAGATGAAGTTGCACAGTGGCAAGATTTTTTTGCTACAGCACCGGAAGAATGGAAGAATAATCAAGAATATAAGCAGTTAGATAGAATTAGATTTGGCTTAGAAACATTTTTAGAAGCTGGTCTAAAAGAAAAGATTGAAGATGCCGAAGAAGAAGGAAAAATTGATAAATTGCTTGATATTATGGAGGAAGAAGTTAAAGATAAGCTGAATTTAGTTCAGCAGTTAAAAGGGACTATTGAAAGTGTAGAGAATTTTGTGCGGGAGCAGAAAAATAGTTGGTATGATGAGAATTTAATTGCTGCTGTTAATAAGTTACGGGTTAAGAATAACCAACAAGAGTTTCACTATAATAAATCTAAAGCACCTAAAGCAGAAGACTATCAACAAGCTAAAAACAAAGCTGATAATTTAATGCGGGAACTGCGGTTAGAAGGGCAAGAATATTTTAAGAAGCTAGAAAAGACAACTTTTGATTTTTATTTGCGCGTAGTAAAAAACAATGGCCAAATTGATTGGGGAGAGTATCAGGTAGAACAACAGGAACTATTAGAACAGGGACTAATTAAAATTAAAGTTGAGGTTGTGTAAGATGAAATTATATATTCCCAAAGATTATCAAAGTAGAACAGAATATCGTATCTTAGGCGACTGGCATGACTTAGTTCCGATTAGTTTTGAAGGGCTAGCAGCTGAGCAAAATCTTCAAACTAATATTTTAGTTCTAGTGGGAAGATTATTAAAAAAACTTAGTACTCAGGAATTAAGTGCTCTACAGAAGTGGTCTTTTCAAGAAGGAAGGCAGTTATTGTGTCTTCCTTCTTGGCGTCCTCTGAAATTAGATGAGTTATTTAATCTAGATATTAGTTTAGAAGTAGTGAGAAATTCAGATTTGCAGTGGCAGAAATATGATTTTTATTCTTTAGATTATGAAGTTAAGAGCACTGTTCAACAGGGGGATAAAATCAAAACTGAGGCGGGTAATCTATTGGCTATTAGCTATAAAAAACATCAGCACAGCGGAGTATTAACAATTACTACTTTACCTCTGCTTGATATGAGTTTGTTAACTCAAGATGACATAATCAAAGAGCAATTTGATAATTTATTGATTAAGGAACAAGTAGTCAGCAAAAAATCATCATCTGCTGAAGAAGAAAAATCATTATCTGAAGCTGCTTTGTATATTTTATTGTTAGCAGCTGCAGAAATAGATCTAAGTGATAATTTGAAAGAAAAAATAAATAAATACCTATATCAACAGTATAATGCGCAAAAATTAAAAAAAGAAGTAAAAACTTTAATTGAGCAAGGATTTTTACAAAATAATCAGAAAATCAGTAATAAAGGAAAAAAACACATTAAGCATAGGGGTTATGTGCCTTATGTAAGAGAAATCAAACACAAAAAGAGTGATGCCAATGACAGATATTAATAATGATGATTATCAAGGGACGCCGATAGTACAGAGTATGTCTGCTAAAATTCAATTAGGACTTAGAAATACAGTAGGGAAATTGTCTAATAAAATGAGATATATTGACCAGATAGCCCCTGAATTAGTGCAGGGGGGAGTAGTTAAGAAGTGTAAAAAGATATCTCCGTTTACGATTAATGCTGCGGGAATTGCTACTGGTCACAGAACAATTAAATCTTTTGGCGGTATTTTATATGGAGCTGCAGCTGTGAGACAGGATGTGTATATTGAAGATGGATCAATTTATAAAACTAGACAAGAGAGCACAGTAGATGTTGATGAAATAGATCATATGGATACTAGTCAAAGGTTGAAGTATTATGATATTGTCAATAGTTATACCTTACTTGCTGAGTTGATGGAAGAAGATGATAGACCAGATTTAGTCATTTTAGATGTACCTTTATTATTGGAAAGGTCAGATGTACCTTTAGAAAGTCGCTATAGTACAGTAGCAGATTATGAACAAGCAAGAGATAAAATAAAATCATTTTGGAGTCAGTATCAAAGTGAGATTTATCCTTTTAATCCTAACGGGACTAAAATAGTTTCAATTGGCAGTAAGAGATTTGGAGCAGTTTTATTAGCCATTGCTGATGAAAGTACAGATTATATCGTTGATCAGATAGACCCTGCGATTATAGATTTACTGCAGAATAATCAAAAGCAACTGCGTAAAATTGGGCTACAGAGGATGCTCAAAGGAGTTTTAGGTCCGTCAAAGAGAACAGCTGCTTTTCAGTTTGATGGGATTAGTACTAGAAACAGATTAGAACCGCAGGAACTGAGAGATCTAGGATTAATGGGGTATCATTTCAAAGCAGGAATTAGAACTAAACATTTATTAGTCGAGATGTTAGGTAGTATTGAAGATTGGGACAGTTCAGCGGTTGATGAATTGACTAATCAGCTAATTTCATTAATGATTTATGATCAACCAGGCACAATTCCTTTACCTTTATGGTATGCTGAATATGGTCTCAAACCTTTAAAAAAGAAACCAGGTATTTTAGAGTTTTACAAGCGAGAAGCGAAAAAATTATTGAAGAATAATGATTTGGAAGAACAGTGGTTAGAGAATGAAGATGTTTTTGATAATAATTCAGGGTTAGACATTTAAGGAGGCTGTCTTATGGGAGAGAATAAATTAATTGGTACATTAATCGGTAATACAGGAGATCCTAATGATTTAAAAATAGCTTTAGAAGATAGTTTTGCAGCGCGTCGCGGTGAATTTGTGAGAATTAAACATCAGGAGCGAAAGAGTGAGCGAGAAATAGATGTTTTAGGTCGGATTGTATCTATTTCCCGCAGTAATATTCTCTATAATTCAGATATGGGCGAAGGTTTAAATGATTTAGAAATGCTACCTGGGGCTCAAATCACAGGGGAGAATTTATACGGTACGATTGAATTAGTAGGCTATAAAGAACCTGCGACAGGAGAAATAAAAATTCCGCGCCGTCCGTTAGATCCAGGTACTAAAGTGTTCGGCGTTGATTATGAATTTTTATCTCGCTTTTATGAATTTAATGAAGAAACAAGTATTCATATTGGAAACTTGATTGGTTATGAACGAGGCGAGAATGTAGTTCCAGTTTATATGGATGTTAATACTTTAGCTACAGAACATTTAGCAGTGCTTGCTATGACAGGAGCAGGTAAATCTTATACTGTAGGGCGCATCATTGAAAGGTTAGTAGCTCAGATGAATGGTTCAGTAGTAGTCTTTGATCCGCATGGAGAATATGGTAAAGCTTATAAAAATGGGCAAGTTCATTTTAATGATAATTTAGATGACATTGATGATCCACGTGATCAAGAAAAAATTCCTGAAATTCAGCAAAAGTTTAAGCAATTGCTAGATGCTGGCGGCGGAATTGAAGTTTATACTCCACAAATAGATTCTTTTAATTTAAAGTATGAAGGAAAAAATGAACAGTTAGCTTTACCCTTTGATCGTTTTGAAATGGATGATTTTTCAGAAATTTTACCCGGCTTAACTGAGCCACAGCAGCGGGTGTTAGATGTAGCTATTAGATATTGGAAGTATAAATATCCAGATCCACCACGTGATATAGAAAGCTTGCGTGAAATATTAGCGGGAGATTTAGAAGAGCTAAAATCATGGCAGGAATTAACTTCAGCTGAATCTAGAGCTTTGAGTAAAAGAAGTGCTGCTGTAGCTTCTATGAAGCTAAACCGAGTAATTAATGAAGCACAGAGTTTCTATAATGATGCTATTGGAGAACCAACTGATATCTATGATATGATCGGAGAATCTGGTACTGATAATGGTAGATTAGTGATAGTTGATCTCCAGGGGTTATCTGATAATGCTAAACAAATAATTACTGCTTTGGTTTCTAGTGAAATTTTGAGAGCTGCTACCGATAAGGCAAAACAAACTAGACCATCCTTTTTAGTTTATGAAGAAGGGCATAATTTTGCACCGCGCAAATCAGATGCTATTTCTTTAAAAATGATTAAAAGAATTGCGGGGGAAGGTCGTAAATTTGGAATTGGATTTTCTATTATTTCACAGCGCCCTTCGAAGTTAGACCCTGATGTTACTTCTCAGTGTAATACAATTATTACTATGAGAATTAAAAACCCTGATGACCAAAGATTTATTGTCAAAACCTCTGATATGTTTTCTAAAGCAGATATAGAAGAGTTGCCGTCTCTATCGACTGGGGAAGCTTTGATTTGTGGTCGTTCTATTCCAGCACCATTATTAGTTAAAGTAGGAACTAAGGCTTTACAGCATGGGGGAGAATCTCCAGCAGTGCTTAAAGAATGGGGTAGTTTCAATGGCTAAATTAATTGATCAAGAATTTGTCAGGCAAGAATTTAAAAGCGGGGAATTGCGTCAAGAATTATTTCCTATGCTGACTGATTTTGGGGTTCCCGATCATTCAGAAACTGTTCATTCCCACGGTTTAAATTATATTACTTCTATTGGGCGAGAACTTGATAATGTAACAGCTATTTCTGAGTGTCCGATTCATGCTCCTAATAGTTCTCTAGATACAGTTAGGCCTGATTCTGTTTGGTTTGATTTAGAGACTAATCAGCCGTTATTAGTAGCTGAATTTGAAAGATATAATAATTCTGCTGCTAAACAAAAAAAGTTAAAAGAAAAATTAAGAAATTTACTAATTGCTTATCATCAATTAGACCGTTGTTTAGAATCAATCTTATTTGTGTATTGGAGTTATGCAGGGGTAACTGCTAATAATATTCAAGATATAATTACTATTCTTGATGAAGGAGTGACGTTATCCACAGGAGAGTATTTATCTGGAGTCAATAGCTTCGAGACTGATTGTATGGTGTATCATGCTGTGGCAAATGGTAATAAAAATAATCTTAAATTAAATAAATGGATTAAGGTGAGATAAATGAAAAAATTCAAACCACAAAAAGATAAAACAATCGGAGATAAATATATTTTAAAGGAGTTTCTAGGAGATGGTTCTTACGGCTATGTTTGGAGAGCAATAAAATTATCCAATGAAGAAGTAGTAGCCTTAAAAATACCTAAAAAGCAGGAGTCAGGTGATAAAGTATTAAAAGAAGGTAGTAAATTACAGGGGCATACGCATCCTAATATCATTGATATTAAATGGATGGGTCGGGTAGATGGTGTATTTGTAATTGAAATGGAGTATTTTGCGGCTCATACATTAGCTGATGAAATAAGAGAGTATGGTACTATTAAGCCCAGATTATTTTCTAGTTTATATCAAGTATTCCTAAATATTTTAGATGCAATTGAATTTATGCATTCTTTAAATATCTGCCATGGAGATATCAAACCGGATAATATTTTATTAGGTGACGAGGTTAAAATTACTGACTTTGGGACCAGTAGGTTAATCGAAGATTTGTTTGTAGAAACAATAGGAGAAGGTACATGTGGTTTTATTGCTCCTGAAGTTGTTAACTCGCAAAAGAGATATTTGAGTTCAGATATATATTCTTTAGGGGCATTATTATATTTTTTATTAACGGGGACTAAAGTACATGATAGTTTAATTCAAGTAGTTAATAATGTTCCTTATGAAAAACCAAGTGAGATTAATAGTGAGATTCCTTTAGCAGTAGAAGATGTCATTTTAAAAGCTTTAGCGCGAAATCCTAAAGGTAGATATGATACAGTAGAGAAATTGCGGCATGATTTTGAAAATGCTATAGAAACTAGGGAAGATAAGATAACAGTTAAAAGTTATAATATTGATGATGGAGAAAGTTGGTTAGAAGAAGTAGGTAAGTTATATCAAGCTGAAAAATGGCAGGAAGCAGAACAGTTTTTGCAGCAAGAAGCAGTGGGAGAGGTTGGCCCAGATCTGAAGTTGCATCTGGGGTATGTCCAGTATAAACAAGGTAAATTTCATACTAGTTTACAACAATTAAAAGAAATTGATCTGAGTCAAGTAGAAGAAATTCGCCAAGATAATTTTTCTGAAGAATTAGACTACTTAAAAGCCAAGGTTTATACTGCTTTAAAAGAGTATGGACAAGCTTTAGCAATTTATAAGAGACTAAATGACTCTTATGATCAGACAAAGTATAAATACAGGTTAGCAATTTTAGAAGGTTTATGCAGTCATTTAGATAGAGCAATTGAATTATTAGAAGAAATAAATCAAGAACATCCGCAAAGATTAGAAATTATTAAAAAATTAGCTTATGCATATGACCAAAAGAAAGAATTTGAAAAAGCACG
>JBNJFD010000081.1:0-8767 GCA_051746525.1 Bacillota bacterium | reverse complement strand
TATTATTACGGTAGTGTCCCTGCTATTGGAGGTTTAATGAGTAAAGAGGCTAATCAAAATAGAGATGAAAGTTTTGTGGCTTTTTTTGAGATTGAGGATGAGACGGGTAGATATGCTAATATCATGAATAAAATAATTGAAGATGTGTTTGAACAAGAAGAGGATGGCAAACATAAATTATTGTCCTTTAGGGAAGTGGAATATGCTGCTGATGTGCCAAGATTAATTCATACCCCTTATGGAGATAGAAGAAATCAAATCATAGCATATACTTACAGCAAAAAGAAAAACAGTGAAGAGATTAAAGATTATTATAATAATTATACTAAAAACCTGTATGGTTGGATGACAGGTCAGACGGGCCAAAGAGAAAATACTGTTGTGCAGGAGAATCAATTTTATAAAAAGGTTACAGAAATAGCGCCCAAGCCATATTTAAAGCATTTAAAGCAGTATTTTTCTGAAGATTATTTAAAGGATAAATTATTGAAAAAAGGTCTGGAAATAGGAACAGGAAGTGATTATATAAATGTTGATTATTGTGTAGTTTTTTCTATCAATTTGTTAGATAAGTTAGCTCAAGAATATAAATTGGATTTAGAACAAGATAATTTAACTTATCAAGATATTTTAAATGCTCAACATAATCAAGTGTGTATCCAACAAGGATTAGCAGGCAAGTTATTTGCTGATGCGGAGTATGATTATTTAGTGTTAGACCAAGGAACTTTAAATAATAAGTCCTGGTTCTCCGATGAACATGAGTTTTTTCAAGCAAAAAAAGACACACTATATGGTACTGCTAAGGAAGAAGGCAGCGTTAGTTCAGCAATTCAATTTTGGTCGGGGCTGGGCTTAGTAAAAAGTGAGAAAGGAAGTAAAGCTAGTAAGCGAGACAGCAAATTAATAATTAATGGAGAAGAAATTGGACAAGCAGAAGAATTGAAGCGAGAAGAAGAGAATTATTGGCAGCGTGTTGTAGGTAAGAAAAAATATACTCAAAAGATAGAAAAAGATGACGGACGTGTGTTAGAGATAACATATATTCACGATAATGATAGAGTAGGTTATGATGAGCTGATTATTGAATACGGCTATCAAAGCGATGAGGTAATAACTATTAATATTTTTGGACATCAATATGAAATTCCTAAGCCGCAAAAGAGAGATAAAATTGTAATTAGAGAATTTAGAGATTGTGATTATGGGATAGATATCCCAGATAAAGTATATTTTTTACCGGGTTCAAGATTTAAGGGGGAGTTTATCTAATGGGAAAAGATAAGATCAACAGAAAAGAGCTGGAGCCTGAAAAAGTTAATACAGACGAAATAGTATCTAAAGGAAGAGGGAAGATAAAAATCAAGGGCCAATACTTAAAGGCCTCTGAAATTAAAAAGCAAGAAGATGGTTATGTGGATGCAGCAGGTCATAAATATAATAAAGATAACAAAGGTAGTTTATTGATTAATTATATTGATGAAAATAAAACTAAAACTTTGTGTATTGCAGATTTTACAGAAGGAGATTATGGATTATGGATTGAACAAGAAGCGCCTTATTATTTAGAAAAGGGCAAAATAGTAGAACAAGGATTGATTAATGAAGGTACTAAAGGTGAGGTAATGGGCTTAGCAGAGAATCAATTTTTAAAGAAAGAAGAGCGGATTAAAGATAATTTTTTATGGATTTATCCTCAAGAAGTAATTGTTTTTCCTAAAGAAGAGGAAAAGTCTAAAACTGAGGCTGAAAATGATGCAGCAACTGCTAATGCTGGGCAGGGGGCAGAAGGTAGTGATAAAAGTTCTTCAGACCAGCAAGATGGAGAAGGGGCTAGTGCTAGTGGAGGGGGCCAATTATATGTCTGCTCTGGTGCGCAGTTAACTTGTAGTTTTGGAGATGCGCCTAGTAATTTAAAAGTATTAGCATCTCATAATTCAAAAGTCTGCGGAAATTTAATAGCTAATATTATGGACTACAAAGGGATGAGCAATATTTTGCCTTTTGGTAAATGCCATACTACTAATAATCCAGATGTAGCAGCAGCTACCCGGGCCAATGACGGCAGATTAGATCCACAGCCTTGTATCCCTAATATTCCCGGACCATGGACTAAACCTAAGAGTGATGTGAAAGTAGGAAAACAGCCTGCTTTATTGGCTAACTCCAAATTAAGTTGTGCTTATAGCGGCAAAATTATCATAGTAGACCCGGGCCAAAGTATCTTAAAAGAGTAATAAATCCCAGATTAGTACTCCGCCAATTCCGCTGCAGACAATTAAAGCCTGCAATAGTCCTACTCACCCAAGCTGCATAAGCCATAGTATTGATTCCCAAAATATATCCAGTGCTTAATTGTTCTTGATTACTTAAAGAGATAAAAGAAAAAGTTTCATCTGTAATTATTATTTCCCAAGGACTTGTACCTAGATTTAATAAGCATAACTTAGTGCTCCTTATTTAATAATTTGGTTTAAATTACCTATCTTGTTATATAAAAATACTAGTTAAGAAACAAGGCGCTGCTAAAATGCACTTTAATTTTTCCCACAACTTCGTTTGTGGAATTTTTAATCTAGAGAAGGTTATTTGTATTTTATTGAGAAATTTATAAATACTAGATAGTATAAATAATTAATGGGTTTTAAGTATTTAGAACACTTTGGTTGCAAACTATAGGACAAAGGAGTAAAATTGACTATGGTTAATAAATTATTAAACTTTAAATGGGAATTATTTGTAAAAAGAGTTTTTCAAAAGGCAGAAGAAGATGATATTTTTATTAATGCCATGAGCTTAGTTTATACTACTTTATTATCTTTGATTCCTCTGCTTATATTTTCTTTTTATATTATGACTTTATTTAATTTTTTTGGTGGAATGGAGCAGTTAATTAACAAAGTAAAAGATGCAATTTTGAATAATTTAGCGACAGGGACAGGTGCTAACTTAATCAATATATTAGAACAATATATTATTAATATTGATCAGTTAGGAGTTGTTAGTTTTGTTTCTTTAGTAGTTGTGATTATTTTCATGTTAGCTAGAATTGAAGTAACTTTTAATCTAATTTGGGGAGTTGAAGAACACCGTGATTTATTTAAGAGGTTTGTAGCATTTTGGACTTTTGTTACTTTAGGGACTTTTTTATTCACTTTATTAGTTAGTTTAACTTTAGGGTTAGCTAGTTCTTATTTGCAGCAGCAAGTTACAGGAAAATCATTATTTAATAGTTTTTTATTTAAATTTGTGTCCAATTCAGTTTATTTTTTAATTTTTGTTGCTGCTTATTATTTAATTCCTAATACAGAAGTTGATGTGTCTGCTGCTGTGGTAGGAGGGGTAACTAGTGGAACTTTCTTCATTATTGCTAAGCAATTATATACATTTTATACTAGACATGTGGTGACTTATAATCAAATTTATGGACCTTTAGCTGTAATCCCTTTATTCTTAATTTGGTTATATTTAATTTGGGTAATTGCTTTATTAGGTTCAATCATCTCTTATGTTTTTCAATATCGGCATCAACTCCATAACTTTATTCATCAAGAGGTTAGCATAGGAACTAAAGGATTGTTACCAATAGCTATTTTAGTGATAATTCATAAAGGCTTTTTAGATCATCAAAATGAAGGGGTTGAATTCCAAGAATTAGCTGATAAAATCAGGCTGCCAATTGCTACAATTAAAAATAATTTAGAAAAATTAAAAGAGAATAATTTAATTACAGAAAGTAAAGAAAAGAAATATTTACCGTTAGTAGCTTTAGATGAGATATCATTATGGGAAGCATTTTCTAATCAAATTGACAAAAAATCTAAAAAGGTAGAAGATGTATTTGCTGATGATGATTTGCAGCAGATATATTGCTGGTTTAAAAGTCGTTTAAAAGAAGATGTAGTTAATTTAACTATTAGCCAATTATTAGATAAAATAGAGGAGGAAGAGCAAAATGAAGATTGTACGCTATAAAGAAGAGGGGCAATTAAAAACGGGTGTTCTCGAAGGGGATAAAGTAAGAGATGTTAATGGTAACTTTAATGGTGAATATTATATTAGCGAAGCAGGAAAAGAGTTAGATGAGGTGCAGTTAGTTGCACCTTGTAATGCTGCTAAAGTAGTATGTGTAGGATTGAATTATAGAGATCATGCCCAAGAGTTAAATATGAATTTGCCTGACGAACCAATAATTTTTTTAAAACCTGCTAGTGCAGTAACAGGACCAAATTCAGAGATTGTTTATCCTGCTATGAGTGGACAAGTTGATTATGAAGCAGAATTAGCAGTGGTAATTAAGGATAAAATTAAAAATATTGCACCAGAAGAAGTTGAAAATCATATTTTAGGATATACTTGTTTTAACGATGTGACTGCTAGAGATTTACAAAGTAGAGATGGACAGTGGACCAGAGCTAAATCTTTTGATACTTTTGCTCCTGTTGGTCCTGTGATTGAAACGGATGTTGAAGTAGATAATTTAGATATAAAATTATATAAAAACGGCAAATTAAAACAAGAATCAAATACTCGGCAGATGATTTTTAGTATTCCAGAGATTGTTAGTTTCATTTCTAGAATTATGACTTTAGAACCAGGGGATGTGATTGCCACAGGAACACCGCCGGGAGTAGGAGAAATGAAAGCAGGAGATGAAGTAGAGGTTGTGATTGAAGAGATTGGGAATTTGAGGAATAGAGTAGTGGATGGGATTTAGAATTGGAGGTGTGGCTAATGGAATTTAATATTTATATATTTTTAGATATATTAGTTACAGCAGTTGTGATTTATAGTGTGTTTGCTTTTATTAAAGGGACAAGGGCAATTCAATTATTAAAAGGGATTTTAGTTTTATTTGCGATTAGTTTAATTAGTAAGTATTTAGGTTTTCAAATCTTTAACTTTTTATTAGAAAGGATTCAGACAGTAGTCTTAATTGCTATTCCAGTAATTTTCCAGCCTGAATTACGGAGAGCTTTGGAACAAATTGGGCGTGGTAAGATGTTAAATGAGTTTACCAGCTCTAAAAAATTTGAAGTTAAAATTGATGAGTTGGTTAAAGCAACAATTAGGCTAAGTAATGAACAAACAGGTGCCTTAATAATTTTAAAGCGGAGAACAGGATTAGATGAAATAGTTGATACAGGAATTAAACTTAATGCTAAATTATCTTCAGAATTGTTATCTACTATATTTTTTCCTAAGAGCCCCCTGCATGATGGTGCTGTAATATTAGACCATGGTAAAATAGAGGCTGCTAATTGTTTGCTGCCTTTAACTAATCGTAATTTATCTGATTATAGATTAGGAACGAGACATCGAGCTGCTTTAGGAATTACTGAACAAACAGATGCAGTAGCAGTTATAGTTTCTGAAGAGACTGGGCGTATCTCTTTAGCTTTTGATGGAGAAATGCAGCATGGATTAGATGAATTTGATTTAAAAGAAACTTTATTTGATAGATTTGATAATTTAGAATAGCAATAATTGTCGATATTAAGAAAGGATTAGCTGTTTTAATTGAAAGATAGTTTAATTCATTATATAATTAAGATTGTTGTCTAAATGTCAATTTGCTTTATTAAAGCATATAATGTTGTTAGGAGGGGGGATAAAGTGGCAGAATTATTTGGAACAGATGGAGTAAGAGGGGAAGCAAATGTTGAGTTGTCTCCGGAACTAGCATTTAAAGTAGCTAAAGCGGGGGCTTATTTCTTATGCCAAGATAATAAAAAAGTATTAATTGGAAAAGATACTAGAGTATCGGGAGATATGCTAGAAGCAGCTTTAGTCGCAGGAATTACTTCTTTAGGGATTGATGTAGTAAAAGTAGGAGTGGTACCAACACCTGCTGTAGCTTATTTAACTAAGGAAGAAGATGTAGCAGCAGGAATTATGATATCTGCTTCTCATAATCCAGCTCAAGATAATGGGATTAAATTTTTTAATCAAGCTGGATTTAAATTAACTGATGAAGAAGAAAATGAAATTGAAGATATAAT
This sequence comes from Bacillota bacterium, assembly GCA_051746525.1. Taxonomy (GTDB): domain Bacteria; phylum Bacillota; class Halanaerobiia; order Halobacteroidales; family Halobacteroidaceae; genus Halanaerobacter. The sequence continues at coordinate 2,765 of JBNJFD010000081.1, read as the reverse complement.
TTTTAATACTTGGGAGCAAGTCCCTACAACAAAGGGAGATCAAGTAGGAAAAGTAAGTTACTTAGAAGATGCTATGAACCGTTATACTGCTCACTTGAAAGCTACGGTAGATAGTGACTTTAGTGATTTAAAAGTTGTAGTTGATACTGCTAATGGTGCAGCCTATGAAGTGACGCCTAAATTATTGAAAGAGTTAGGAGCTGAAGTGATTGCTTTAAATAATCATCCCACAGGAGAAAATATCAATGTGAATTGTGGCTCAACACATCCAGAGGAACTTCAGCAGGCAGTTATAGCTGAAAATGCTGATTTAGGAATTGCTCATGATGGGGATGCTGACCGTCTAATAGCTGTTGATGAAATAGGTAGTCTAGTGGATGGTGACTATATTTTAGCTATCTGCGGGAGATATTTAATTGAGCAGGGGCAATTGCCTCAAGATACTGTTGTAGTTACTAAGTATAGTAATTTAGGTTTACATCAGGCGATTGAAGAAGTTGGAGGAGAAGTGGTTGTTACTAAAAATGGCGACCGTTACGTATTAGCAGAGATGAAGAAAAATGGTTATTCTCTGGGTGGGGAAAAATCAGGTCATATTATATTTTCAGATTATAACACTACTGGAGATGGTGTATTAACTGCTTTACAATTGCTTAATATAATGGAAAAGACAGGACGGTCATTAGCTAGTTTAAAAGCAGAAATGACTGAACTGCCACAGTTGTTAGTTAATGTAGAAGTAGATGATAAAAATTGGGAAGATAATGAAGAAATAAAAGTTGCTATTGAAGATGTAGAAGAACAGTTAGCTACAACTGGTAGAATTTTTGTTAGAGCTTCAGGGACAGAGCCTGTAATTAGAATTATGGTAGAAGGGCAGGATAAAGAAGAGCTGCAAGAATTAGCTGATAGTGTAGCAGAAGTGGTTAAAGAACAGTTGACAATTGACAGTTGAGAATTGACAGTTAAAGTCAAAACCTAAAGCAATAATGAAAAGATCTAAAGTTAAGTGTTTTAGTTTGTTCTTTGCTTTTTGTTTTAACTATAAACTATAAACTATCAATTCTCAATTATAATTACAGCGCCCGGACTTACATTAAAAGAAATTGACAATATGGAGCCAGAAAAGAGTTAATTCAGTATAACTTTATGGTTTTAATTGCTCATTATCCATTGTCAATTATTAATTGCACTGTAAGTTGACGAGGTAAGGGGAGAATCGAATCTTCGGCGGATGCTCCTTAGGCTGTGGCTATGAGCCTTAAACTAAATTCTTAAAACTGCTAGGTGACTAGCGGGACAATAGAATTTAGAATAGTCTGTTGTAACTTGATAATAAAAACAATGGGAGGACTATATATGTGTGGAATTGTTGGTTATATAGGAGACCGAGATGCTACTTCTATTTTAGTAGAAGGATTAAAAAAATTAGAGTACCGTGGTTATGATTCAGCGGGAATTGCTTTATATGATCAGAATAAAATTAATGTGGTTAAAAAAGTTGGCAAATTAGCAGAATTAGAAGAGTTGGTAGCACAACAGAAACCTCAGGGTAGTTTAGGAATTGGGCATACGCGATGGGCTACTCATGGTAAACCATCAACTCCTAATTCCCATCCTCATTCTAGTAGCAATGGAGATTTCGTTGTGGTTCACAATGGAATTATTGAGAACTATTCATTTTTAAAAAAAGAATTAAAAGATAAAGGTTATGAGTTTTATTCTGAAACAGATACAGAGGTTATTCCAAATTTGCTTCAAGAGTATTATGAAGGCGATTTAGCAGCTGCTGTCAGGAAGACAATAGATAGATTAGAAGGGTCTTATGCTTTAGGAGTTATTTCTAAAGAAGAGCCTGATGAAATAATTGCAGTGAGACAAGATAGTCCTTTAATTATTGGATTAAGTGATGGTGAATATTTTATTGGCTCTGATATTCCAGCTATTTTAAGGCATACTAATCAAGTTTATATTTTAGATGATGGAGAGATGGCTGTGGTTAAGAGAGATGGAGTGCAGTTGTCTACTACAGATGGTGAAGAATTAGAGAAAGAAGTCTTTACAGTAGATTGGGACCCTGGGATGGCTGAAAAAGCTGGTTATGATCATTTTATGTTAAAAGAAATATATGAGCAGCCAGATACGGTAAGAAGATGTACTGCTGGTCGTTTAAATGAGGCTGATGTTCATTTTGATGATGTCAATTTGAGTGCTGATGATTTAGAAAAGTACAATAAAGTTTATATTGTTGCTTGTGGTACAGCGTATAATTCGGGTTTAGTGGGTAAATTTGCAATTGAAAAATTAGCAAGGATACCAGTAGAAGTGGCTATTGCTTCGGAATTTAGATATCGAAATCCAATAGTAGATGAAAATACTTTAGTTATTGTAGTTAGTCAATCAGGAGAAACTGCTGATACTTTAGCTGCTGTGAGAGAGGCAAAAAGTAAAGGAGCTCGAGTGGTAGGAGTTTGTAATGTAGTGGGAAGTACTATTCCTCGAGAAACAGATGATGTGATTTATATTCATGCTGGTCCTGAAATTGCAGTTGCCTCTACAAAGGCTTATATTGGTATGATTACAGTATTTTATATGTTGGCAATTTACTTTGCTAGGAATAAGGGTGTATTAGCTGCGGAAGACAGCAAAAGATTAATCAGTGATTTAAAAGCAATTCCAGAGCAAATTGAAGAAATTATTAATAGTAATCAAGATCAAATTAAAGAGTTAGCTGTTGAATACGCTAAACATCCCAGTGCCTTTTT
>JBNJFD010000080.1:0-8780 GCA_051746525.1 Bacillota bacterium | reverse complement strand
CTTATTTAAATGAATCATTGAGAACATCTTTTTAACATAATCATTATTAAGATTGATTATTTTTAAAGCTCCATTTCTTTCTTTTAATCGCTTATGAATTAATAATAATTTGCCTAATCCTGAACTATCAACACTTTCCACTTGGTCAAAATCAATAGTTATTTCTGTATAACCCTGTTGAATTAAATTCAACAATTCTTCTTTTAAATCTTGTGAATTAGTAATATCAATTTTTCTATTTGCTACTACTGTTACCTTATTACTGCCTTCTTTTTTTATTTCCATTTCCATCACCTCGTTAATTTTTTTACTCATAATTAAGTAAATACATATTAATATTAATACTAATCAAATAATGTTAAATTCTGAGAATCATCTGTCTCTTTTTTCTGTTTACTAACATATTCTTGTTCCTGCTTATTAATCTTTTGTAAATCTCTTTGCATTTCAATTCGCCTTAGATAAATGCTAAAATCTTTTGAAAAAAAATAAATCTTCCTACCCTGCTCCCCTCCTGTATCTCGAGCTAAAATAGGGATGTCTTCATTTTGTAAATAAGATACTGCAAAATCAACATTAGCATATGCTACTTTATTCTTACTACTATTAAGTACTCTTCCTCCACCAAAAACTTTAGCTTTAATCCTTTTTCTATTTGCTCCTTTTTTTAGCATTTCATTAATTAATAATTCCATGGCATGAATACCATAACGTGAATCTTGCTTTAATAACATCTGTTCCAAATTAGCAGTACTTGAAATCATAATGTGGTTAATCCCGGCTACTTGGTTAAACTTATCCAGCATACAAACTGCAACACAAGAGCCTAATAAAGTTGTTAACACTACATTAGATTTGGTAGTAGCATAATACTCTCCTGCAAATATTTCTACTGTCGGCTTATTAAATTTCTGATTAAATCTTTTCTTCATTATTTATTTCACCATCTTCAAACAAATTATACCACACCCATTCCTGTTAATAAAACAATTTATTCTGAAATTCTCCAAAAAATATAATTTTCTTGGAAAAATTAATAAAAATAAATACCACAGATGATACCACCTGTGGTATATGAATAATTGAATTAAGCCTTCCAGAGACCATGAACATCACAATATTCTCTAACTTTAACAATCTCGTCTGCATCAACTTTAAAAGTAGCTTTTGGCTCATCACCAGGATTTAAATCTGCTCTTAATACCTGATCAGCAGTCAACACTTCAATACACCTAATTGAATGATCTTCTTCCATTGGATGTAATGTAGTTCCTACTACTACTTCAACTCCACCTTCTACTTCATTAACTACTGGAACATGCTTTTCATTAGCAGCATCTTCCGTCTGCTCTTCTAGCTTTTTCATTTCTTCACCACAACAAACCAATGCAGGCTGCCCAGCGTCACAAACCTCTACAGCATTTCCACAAATATCACACTTATAAAAATCTCTTCTTTCAATTGTCATTATTTAATTCCTCCTTTAAATTTTTGTTTCTTCTAATTTAGTTCTTTTTAATCTTTTGCTTCCTTAGTAATTTAATCCTCTATACTATGTATTTGTCAATAGTAATAATAATTCCTGCTTATTTTTAAAAAAAATTAAATTTTTTATTTAATTTTACCTCAATATTTTTTTAATAATTACTTGTTGATATCTTTAATGAAAACTGTTATACTTTTTTTAGTTAACCAATAAAAAAATGCATTGACAAAGGAGGGGTATTATCAAAACAAAAGACTTAATATTAGTAGCCCTATTTGCCAGTTTAACTGCTATTGGAGCATTTATCAAAATCCCTACTCCAATCGGCGTTCCTTTTACATTACAACCTCTTTTTGTAATGTTTGCCGCTAGTTTATTAGGGGCAAAATTGGGGTTGTTGAGTCAATTAGTTTATATTTGTACTGGACTACTTGGCTTCCCGATTTTTACTAAAGGAGGCGGGATCCATTATGTTCTACAACCAACTTTTGGCTATTTAATTGGTTTTGCTGTGGGAGCTTATGTAATTGGCAAAATTATTGAAAAACAAGGACAAAATATTTCTTCCTTTCTAATAGCTAACTCCATTGGATTAATTGTTTTTTATAGTTTTGGAGTTGTTCATTTATATACTATAATGAATTTCTATTTAGGAAAAACTTATCCGATTACTAATGCTATAGTAGGAGGCTTTTTAATCTTTTTACCTTGGGATGCTCTAAAAGCAATTATTACTTCTTTAATTGCACCTAAAGTCATAAATAGGATTGAAGATATTGCTCCTATTTATCTCAAACAAGAATAGTCAACAAATAAAATTAAAAAAAGACCTTTTGGGGAGCCCCAAAAGGTCTTTTTTGACTTCTAATTAACAACATCCTCCAGCACAACCACTACTAGGATCGTGACCACATTCTTCTTCTTCTCCTTGAATAGCAGAACTTAAAATTTTATTAACTTGTTCCATAATTTTATTAAATTCTTGCTGCTTACCCATTAATTCACTAATAGTTTCGTTTTCTTGCATTTTTGCTTGTAAAGACTGCATTTCTGTTTTTAAACCTTCATCTAATTCTTGCCCAGATTGCTGCATCATTTGTAATTGCTGCTGTTTAGATTGAAATTTTTGTATGATTTCTTGAGCTTGCTCATCATTTTCAATTTCCTCTTCTACTGTTTTTAATTCTTGAAATTCACTAGATTCTAAAATAGCATCAGCTAATTCTTGTGCTTTTGTTTCTAACGACATTATTACACTCCCTTTCGAGTATTAAAATTCTTTTTTTATCCACTACTTCATATTAACATTAACTTAGTAATATGTAAACATTAATCTTAAAATGATGACTCTATTCAAAATCCCAAACTAAATTTTTTGATTCTTGTTCTTCATTATTTTTTAGATTACCTGTATTAAATTCAATCTCTGAATTTTCTTCTCGTTTTAATTCCTGTTTCTCATTTCCTTTTACCTCTACTTCAGATTCACTAATCTCACTTACTTTTTCTGTTTTTTTAGTTTCTTTTTTAATTTCTTCTTTAGTTTCTTCATTTGTTTTTTTTATCTCTTCAATTCGCTCTGTTTGCTGTTCAATATCTAATGATCTGCTGCCATTTTCTGTTAATCGATAAGCCTTAGTTCGTCCATACGTTTTATAATCTAGAAGTAATTTTGCTTCTAATTGATATAATAATTTTTTTACATGATTGTGATTTAAAGTTAGCTTTCTAGCTAGCTCTCGTTCTGATAATTCATTAAACAAATCTACTTTGTTTAAAATTTTAATTGCTTCTTGTGATAGACTACTAGTTAACACTTCAATACATTTATCACATAATTGCATTCTATCTCCCCCTAGTCATTTAATAGATATCTATTAAATAACTATTCTGTACTAATGCAAATTATGCTTAAAGCTCAGTATAACCTAAACTTTATTTGATTATAAAACAAAATTTGATATAAAAAAAGCGACCAACAATGGTCGCTTTTTTTTAGGTTAGCAATTATTCAACTGTAATTTCTTTAGCTGTTTCCCACTGCCCATGCAAATTACAGAATTCATAAGCTCTTAAAGTACAAGATTCTTCTAATTTAACTTTAAAAGTAACTTCTGGTCTCATTTCAGGTGTGAAATTAACTCTTCCTAACTGATAGTAATTAGCATATAACTCTACATACTGAATAAAATGATCTTTTTCTGCTGGATGATCAATTTCCCCCATCTTAATTGTTACTTCAAATGGTTCTCCCTTTTTTACAGTATCAGGTGCATCAATTAAGGGAACATGTTTCTTTTCTAAAGCATTTTCAGGATTGTCAGAACTTTTAATATCATAATAACTCATTAGTAAATCCCCCTTGATTTTTTAGTACTTAATAGTATGTGCTGCACATAAAAATCAGTAATTTTTTATTAATAATAATTACTGATTTCAAATATATTATAACAGCTATAACTGAATTTGTAAATACTTTCCGTAAATAATTTTAAACAAGCATTAGCTAATGTTTGTTAATAAAATAATCTAATCCTTTAAAACTAGCTTTTTTTCCATTATAATAATATTAGCAGTAACAATCACTAATTATAATCAATTAGGAGGGATTAAATCATGAGTATTTCAAAGGAATCTTTTGATTTAGCGATTGAATTAGAAGAAAAAGGTCATGATTATTATGAAGAAAATGCTAAAAAAACAAATAATCCAATGGCTAAATCAATACTAGAAAGTTTAGCCAACCAAGAATTAGACCACATTGAAACAATTAAACAAATTGCTTCTGGAAAAGAGGTTGAAAATATAGAAGTACACACAGCAAATATAGAAGAAGAAGCAAAAGAAGCATTTGAATCTTTTACAGCTAAAGAGCGGGAAGACTGGGAAGAATTCGACGAAGAAATTTATAAACATGCTTTAGAATTTGAAGAAGATATTTATGATTTGTATGCTGATTTAGCAGAAAAAAGCGAAGGTCAAGAAAAAGAATTTTTTGAAGCATTAATGGAAGAAGAAAACAGCCATTATGAATCAATTCAAAATGCTCTTTATTATCTAACTAATAACTCCAAATGGTTAGATGAAGAAGAAAGTAAAGTTTGGAATTGGATGAACATATAATCTCTTTAAAAAAGCCCGGCACAAATATTTGTGCCGGGCTTTTTATTTCTATTCTTTTTTCTATCTTTTGACTTAGAATAACCCCTAAGTTTAATACCTCACAGCATATTTGTCTTTGGAGTTTTGCTCACAGCTCCAATAAATTAATCTCGATTATTTATTTCTGTTACTTCTCTGATTTTTTTGATAAGACTATCATTTATCATTTTTTCTGTATATCTCCACTGCCAATTTCCTGAAGATATCCCTGGAGTATTGAATCTAGCTTCACTTCCTAAACTTAAAAAATCCTGCAAAGGAGCAATTGCTAGTTTAGCTATAGACTGCCAGCCTAATTCAATTAAATCCCACACTACATTATCATGCTGTCGTTCTAAATATTGTTCTAAAAAAATATGCATTCTTTTTTTATCATCTGCTTTAATATCATTTTTATACCACCCTAAAGTAGTATTGTTATCATGAGTGCCTGTATAAACAATACAATTTTCATGCTCATAAGGCGGCAAATAATCATTTTCTTCTTGATTATCAAAAGCAAATTGCAAAATCTTCATCCCTGGAAAATCAAAATGATCTCTTAAATCTTCAACGTCATCAGTTACTACACCTAAATCCTCGGCTACAATAGGCAATTCCCCCAGCTCATTTTGGATAGCATAGAACAGTTTTTTTCCTGGACCATCTTCCCACTGCCCATTAATAGCAGTTGCAGCTCCATATTCAACTGCCCAATATTGAGCAAAACCTCGAAAATGATCTAAACGAATAATATCAACTAAATCAAGCTGTTTTTTAACTCTATTAATCCACCATTGATAATTGTTTTTCTCAAGTTGTTCCCAATCATAAATAGGATTTCCCCATAACTGTCCATTCTCATTAAAATAATCTGGCGGTACTCCAGCTACTTTAGTCGGTTTTAAGTCAGCATCGAAAAGAAATTTTTCTGGATTGGCCCATGCATCTGAACTATCTAAAGCAACAAATATAGGTATGTCTCCTAAAATTTTAATCCCCATTTTATTAGCATAACCCTTTAATTGGGTCCATTGTTTAAAAAATATGTACTGAACAAATTTTCTGAATTCTATCTCTTCCGCTTCCTGCTTTCTATATCTCTGTACAGCCTCTTCTTTTCTAAATTTAATATCATCATCCCATTTTGTCCAAGCTTGTTCTTCAAATCTACTTTTTACTGCTCTAAACAAAGCATAATCTTCTAACCACTCTTTATTTTCTGAACAAAATTCTTCAAATTCAATTCTATCTTCTGAATTTGCAATTTTTTTAAATTTATTAAAAGCCTGTTTTAATAACGGCATCTTATAGTCAATTACTTTCCCATAATCAACTTTCCCATCTGGGAAATCTTCTTTTGCTAACTCATCTGCACTAAGATATCCTGCTGCAGCTAGTTTTTCTAAACTTATTAAATAAGGGTTCCCTGCAAAAGCAGAAAAACATTGATATGGAGAATCCCCATATCCAGTTGGCCCTAAAGGGCAAATTTGCCATATTTTCTGCTTTGCTTCTTTTAAAAAATCTATGAATTTATAGGCTTCTTTACCTAAAGTTCCAATTCCATAATCATTTGCTAAGGATGTTGGGTGTAAAAACACGCCGCTACTTCTTTCTAATTTCATTTATATGCCTCCTTTAAAAATCGCCACTTAATTAATCTCCATAATAATTATAACTTATGATACCCAGAAGTAAAAGTATAATTCCAATTTTTTAATAAAAATACTATAGTTAGCTCTAAATTATTAATTTGCCTATTTAAAATCTTTTTAGAAAGGATAAGTAACAGTTAATTCCATTATGCTCTTAATTTCATTCCCCTGCTCAATAATATTATTCTTGGTAGTGACATTGCGAGGGCCAAAAACTTCTCCTTTAGACCCTAATAAAAATCCACAACGTAAATTAAAATCAAGATCACCCAACAACTGAGCCTCGTATTCTGGAATTACTAATACACTACTATCTTTAGGGTGTAGCAAAGTCGTTAGTTTAACAGTTTTAAAATCATCAAGACTATAACTCAACATAGCAGTTATTAAATGCGGGCCAATCTCCTGCTTTGTTGCAGCAGAATAATTAGAAAATACTCCTCCTAAATAATTAGACATTCCTACTTTATCATAAATATACTCTCCCTGTAAAATAACTTGATGCAGGTCTTGATGATAAAAACTATAATCTGCCCCTCCTAAAAATACCTGTTCCTGCTGCTCTAAATAATATCCAACTGCTCCATAAACTCCTGCTGCCCCTAAATCACCTTTAACCGTTGCTCCCACTCTTTCCTCTAATTTATTTTGTTCTTTAACAAAATTAGCTGTCAAATCATAACCCGAAACAGTTGTTCTACCCCGCAGTCCAACTTTCATTTTCCCATTATCTGCTGCTGTTAAAACTCCGGACATACTAGACCCCCAATTAATAGGATAATATAATTCTACAGCATCATTATACTGAGTTGCTGTTTCTTGCCCTACTGTTTCTCCTCCTAAGCTAAAATCTACTGGGTTAATTAACGAACCAAACATCCAGGAAATAGGCTGACGCCCCAAAGTTAAATCTAAATTGGGTAATCTTTTTTGAAGATATAATTTTTTGATTTGACTTTGATTATCTTTAGAACTGGAATTTGTAATTATATCAACTTCAAATTTAGCAGCAGTAGTTTTATTCTCTGGTAAAAAAAACTCTAAATTCAACTTTTCTTGTAATACAGTTCCAGCACCTTCTTCACCAAATACAGAAAATGCTTCAATTTCTACCGCTCCACCAATATCTACTGCAGAAGCCGGAATTGCTGTAATCAACAATATTATTAATACCACAACCATAGTTAGATATTTTAATCCCATCTAAATCACTCCAGTTAAATTTAATTTATCTCAATCGCCGCAAACTAAACATACTTTTCGGAATATCTATTTCAAATTTAATTTCTTCAATTTTATACTCTGTTTGACTATGCTTTTTTAATTTGTTATCAATTACTTGATTATTTGGAAACCAACGTCCTTCTATCTGTTCTACTTTTTTAGTATCTAATACTTTAAGTAATCTACCGCTTCGAGCATATAGCTTTTCTTTTAATAAAATAAATCTTTCCTGGTCAACCCAATCAACCCTCCGATAATAAGCTGCTTCTTTACCTTCTTTTTTAATTCCTTCAATCACATAACATTTCCGCCCCTTTATTTTTTCTTCACCAATAAGCTCAAAATTATATAAATCTGTTAATTTAGTTGATTCCATTAGATCTTGATAAGAAAAATCACTGCCCATCATTCCCTGTTCTAGCATATGTCCAGATATCTTAACTATATCTTCTGCCTCGGGAAACAACATCCATAAATCATCTTCTCTTTTTAAGAATTTACTTCCTCTATCTCGAGGGTTAGTAAATTCCGTGAGACCATACTCTGCCCCTTTAATATAACTTGTCATCTCTTTAATCATTTTTCTTTGGCCCTTAGTAATAATCATCTTAGACTTAACTTTGGCTGACTCTAAATGTTGGTATTCATCTACTTTTTGCATTATTTCTGCTGGTGAATAAGCTTTAACTCCCCCTGATACTAAAAATAAAAATAAAATTACAGTAATCAACGAGTATTTGCTTATTAATTTCATCATAATATCAACTCCTCTTAATTAATTTAATTAAACTAACTTAAGGTGCTTGTTGCTTTGTTTAGGATCAATCTGAATGCAGCACTATTGTCTTAGCGCTTTAATGGGATTTAAATTAGCAGCCTGCCGTGCTGGAATAATAGCAGTAATAGTAGTAATTACAACTCCTAAAATAAAAGAAAAAATTAAATTACTAAGCTCAAATTTAGGATAAATTATTGTTTTCATCAATAAATCAGCTTCCACATCAGCCAAAGCTGCAGAATAATCAAGACCAACAATAGATAAAATTTTAATTCCTATTCCCCCACCAACTACTCCTAAAAAACTACCTATAATACCTAATATCACAGCTTCTAAAATAAACAAAATTAAAATTTCTTGCTGCTTTAATCCCAAAGCACTTAGCATTCCTATCTCCCTTGTTCGCTCTTTAACTATCATAATCATTGTACTACTAACCACTATACAAGCTAATAAAATTACAAAAATATACACCAAATTATATATTTTCTGC
>JBNJFD010000079.1:0-8790 GCA_051746525.1 Bacillota bacterium | reverse complement strand
CAAAAGTAAGGTTATTCCTCCCACACCATCTTCGCATAAGGAAAAGGCTCTAAAGCACGATCTAAAATACCATGGACATGAGCAATCAACATTCCATAATTAACAATAGGAACACCTAAGCTATCAGCCTTTTTAATCCTATATAAAATTTCTTTGCGATTAGTCATACATCCCCCACACTGCACAATTAAATCATAATCTTCTACATTATCCGGAAATTCTCGCCCAGCACAATGATCAAACTCTAAATCTCCACCAACTTTTTGTCTTAACCAACGAGGGATTTTGACTGTTCCAATATCATCACAAGTCCGGTGGTGAGTACAGGATTCTGCTACTAGAATTTTATCTCCTGACTGTAATTGCTCAATCTTTTTAGCTCCATTAGTCAACACTTCTAAATCTCCCTTATAACGAGCAAATAAAATAGAAAAACCAGTTAACTGCACATTTTCTGGCACATCAGCAGCCACTTTCATAAATGCTTGAGAATCTGTAACTACAATTTTAGGATCATCTTTCAATTCAGCTAAGGCACCTTTTAATTCTGTATCTTTAACCACCATCGCCTGCGCATCATGATCTAACACATCACGTAATGTTTGCACTTGTGGTAAAATTAATCTCCCTTTAGGAGCAGCAGCATCAATCGGAATTACTAAGACTACTGTATCCTGAGGTTTAATTAAATCACCAATAATCTCTGACTTTTCAAATTTATCAGGTGCATTAAGAATTATTTCTTTTTTTAATTTTTCAATTCCCGTTTGTTCTACAGCACTAACAGATAATAATTTAATTCCTAACTCACTCATTAACTCTTTCATATCAACATCTTGAACTTTATCTTCTTTATTAACTACTCCTACTACAGGAATCTCTCGTTCTTCACATTCTGCTAATAATTCTTGTTCATACTGATCAACACCAGCTTCTGGGTCAACTACTAACACTGCCAAATCAGTTCTTCTTAAAGCCTCTTTAGTTTTCTTAACTCGCAAGTCACCTAATTCACCACTATCATCAATACCAGCAGTGTCAATAATTCGAACTGGACCAATTGGCAAAATCTCCATTGACTTATAAACAGGGTCTGTTGTTGTTCCTGCTACATCAGACACCACTGCTAAATCTTGGTTAGTTAAAGCATTAACTAAACTTGACTTACCAGCATTTCTCCGTCCTAAAATTGCAATGTGCAATCTATTGGCCCGCGGCGTTTTCTGCATCAATCTCACTCCCTAACTCCTCAGAATTATTAATTCGATTGAAATAGTGCGGTGAGTCTCCCCATTCGCCATAACCTATTTCATCACCAACTGTTGCTATACGATGAGCTAAACAGTTCTTACAATCTGATGCTTCTTCATCAATACAAGGTTTATTCTCATACAACTGATAGTCAGCTCGATAATTTTTGTGAGTTACAATAGGCATTAAAATGTTAGCCCCTGCTTCTAATGCTTTTTCTCTTCCTATTGGGTCTAAAGCTTGTAAAGCAGTAGTAGCAGCAACATTGATATCAGGCATCACTAATCTTAAAATAGCCACCATCTTCAAACCCCACTCTAAATTCCGCTCTTTTAATTCTTCTTTATTTTCAATTGTATCTACAATTGGAGTTTCTTCATGAACTACATAAGGACCCATCCCAATCATATCTATATTTTGTTCTTTAAAGAATAAAATATCATCAATTAAATCTTCAGAACTTTGGCCCGGAATTCCAATCATTACTCCAGTTCCCACTTGATAGCCTATCTCTTTTAAATCTTCTAAACATTCAACCCTTCTTTCAAAATCATGGTCTTGAGGATGAATTGATTGATATAAATTTTGATTAGAGCTCTCAATTCGTAATAAATAACGATGAGCTCCTAAATCAAACCACTGCTGATAAGTTTCTTTACTCTGTTCTCCTAAGGATAAAGTAATTCCTAATTCACCATTGCTTAATTCTTTAATTTCTCTAACTATATCATTCACAAATTCAATATATTCTTGGTCAGTCCGCTCTCCTGATTGTAAAACTAAAGAACCATAATCATTATCATAAATAAACTTTGCACTTTCTAAAATCTCTTCTTTAGACATAAAATAACGGTTAACATTCTCATTATCAGCTCTAATCCCACAATAGTTACAATTTTTTTCACAAATATTACTAAATTCAATAATTCCTCGGTAATAAACTTTCTGTCCCACATTATCTTTTTTTAATTGATATGCTTTTTTAAATAATTTATCTATTTTATCCTGCTCTTCTAAATTAATTAAATAAAGCAAATCTTCTTTAGTATACTGCTCTTTATTTAAAATTTCTTCTAATTTCAATTATATTTCCTCCCTATAAATATCATCTATATCAAGTAATGAACTCCGCAAATAAATCTTCTAACTCCACTTCCATATCTTCTGTAATTCCTTGGGCTAATAATACATAATCTCCCTGCTCAGTTATTTTATTAGGAGGACTAAATTGTTCAGCTCCCACTTTAAATAGATACTCTACTCTACGACCATGTTTTTTATTCAACCATACTTTCATTGTTTCAGTATCAATTAGCCTTTCCACTTCTTTTTTAAAAGTATAAATCGCGTTCGCCATTTTCTACCCGCTCCAATTTCTCTATTACTTCTGTTTTAATATCTTCTTTCTCAATTTCAGCAATTTTTTGTTGAATTAAATTTTTTCCTTTTTCTTTGACTCGCGGTGATGCATAATCTTCTAAATATTCTTTAAAAGTTAAGATTGCATTTGGAGTACAATAACGCTTAATAAATCCAGGTATAGCAAATTCCATAAAGTGTTCTCCTGTTCTTCCTAATCGATAGCAAGCTGTACAGAAAGAAGGTAAATATCCGTCATCTACTAATTGATACATTACCTCTTCTAATGTCCGAGTATCTCCGATTTCAAATTGTTCTCGGTCTAAATTTTGTTCTTCTTCAGCATGAGTATAGCCGCCCATTTCAATTATTGTCCCAGCATCAATTTGGGACACCCCTAATTCCATTACCTCATCTCTTAATTCGGGATCTTCTCGAGCAGTTAAAATCATGCCTGTATAAGGAACTGCTAATCTTAAAATTGCTACTAATCTTTTAAACTCTTCATCATTAACCATATATTTATCATCTACATTAATATTTGTGGCATCATTAATTCGAGGAAAAGATATCGTATGCGGGCCAACATCATATTTATCTTCAAAATGAATAGTATGCTCTAATAATCCTAAAACTTCATATTTCCAATCATATAGACCAAATAAAGCTCCAATACCCACATCATCTACTCCTGCTTCCATAGCTCTATCAAGACCTGTTAAGCGCCATTCAAAATCAGATTTAGGTCCACTAGGATGTACTTTATTATAAGTCTCATGATGATATGTCTCTTGGAAAATTTGATAAGTTCCAATTCCAACATCTTTTAATTTTTTATATCCTTCTACATCTAAAGGAGCAGCATTAATATTAACTCGTCTAATTTCTCCTCCTTTACCTTCTTTAGTATCATACACTGTTTCTACAGTATCAGCAATAAAATCTGCATCATAATCAGGATGCTCCCCATATACCAATATCGATCTTTTTTGCCCTTGACTTTCCATAGCTCTGACTTGATCTCTTAGCTCTGATTCACTCAAAGTACAGCGTTCCACTTCCTCATTAGAAGCTTTAAATCCACAATACTCACAGTTATTAATACATTTATTCCCAATATATAAAGGAGCAAATAAAACCACCCGATCTCCATAAATTTTACTTTTCAATCTTTTAGCCCCATCATAAATTTTGTCAATTAACTCCTGCTCTTCAGCCTGTAATAAAGTTGCAGTTTCTTCTAAACTTAGACGGTTTTTATTCAATGATTTTTCAATAATTCTATCTATTTCTTCAGCCGTTGCTTTTGCTTCACTTAAAATTCCATGTAATTTCTGGTCATCAATAAAATCTGCACTCATTTTATCACCTCATAGTTTTAATAATTGATAATTGACAATTAAAAAATATAATCAAATTCAAAGACAAACACCTAATTAAAACAAGTTCAAAAAATCACAAAGCATAGTAAAAAAAGCTACAAAAACAAAAAAGACCCACCCACAGAGGATAAGTCTAAACATACTAAACCCTTATACCTCCCTGTGATTAGATTCCTCCTTTCACTAAGAGCATATTAAGTAAATTTTGTTTCCCTTAAGGTTAGGATTACTCCCGACCTAGCAGGAATTACTTTTAATTGTAATCTCATTATATATTACTCTTCTGTTAATTTCAACCCCTTAGCCAGATTAAAAGTTGAAATTAAAAATACCGCTAATTCCAAAACCACTAATATCTCCTAACTGCTCACCTAGTTTAATATCAATTTTTCGATAGCTGCTTTTTAAAATAATAGCCGCATTGTCACTGACAGGGAAATTAAATTCAGTTCCAACTTTAGCTCCTACTCCGGAATTGTTTTTACCATTAATATAAACTCCCAGACCACCTAGTATTTTTATAGCAAAATTGCTATTACGCATAAATTGATATCTATAACCCCAGTTTTCATCCTGAACTTCATTATTTAATGGTAGCTTATAAGTCATCACATGAGAAAAAGCAATCAAACCATTATTTAATTGATTATTATTCCAGTCAATTCTAAAGTATTCTAATTCAGCACCATAGGCTAAATTTCTAGTAAACCACTTTCTAAGACCACCTATACAACCAATTCCTGTTGCACTAATATCAATTCCATCTTCTACTGTAAATTCATTGATACCTACTCCACCATACTCTTCTACTTTTCCTAATGTTTCAGCTTCTACATTAACGGAGCCAATAAATATAAATATTAACATTACTGCTACTGTTAAAAGAATATATTTTCTCATCTTCAATCCCCCCTAGATGGAATTGCACAGGGTCAGTGATTTTTTAGGCTTCGATATTATAACCACAATCAACATGAATTACTTCACCAGTAACTCCAGAAGAAAGATCACTTAATAAATAAAGAGCACTGTCAGCAACTTCTTTTTTATCTACCAATCTCTGTAATGGTGCTTTAGCTTTAAAATCCTTTAATAATTTTCTGAAATCACCAATTCCACTAGCAGCCCTAGTCAAAATTGGCCCTGGAGATAAAGCATTAATTCTAATATTATCTGCCCCTAAATCATCAGCTAAATACTGCACTGAAGATTCTAAAGCAGCTTTTGCTACTCCCATAACATTATAATTAGGAACTACTTTTTCTCCTCCATAATAAGATAAAGTAATTGCTGCAGCACTATCACTTTGTTTAAGCATTGGATAAGCTAATTGAACAGCTTTAACATAAGAATATACACTTATCTCTAAAGATTTAATAAAGCTGTCTCGAGAAGTATCCATATATTTTCCTCTTAAATCTTCTTTATTAGGACCGCCAGCAATTGAATGTACTATAAAATCTAATTCTCCATCAAAAGCCTCTTCTAACTGATTAAATACCTGCTCAAAGTTTTGATCATCAGTAACATCTAAAATTTCATAAAACTCTGCTCCTAAATCCTCAAATAAAGGAACCACTCTTTTTCCTGCTTCTTCATTTTGATATGTAAAAGCTAATTCAGCTCCAGCTTTGTCTAACTTTTTTGCGATTTCCCAAGCCATAGATTTTTTATTTGCAACCCCCATAATTAAACCTTTCTTTCCTGACATCAAATTTGACATTTTTCTCACTCCTTAATTATAAAAATTATAAAAACAAGGTTATTTCTTCTTAAATTAGCTTGTATTATAATATTTATATCTGAAATTTAATACTCCTTTAGATTTATCTGTTTTTTACAATGAATTTCTACATATTATATTAATTATTGTTACTTTATAATGAAATTAGTTACAGAAACTAACTTTTTATCTAAATACAAATAGATACTATATTTTCCAGGTTGCTGTGGTATAAAATATTGGGTAGCTGTTTCCTGTTCAAAGCTAATATAATCTCTTACTATATTTTCCTTGAAATTTGCTAAATATAAAAAGTTGATCAATTTATCATTAGGGCCAAACCAACGCAAAGCTACATCATGAGTTTTGTTATCAAAATTCCACTTTATATAATATTGAACTCCTTTGTCCTCAACTAAACTAAATTCATCTCTAACTGTTACAGGGCTCCCTTGTTGATTAAGACCTTCTGTAGTTAATAATTTGTCTACTGTCACATTAGCTATTGCAGGACTAGAAACAAGGAGCAAAGCTAATACTAATATAAATAATTTTAGTTTCATAGTTTCCTCCTAACTTTCACTAATTTTGATTTCAAATGAAAAAATTCACAAGACAGAAGACAATTTTAATAATATTTATTATCTTCAGCTAATTTTTCTTGGGCCTCTATTTTGAGACCCACTTTATAAACCTCACCATGAATTTTTAGATTTACAATGGATTTTTTTTGGGGGTCCCTGCTTTACGAGGATACTTGTTTGGAGTAGATACTATTTTTTCTATTAAAATCAAATACCGTTCATCATTATTATAGGGCAACTCAACAGGACTTACAGCCAGTGTCTCACCACCTAATTTTTCTAATGCCACTTGACTATCTACTACTTCTCTTTTTGCACTTTCGCCCTTTTGAGCAATAAAACTACCTCCTACTTTAACAAATGGTAATGCATATTCGCTTAAAACATTTAAATAAGCTACTGCTCGAGCTATAGCGTAATCATACCTTTCACGATGCTGTCGATTACGACCTAAATCTTCAGCTCGACCATGAATAAATTCAATAGTATCTAAATCTAAGTCTAGTTCATAAGCTGCTTGCCTTAAAAAATTAACTTTCTTTTTTACTGAATCTAATAAAGTAAGCTCTAATTCCGGATAAATTATTTTAATTACTAAACCTGGAAATCCTGCCCCAGTACCAATATCAATTATTTTCTCTGAACCTGATAACTCTAATATTTGAAGTATAGATAATGAATCTAAAAAGTGTTTTACTATTATCTCTTCTGGCTCATCAATTGCTGTTAAATTAATCTTTTGATTCCACTCTCGCAAAATTTCCATATAATCAAGTAACTGTTCTACTTGTGATGCAGTCAAATCCAATCCTAAGTTTTGAGCCCCTGTTAGCAATTTATTCTTAGCAGACATAAATTATCTCACCTACTTTTCTATTTTTTCTAAATAAATAGTTAACACCGAAACATCTGCTGGAGAAACTCCTGAAATTCTAGATGCTTGGCCCACAGAAACAGGCCTAATTTGATCTAATTTTTCTTTTGCCTCTAACCTTAAACCTTCAAGTTGTTGATAATCAAAATTTTCTGGTATTTTTTTATTTTCTAATTCTTTTTGTTTTTCAATTTGCTTAATCTGTTTTTTAATATATCCTTCATACTTTAACTGAATTTCTACCTCTTCACTAACCTCTGCAGGTAAATCAGGACGTTCAGGGTCAATAGCTGCTAAAGACTGATAATCTAATTCTGGTCTTTTAATTAAGCGGGCTAAATTATCTTTTTTAGTAATCCTAGCGCTATCTAAACTTTCTAAGTGCTGTTGAATCTCTTCATCATGAGGAGATAATTTAGTATTACGCAGCCTTTTTTTCTCTTGATTAATAGCTTCTTTCTTTGTTTTAAATTGCTGATATCTCTCTTCAGAAATCAACCCTAATTGATATCCTAAATCAGTTAATCTTAAGTCAGCATTATCTTGTCTTAAAACTAATCTATATTCAGCCCGAGAGGTTAACATTCGATAAGGCTCATTAGTTCCTTGAGTAACTAAATCATCAATTAAAACTCCAATATAAGCTTGAGCACGATTAAGAATAATTGCTTCTTTATTTTCTAAACTGCGTGCCGCATTAATACCAGCCATTAATCCCTGCGCTGCTGCCTCTTCATAACCACTAGTACCATTCAATTGGCCCACAGTATATAAGTTTTTAATATTCTTAGTTTCTAAACTTGGTTTTAAACTAGTCGGGTCAATACAGTCATACTCAATAGCATAAGCAGGGCGCACCATTTCTGCTTCTTCAAATCCTGGTACAGTTCTTAACATTTCTAACTGTACTTTAACAGGTAAACTAGTTGAAAAACCAGCTAAATACATTTCACTAGTTGCTGTCCCTTCTGGTTCTAAATACAGCTTGTGCTTAGTTTTATGTGGGAACTCTTTAACTTTAGTTTCAATTGAAGGACAATATCTTGGTTCTTCACCTGTTATTTGATTATTAATCATTGGAGAATATTGTAAATTATTTTTGATCACTTGCTGCGTTTCTGATGTGGTATATACCTCCCAACAATCTTGCTGCTCCAAATCAGGATTGATTTGTTCATTTGTGTAAGATAAAGGAATTGGGTCTTCCAATTTATTCTCTTTATCTAAGGCAGAGAAATCAATTGTATTTTTATCTACCCGCGGTGGAGTTCCCGTTTTAAATCTCCTCAACTCAAATCCCAATTCTTCTAAATTATTAGATAATTCTTTAGCAGGAAATTGATTTTGAGGACCAGAATCAAAAGCTGTATCACCAATTACTACTCTGCCTTTTAAAAAAGTTCCTGTTGCTAAAATAACTTTTTTTCCCTTAAAAAGCTTTAAACTTTTAATCCTAACTCCAGTTACTTTATTATCTTCTATTATTAATTCTTCTACTATTCCCTGCCTTAAATCTAAATTTTCTTGTTCTTCTAAAGTCATTTTCATTTCATGGCGGTAAGTTTGTTTGTCAGCTTGAGCTCTTAAGGACTGCACAGCAGGTCCTTTGCCCGTATT
>JBNJFD010000078.1:0-8883 GCA_051746525.1 Bacillota bacterium | reverse complement strand
CTTCTTTTCCTAATCCCTGATTCTTCATCTGGCGTTTCAGCTTCATAAAATTCCTGTCCTAAGGCTTCATATTCATCTACTAAATCCATTGCTTCTTCTAATAACTCAATTACTGTAGCTCCTTTAATTTCAGCTTCTTTATCATGACCAATTGCTACTACAGGTCGTCCCCAAGTAACAGGTCCTGCCATAGCATCACCCATATGCATCACTCCTGTTCCTCCAGGATGAGTATGCACTATTACTACGTTATTGGGAATATATCCCGTATAAGCTTCCCTCAAAGAAATTCCTGATATATCCTTGCAGCTAGAAGCTAATAACCGCGAAGGGACATAGCCCATTCCTCCAACTACAATCTCTCCTAGTTGAACTATATGTCCATCCTTTACTTCTCCTAAAGCTGCAACTTCTCTTCCTTGTTCCACAGTAATTGATTTATTAACTAATTTATCAGCAAATTCTTGTTCAATTGAATTAACTTCTACATAATCAATTTGCCAATCCTGCTCTGGTTTCGCTTTAATATTCAATTCCTCTTGCTCTGGAATATCAACTTGCTCTAATTCCTCGCAAATTTCTAAATACTCTACTTTAGTTTCAGAACTTTCTTTTAAAACTTCTCGTTCTTCTTCCATAGTTTTAGCTACTAATCTTTTTAACTTAATTTCTTCTGACCTAGTAGTCAACTCAAAAAGATGCTCTTGAGGATAAATAATCCCTACTCCCGCTACTTCTTCTCTTTTAACTCCTATTCTCACTAAGGGCTGATTTAAAGTATTAATCCCACTTGTATCTACTATCAATCCTGTTTTACCAGGATTAGTAGTAATTAATACCGCATTTTCAGGTAATTGATTCATTATCTCTAATAAAGATTCACCTTTGATTTTAGCTACTTTAGATAAAATTTGGCGATAAGGAAGACCTGAAACTCCTCCATCAACTAATTCAGTAATAGCATCTATATAACCAGCTTCATTGACAAAACCTAAAGTCCCAACAGCTCGTCCTTGACTTAAATGGTTGCTTCTATCCACAATTTTATCTATAATTGATTCTGCAATTCCTTTTACTTTCATATTTATCTCTCCTTTAGAGGTCTAACCTCTTAATAATTAACTACTTCATCTAATTTCAAAGAAACTATTTGAGAAACACCGGAATTTTGCATAGTAATTCCATACAGAGCATTAACAGCTTTCATTGTCCCTTTTCGATGGGTGATTACAATAAATTGTGCTCTAGTTGCTAATTCTTGTAAATAATCTGCAAACCTTTTAACATTAGCATCATCTAATGGAGCATCTAACTCATCTAATACATAAAAAGGGCTGGGATTAACTTTTAATAAAGCAAATAACAAAGCAGTCGCTGTTAAAGCTTTTTCTCCTCCCGACATCAAAGATAACTTTTGTAAATTCTTGCCAGGCGGTTGAGCATTGATTTCAATTCCAGTTTCTAATAAATTATTTTTATCTTCTAATTTCAGCTTTGCTTCTCCACCTTCAAATAGATCAACAAATATTGTCTCAAATTCTTCTTTAACCTGTTGAAAAGTCGTTAAAAATTCTTCTTTCATTTCATTTTCAATTTCTGTAATTACTTCCTGTAAAGAATCTCGAGATTCAATTAAATCAGTATGTTGTTCTGATAAAAAATCTAATCTTTTGCTTAAATTCTGATATTCTTCAATCGAGCCCAAATTAACTGGCTCCAGCTTCTTCATTTTCTTTTTCAAACTATTAATTTTATTTTCTACCTCTTCATAATCAACAATTTCATCTCGTTCTTCAATTAAATCATAAACCTCTATCTCATATTCTTGAGCTAATTTTTCCTCAATGTTTTCTAAATTAACTTTGATTTCAGTTAATTTAATTTCATTTTTATTTGCTTGTTCTTGTAGTTTATCTCTCCGTTCTCTACTTTCTTTTGATTCTTTTTGATGCTGTTTGATTTTCTGGTTAACATCATTTCTATCCTCTTTCAACTTATTTAATTTAGCTTTAGCCTGCTTAATCTTTTCTTTTAAACTCTTTTTATCAGTGATTAATTCCTGCTTTTTAGCTTCAATTTCTTGAGTTTTATTTTTAACTTTAGTAATATTATTCTGCTCTCTAGTTATTTTCTCTTTCTTATTCTTTACCGCTGTCTCTTTATTTTGATATTCCTGTTTTAAACTTTCTCGTTCTTGTTTTAAAGAAGCAATTTCAACTTTAGTATCCGTTATTTCATCTCCTAATTGCTCTTTATCCTGCTGAAGAGATGTTATCTTAGATTCCAGCTTGGAAATCAACCCCTCTAAATCATCTTCTCCTGTCGTTAAATTATCCAAATCATGCTCTACTTCTTTTTTCTTTTCTTTTAGCTTTTCTTTTTTAGTTAGTAAATCATTTAATTTGTTGCTCTTAAGCTTTAACTCCTGCTCCAATCTCTGTACTTCATTACCAGCTTGTTGTAAGTCTTTATTGGAACTTGTCTGTTCTAAATCTAATTTTCGCACCTGATTATCTAAATTATCAATTTCTTGTTCTAAGTTTTCTATTTTTTCTTTTTTAGTAAATCCAGTTTCCTTTACCTGTTCTAATTTATTATTTAACTTTTCTACTGCAGTTGATAGTTCTTCAATCTGTCTTGAACGTCCTAACAAATTACTATCTTTGTTTCTGCTTCCTCCGGTCATAGAACCACCTGGTCTAACTATCTCTCCTTCTAAAGTAACAACTTTAACTCTTTTATTAGCAGCTTTAGAAATCTTTACTGCTGAATCCATATCTTCAGCTACTATAATCCGACCTAAAACATTTTTAATTACAGCTTCATATTTAGGATCATAATCAACTAGCTTGTCTGCTACATCAATTGCACCAGTAACATTCAAGGCTTGTTGCTCATTATTTCTGAGACTCCGAGCATCAATCAAATCCAAAGGTAAAAAAGTTGCTCGCCCTGCTTTGTTTTTTTTCAAATATTTAATAGCTTTCTGTCCTACTTTATTATCTTCCACTACTATATTCTGTAGTATACTTCCTAATGCTACTTCAATTGCTGTCTCATATTTCTTAGAAACCTCAATTAACTCAGCAACTACACCACAGACACCAGATAAATTATCTTGAGCATAATTAAGCACTTTTTTTACCCCTCGATAATAACCAGCATAACTTTTTTCTAAATCTTTTAAGGTTTTCAATTTCGAATTTTTACGACTGAGTTTATCTTTTAATTCATCATATTTTTCTTTTAAATTTTTAAATTCCTCAGTTAATTGTTCTTTTAACTCTCTTTTTTTCTTTAAGCTATTTTTTTGTTCGGCAAATTCCTCTTGCAATTCTGATAATTCTTTTTTATATTCCTGCTGTTCTTCTTTTTTATTTTGCAGTTCTTTTTTTAATTGTTTTTTAGAAGAGTTTAATTCTTCTATCTCTGTAGAATAATATTCCAAATTCTGCTCTACATTACTCAATTTATTTTTATATTGGTTAATTTGATTGATATTATCTAATTTATTATTCCTAATTTCTTCTCTGCGTTCTTTTCTTGCTCTCAATTTTTCTCTAGTATCAGCTAAGTTTTCTTCTAGATTAGCTAATCTTTCTTTTTTTTCTTCTAGCTTTTCTACTACCTGCTTTTCTTTATCTTTTTTTTCAATCATCTCATCTTTTAAAGTATCTATTTCCCTTTTTAATCGTTTAACTTCGGCTTTTAATCTCTGTTTCTGCTGACTTAAATTATTTTCTCGCTCATCAGCTAAATCTATTTTGTTAGTTGTTTGCTGGAGTTGATCTCTCTTTTGATATAACTTGTCCTGAAAATCATCAATTTCTGCAATTAGCTCATCTAATTTTTCTTCTTCATTATCTATTTTTAAATCATACTCATTAACTGCTGCTTTAGCTTCAGTTAATTTATAAGACAGTTCCTGTTTAGTTGAAATCTTCTGGTCTAATTTTTCTTCTAAATCAGCATATTTATTTAATAAAAGATTAACCTCATAATCTTTTAATTCAGCTTTATAACCTTTATATTCTTTTGCTTTTTCTGCCTCTTCTTCTAAAGGATCGACTTGACGTTTAATTTCACTAATAATATCCTCAATTCGCTGCAGTTTCTGTTGAATATCAGCTAATTTTTCTTCTGCTTCTTCTTTTCGCTGTTTATGTTTAGTTATTCCGGCTGCTTCTTCAAACAATCTTCTCCGATCTGTACTGCCTTCATTCAAAACAGCCTCAACTTTGCCCTGCCCAATAATCGAATACGCCTCTTTACCAATTCCTGTATCTAACAACAGTTCTTGAATATCTTTTAATCTACAACGCTGTCCGTTGAGTAAATAATCACTTTTACCATCTTTAGTTACTTTACGACCAATTTTCACTTGATCATAATCAATATCTAATTCTCGTTCTTTATTATCTAAAGTTAATGTTACTTTTGCACTTCTTTTAGCTCTTCTGTTATCACTACCGGCAAAAATAACATCTTTCATTTTAGAGCCTCGCAAAGCTTTAGCACTTTGTTCACCCAGTACCCATTTAATAGCATCAGAAATATTACTTTTCCCACTTCCATTAGGGCCAATAACTCCTGTAATTGAAGGTTCAAAATCAATTGTCACTGGATCTGCAAAGGATTTAAACCCTTTCATTTTGATATTCTTTAAATAAATTAGACTCACCTCCTAATACTCTCATTAAAATTACAATCAACTAGCTTTTATAATTTATATTATATAGTTTTACTAAACACCATAGCTATTATTAAATCCAAATTATATTTTACCATAAATTAGCCTAAACAGCAAAAAACCTATCTACAGCATGTAGATAGGTGGAAAATTGATTTCTTTTAATTTATTTCATCTTGGTTCTACAATAAACTTAATCGCTGTCCGCTCTTCACCATCAATTTCAATCTCTGCAAAAGCAGGAATACTTACCAAATCCATACCATTAGGAGCTACAAAACCTCTTACAATGGCAATAGCTTTTACAGCTTGATTAATAGCCCCTGCACCAACCCCCTGCAGTTCTGCCCTGCCTTCTTCTCTTAACACAGCAGCTAGTGCCCCTGCCACAGATTTAGGCTTAGATGTAGATGATACTTTTAACATTTCCATATCTACTCCTAGCTATAAACTCTTTAATCTAAGTTACTCACTAAGATTTATAACTAGGTTTCCACCTCCTTTGTAGTAAAAATTACTCTGTTTAAGCAATTTTAATTTTTCAACTGTTTCACTTTAATCTAGCTTAATTTTGTAATTACTAAAAAACAGCCTACTACTATATATACTTTAAAGAAAGTGAAATATTCATAATATTTTCTTTTTAACTGATTAATTGTTTTCTTCTGCTTGTACTTTTTGAGCTATCTTTTTCAATTTTTTTACTTCTTCTGATTTTAAGTGTCTATATTGTCCTACTTTTAAACTATCATCCAAAGTAAGAGGACCTACCTTGATTCTTTTTAATTCTGTTACTGGATTACCCACTGCTTTGAACATTCTTTTTACCTGATTTTTCTTTCCTTCATGAATTTTTATAGAAATAATTGATTTCTTATTAAAATCCATTATTCTCTCTGTCTCAGCTGGTGCAGTCCAACCGTCATTTAATTTAATCCCCCGCTCTAAACTTTTTAATTTATTCTGATTAGGAACTCCTTCTACAGTTGCTATATATTTCTTAGTTACTTGATGACTAGGATGAGTTAAAGCATAGCTAACATCACCGTCATTAGTAAGTAATAATAGACCTTCTGTGTCTAAATCTAATCTACCCACTGGATAAACCCGCTGCTTTACATTAATTAAATCTAAAACAGTTCTCCGCCCTTTAGGATCATCCACTGTAGTGATAAATCCAGCTGGTTTATTCAATAAAATATACACTAATCTTTCTTTTTCTATCTCTTGACCATCAACCACAATTTTATCCTGCTGTGGATTAACCTTAGTACCTAATTCAGTAACAACCTTACCATTAACCTTAACTCTACCTTCTTTAATTATTTTTTCACACTTCCGTCGAGAATCAACTCCAGCTTTAGCCATTACTTTTTGTAATCTTTCCATAATAAAACCACCTCAATTGCTTTTATCTCCTATTACATCTTATTAAATCTATAGAAAATAATCAAACTATTTATTTAAAAATATATCTGAATCTTGCTTATAACCTTCTGCCAAAATTGACTTCCTTTAGCTAAATCAACTCTCTGGTCAGCAATTAAAGGTACCTTTCTTAATAACTTATTATCCTGATTATAAATTAATAAATCACCTACATTTTCACCAGGCAAAATAGGTAATTTTAATTTAGTTTTATATTCTATTTTCTGATTTAATTTAACTTCTTGCTCACAGGGGATGATTTTATAAAAAGATTCTGCAGTTTTTACATCTATTTTTTTATTCCTAATTTTAATCTGATCTATTACTTTACCTTGTTCAATAAGTTCAACTTTTTCAAACTGCTCAAAACCATAATTCAAAAGATTTAGTGAATCCTGCCATAATTGATTGCTTTTTAATACGACACTGATTACTTTTCTCTCTCCTTTTGTAGCAGAAGCTACTAAGCATCTACCAGCCGCTTTAGTATATCCTGTTTTTACTCCATCAACAAAATCAGCACGTGTTAATAACTTGTTGGTATTTTTCAAAATCCGGTCCCAATTGTGCCCAGGCCAAGAAATTCTTTTTCTAGGTGTTGCCACAACTTCAGCAAAAAAATCATTATTTAAAGCATAACGTGCTATTTGAGCTAAATCATAAGCAGTAGTTAAATGTCCTTCCTGCGGTAATCCATTTGGATTTTTAAAATTAGTGTTTCCAGCTCCTATCTGTTTAGCTTTCAAATTCATCATTTCAGCAAAATTTTCTACTGAACCCCCAATATGTTCAGCGATTGCTACAGCTGCATCATTTCCTGACTTGATTAACAGCCCATAAATTAATTCTTCTAAAGTTAGTATTTCCCCTGCAGATAAATAAATTGAGGAACCTCCTTCATGAGCAGCTCTAATAGTAGCTGCCACCTGTTCTCTCAAACTACCATTTTCAACTGCTAAAATTCCTGTCATTATTTTAGTTGTACTAGCAGGGGGGCGCAGTTGATTCATGTTTTTACTATATAAAACTTCCCCCGTTTCAACATCAATCAAAATAGCAGATTGAGCAGTAACAAAAGACTCTGCCGCTAAATTGGTGCTTGCAGACATAACTAATAAAATAATAACTATTACTACTAGGCTCTTTTTCATTATTTTTTCACCTCAACATAATAATTCTAGTTCAAATTTCACCTAAAATAATTAGCAACAAGCAACCTCAAATTAAAAGTGATTACTTGTTACTATTAGCTTGAAAAGCCGTCTGTTTTTCTAGTCCCCAAGTTCTATAACTTAATCTCATCTTTTAAATTACTGCATTGGTTGCGAATTAGACTGCGCTGGATTTTCTTGAACAACTTTGTTCTTTAACTGGTCAATTAATTCAGGAGCTAAATTTAATAATTTATCTAAAGTAACATTATCTTTAACTGACATCATTCGCACTTGATTCTGTTTCACTACTAAAAAAGCTATTGGCTGCAGCATTACCCCTGCTCCACTTCCTCCACCAAAATTAGAATCATCATCTGAGGTTGAATTTCTATCTTGTTCTTCTAAATTATACTGAGCACCTCCAGCAGCAAAACCAAAATTAACTTTTGAAATAGGAATTATAACTGCTCCATCTTTTGTCTCTACTGCATCCCCCACAATTGTATTAACATCAACCATTTCTTTAATATTTTGCATTGCTTTATCCATTAATTCAGCAATTGGATGTTCTTCCATTTTTGTTTGATCCTCCTTTTAAATTCGTACAGGCTAATTTTTACTGCTGTAATTATAAGTTTCCCTAATCTAAAAGCAAATATACTTTTAAATTCTATTTTTAATGGTTCCAAATTATTAAAATTAGGATTAACTTCAATCACTGGTAGTTTTTTAAATTGCAGTTTGTTTTGCAAAACAGCAACTATAGCTCCTTTCCAGGACCATAATAAGCCAGTTACAAGACCTGTACAAGCTGGATTACGAAAACCAAAACTGCTTTTCCAAGAAAAAAAAGAACAATTATGAGTTAATAATAAAATTAACTCAAAGCGAGCAGCAATTCGTCTCAAAATTGTAGTATAGCTTTTAAGTTGCTTTAATTCTTCTGCTGATAGTTCTTCTTTGAATTCAATATTTTTCTCAGAAAACAAACCACTAAATTTCCCCTTTAACTCTGCTCTGGGGAAAGAGAATAAATGTTTTAGATCTAATAAAGATAATTTTAATTGATAATGCAATAAAAATATTCTTACTTTTATAATTAAATTATCCTGCTCTTCTTTACGCTGATAATCAATTACTAGCTCTAACGGAATAAAATATAATACAATAGCAATAATAAAAATAATTACATAAATTATCATTCTAAACTCCCTTCTTTCCTAGTTTAATAGTTTTTCCAAAATTTTAAGATAATATACCTTTAATTTAATATAAAAAAGAGCAACTACGCTAAAAAAGCGCAATTGCTCTCAAAATCACTCACTATCCTCTTGTTCCTCTTCCTCATCAGGTAGTTCTTCTTCTGATAATTGAGTTTTATCAAATTCTTTAGCCGGAGGCAATTCATCTAAACTTTCTAAACCCATATATTCTAAGAACTTATCCGTAGTCCCATAAATAATCGGATTACCAACAGTATCTTTGCGACCTTGGTCCGTAATTAGACCTCTCTTTTGTAAAGTACTTAATACCCGCTCAACATTAACACCACGGATATTTTCAATATCTGACCTAATAATCGGCTGTTTATAAGCCACAATAGCTAATGTT
>JBNJFD010000077.1:0-8902 GCA_051746525.1 Bacillota bacterium | reverse complement strand
ACTACAGGTTGTGGTACTTGAATTAAATATCTAACAGCTACAGCAAGAACTAAAAATTTAAGCACAGCTCCTACTCCTACTCCTAAATACCGGTTATGTTCTTTTAATAAAGCATAACTAACCACTAACACTCCATTAGCAATTATAATAGCAGGCACTAAAATCGGAAACTTCATAATCCCAATTAATACTGCAATTAGGGGAGTAAACAACCCTACAATAGCTCCTCCCTGCCAGCCTAAAACTGCAGCAGAAATAATCAACATCATATTAACTAGTGAGCCTGTGATTAAAGTTGTTCCTCCTACAGTTCTAGATAATAACTGCAGTCCAATTGTTAAGGCGATTAACAATCCTGTACGAGTAACAAATTTAGTACTGAATTTCATCTTTTCACCTCCAAAAATAATAGTTAGCAGTTTAGAGTTGATAATTCACAGTTTAAAATATATATTCAAAAATCAGATTTACTCCTTGATTAATTCTTTAAATTCTGCTTCATCTAAAATTGTTGTCCCCAGTTCTTGGGCTTTATCATATTTTGAACCTGGATTATCACCAACTACCAAATAATCAGTAGCTCCGCTAATAGAACTTGTAACTCGTCCTCCTAAGTTTGTTATTTTCTCTTTAGCTTCTTTACGAGTAAAATCATCTAAACTCCCTGTTAATACAAATTTAGTATCTTCTAATGTTGCTTCTTGCTGCTGGCTTTGTGATTCAAAATTAATCCCTGCTGCTTTTAATTTATTAATAATCTCTAAATTCTGTTCCTCAGAAAAATAGGCAACTACCATTTCAGCAATTTTAGGGCCAATTTCATCAATCTTTTCTAACTCTTCTTCTTGAGCTGCAATAATCTCATCTATATCAGCAAAGTTCTGAGCCAAAACTTGAGCCACTCTACTACCTACATATCTAATCCCTAATCCATATAATACTTGAGCTAAGCTATTATCTGTACTTTCTTCTAAAGCATTTAATACATTCTGACTCGACTTTTCTCCCATCCGTTCTAAATCTACTAAATCTTCCTGCTCTAAATAATATAAATCTGCCACATCAGCTACTAATTCTTTTTCTAATAACTGATCTATTAAAGCCGGGCCAATACCATCAATATCCATAGCATTACGCTGTACAAAATGCAAAATCTCTTCCCTTAGCTTAGCAGGACAAGCACCGCCAGTACATCTTTTAGCAGCCTCCCCTTCTAGACGCACAGCTTTAGCTCCACACACTGGACAATGATCAGGTAATTCAAATTTTTCCTCGTCACCATTTCTTTTCTCTTTTAAAACTTCTACCACTTCCGGAATAATATCTCCCGCTTTCTGCACAATCGCTTGGTCTCCAATTCGCACATCTTTGCGGTCTACTTCATCTTGATTATGTAGATTAGCTCGACTAACTACCGAACCATCTAACAAAATAGGTTCTAAAACTGCTGTAGGCGTTAAAGAGCCTGTTCGACCCACAGTAACTTCTATATCTTTAATTGTAGTCTCCTTCTGCTGAGCAGGGAATTTATAAGCTATTGCCCAGCGGGGATGCTTAGCCGTAGCGCCTAATTTTTCTCTTAGCTCTAACTGATTAACTTTAGCTACAATACCATCAATCTCATAATTCAGGTCTTCCCGTTTTTCTGTCCAGGATTCACAATATTCAATTACTTCTTCAATATCACTACACACCTGCCGCTCCGGATTAACTTTAAAACCTAGCTCTTCTAAATAATCTAACCGTCGGCTGTGCTTAGCAAATTCTTGGCCCTCAATATAAGCACTATCATAGATAAAAATATCTAAAGGTCTTCTAGCTGCCACTTTGGGATCTAACTGTCTTAAAGTACCTGCAGCAGCATTACGAGGATTAGCAAAAGTAGATTGTTCTGCTTCTTCACGCTGCTGATTTAATTCTAAAAATTTATCCTTAGGAAAATAAACTTCCCCTCGCACTTCCAAATTAGCATCTTCTTCTAACTGCAAAGGAATACTGCGCACAGTTTTTAAATTATGAGTGACATCTTCTCCTACTTCTCCATTACCTCTAGTAGCCCCCTGCACCAATTGTCCACCTTCATAGGTTAAAGAGGCTGACAGCCCATCTATTTTAAGTTCTACTGCATATTCAACTTCCTGCTCTAATTCTTTTTTTATCCGCTGCTCAAATTCTCGCAGTTCTTCAGCAGAAAAAGATTTGTCTAAACTTAATAAAGGAGTATCATGCTCTACTTTTTCAAATTCATCTATCGGTTCTCCCCCAACTCTTTGCGTTGGGGAATTATCAGTTTTCAATTCTGGATATTCCTCTTCTAGTTCAAGCAATTCCTGCATTAATTGATCATATTGCTGGTCACTTATCTGCGGCTCATCTTTAACAAAATAATAATAATTATGTTCTCTTATTTTTGCTCTTAATTCTGTAATTTTTTCTTTAACATCTTTCATCCAACTCACCTCAATATTTTATATTTTAGCATGTAGTCTTTATTTTATACCACAAATAGTTAATTTAACGATTAAAATTATAATTCCTTTATTAATATTAGCTTTACTATTTGATTATTAATATCTGATTTTTATTTCAAAACTAAAATAAGCTCTTGATACTATGCAGCATAGTATCAAGAGCTTATTTTACTGCGACTATTGGTTCACATTTAATCAATTTCACAATTTATTAGTTCCCACATTTGATTTTTCTAAATCACTTCTTATTCCAGGATTCATCATAGAAATTATCTCTTCAGAACTAATGGAATCTTTCTGTTTTTCTCCAACTTTTATCTTACGATAATTAATTTTACTTAACTTATTTTCAAACAACTCAGTTATAGCTTCTGCTGCTATTTCTTCATCCTCACCTTCAACTTCTAATAGAACTTGATCCTGGTCTTTTATCCTTAACCATAATACACCTAATATACTTTTTAGATTTGCTTCCTTATCATCTTTAGTTATTGTAATTTGTGAAGAAAAATCTTCTGCCTTTTGTACTACTACTGAAGCGGGACGAGCGTGAAGCCCTAATTCATTATTAAGTCTTATTTTTTTTCTTATCATCTTATTACCCCCTATTATGGCACTTATGTTTTTAATGGGAATTATTATTAATTATACACTCATTTTAGAGCATTGTCAAATTACTCTCCATCCAATTAATGGTTAACTTCAATTGGATTCCACTACAAGTTAATTTTCCCACTACAAGCTGCTAAAATCAATTAATATTAATTTAAACAAGGAAAACTAAGATCTCTCACGAACTATATAAGTACAGCATTATAAGAACCCTTGGCTACGCTATTTTAAATTCAGCCGAGAAAACTTTCATAACACAGGAGGGATTTGTATGAAAACTTTAGCATTAGTTTTAGCTGGCGGTCGAGGCACAAGATTAGATATTTTATCGAAACATAGAGCTAAACCAAGTGTCCCTTTCGCAGGAAAATTTAGATTGATTGATTTTGCATTAAGCAACTGCGTTAATTCAGGGATTTATAATGTAGGGGTCATGACTCAGTACTTACCTTTATCTCTGAATAAACATATTGGGATCGGAAAACCATGGGATTTAGATCGCAAAATGGGTGGAGTAACTATTTTACAGCCTTTTACTGGTAAACCAGATGCAGGTGGATGGTATACTGGTACTGCTCATGCAGTATATAAAAATATTAGTTATATTAAACAAAACGATCCTGACCAAGTAGTTATTTTATCTGGGGACCATGTTTATGAGATGGATTATAGTAAAATGGTTGACTATCATCGCAAGAAAGATGCTAAATTAACAATAGCTGCTCAACCAGTAAGCTATGATGAAGCTAGTCGATTTGGTATTTTAGATCATAACGATGACATGAAAATTACAGAATTTGTAGAAAAACCAGAAGAACCACCAAGCAATTTAGCTTCTATGGGGATTTATGTTTTCGATACAGATGAATTATTAGAATCTTTAGAAGCACATTGTGATGAAGAAAGTTCTGACTTTGGTCATCATATTATTCCACCAATCATTGATAAAAGCGAAGCTTATGTTTATGAATTTGATGATTATTGGAAAGATGTTGGAACACTAGAAGCATTCTGGAAAACTAATTTAGAATTAACAAAACCACTTCCAGAATTGAATCTATATAATGAAGACTGGAAGCTATTCACTAGAAGTGAAGAAAAGCCTCCAGTTAAATTTGGA
This sequence comes from Bacillota bacterium, assembly GCA_051746525.1. Taxonomy (GTDB): domain Bacteria; phylum Bacillota; class Halanaerobiia; order Halobacteroidales; family Halobacteroidaceae; genus Halanaerobacter. The sequence goes on along the minus strand of JBNJFD010000077.1, from coordinate 4,699 downwards.
AATTCTGGTAATGCAACTCGTAGTTTAGTTTCTAATGGTTCTATTATTAATGGCTACGTTGAAAATTCTGTTATTAGCCCTGGAGTATATATTGAAGAAGGTGCTATAGTCAGAGACTCTATTATCTTCAATGATACTATTGTTAAACGCAATTCAATTGTTGATCGTTCAATTCTTGATAAAGAAGTAGTCGTTGGAGAAAATTGTAAGGTAGGCTATGGTGATGATTTAACTCCTAATAGAGATAAGCCAAATTTAGTTAGCAACGGGTTAAATGTAATTGCTAAACGAGCTACAATTCCTGATAATACTACTATTTGCCGTAACTGTAGAGTCTTCTCTTATGTTGGAAAAGATAGTTTTGAGGACGATTTTGTTCCTAGCGGCAGCAATATAACTTCTGAAAGTGGTATGCAGGTTATAGAAGGAGATGAAGATAGAGTAAAAGAATTAAATGCTTAAAAGGTTTATAATATAAAATCAATCATAAATAAAACAGTCTGCCTTTAAAGGCAGACTGTTTTATTATTTATTATCTATATTAAATTATTCATCTTTAACTAAACCGTAATAGTGCACACCTAATCCCGAAATTTCATGGTCAATATCTAAACCAGGAATCCCTATTTTACCGTGAATTGCTACTGCTAAATGAACATCTTTTTTAACAATTCCAATTTTAATCCCTGCTCCAGAAATTCCGCTCATTGGACCATCTAAACCAGTTACAGCTCGTTCCACACATCTAGTTAACACTCTTCTATCCTGGATTCCATCATTAATCACATTACCTTTTACCGCAGCACCTAAAGCATTACGTAAAACCTTATTTTTTAATTCTTCTCCTTTACCTCCTGCTCTAGTAATCACGGCATTATAACCTTCATCAATAAAAGTATCTACTATATCATCATCATGTCTATCATCAACCATTGACAGTACAATAGCCATCTTACCTAATTTCCGTTCATCCGCTACCTTAATAACATCTTCTACTGAAAAATTACTTAACTCCACTTATTTTCACCTCATTATCCTTATTTTTATTCCTTAACGGAATACTTATATAAATTTATTATTGATTAAGCTCTGTTTTTAATTTACTAGTAAACTCATCTGCAGCATTATATCCCATACTTTTTAATCTATAATTCATAGCTGCAACTTCTAAAACCATCTCTATATTACGCCCAGGTCTTACTGGAATCGTTACTAAAGGTAAAGTAACACCTAAAATTTCTTGGGTATCTTCATTCAAACCTAAACGATCATATTCAGTATTATCATCCCACTTTTCTAACTCTACAATAAAATCTATACTTTGAGCTTCTCTAACAGCGCCAGCCCCGAATAAAGTTTTAACATTAATAATTCCTAAACCTCTTAATTCCATATAGTGCTTAGAAATTTCTGGAGAGCGACCTACCAGAGTGTTACGCATTGCTTTTCTAATTACAACAGCATCATCAGCAACTAATCTATGTCCTTTTTTAACCAATCCTAAAGCACTTTCGCTTTTTCCAATTCCGCTTTTTCCTCTAATAAATAAGCCTACCCCATAAACTTCAACTAAAACACCATGTTTAGTTACTTCTGGTGCAAATTCAGATTCTAAATAACCGCTTAATAAACTCATAAAATTAGTAGTAGAATAATCCGTCCCTAAAATAGGCACCCCACTATCAATAGATAATTCAATTAAAGATTCAGGGGGAGCTATATCTCTAGTAATAATAATACAGGGAATATCATAAGCAAATAGCTTATTTAATCTCTCTTCTAATAATTCTGGAGACAACTCTTCTAAAAAAGATATTTCAGTTCTTCCTAATAATTGAATCCGTTTTGGCGTAAAATAATCAAAGAACCCAGCTAATTCTAAACCAGGTCTTTTTATATCGCTAACTTTTACAAAATTATCTATTGCTTCTTGATTTAATTTTTCCAGATCAAATTTATCAATTAATTTAGCTACAGATATTTTTTCCATTATTTCACCTCTAAATAAGTTTAAACATCACTTGACTCGTTCTTTTTGAGCAGCAAAAAGCACCCATTATAAATAATCTATCTGCTTATAATCAAAGTTTTAATTCATTATAAACAGATGAATCTAAACTATGTATCAATTATATCTTCTGCCCTCCTTTCTTTTTCAAATCCCATTTACTTACATAAAGTTGGAATCCTAACTCCTATTTTATTTATTTTTTAGGTTAACTAATGCAGTAGCTATTGCACCAATCACCCCTACATCAGAACCTAACTCTGCCGGTAGAATCTCTACTTGTTGAACCAAAGATTCCATAGCTCTCTCCTCAATGGTTTCCCAGATCTTATCCTCCAGTAAAGACCAAGACTCAGAAACTCCTCCTCCAATAACAATTCGACTGGGATTGAAAATATTAATTAAACTAGCTAATCCCACTCCTAGTCTCTTAGCAATAGTATCCATTAATTGAAGAGCAATTTTATCCCCTTGTTGGGCAGCTTTAGCTACTACTGCTCCATCTACTTCGCTCTCATCAGCTACTAATTCTTTTATCAAAGTATCTTTCCCCGATTGAACAGCCCCGCGTCCTAAACGACTTAAAGCTGTTCCCGAAGCTAATGCCTCCCAGCAGCCGTAGTTCCCACATCCGCATTTAATAACACTTTTGGGGTCTAAAGTCAAATGTCCAATTTCCCCTGCTCCATCACTAGCACCATGGTAAATATCACCATCAATAATTATTCCCCCACCAATACCAGTGCTAATAGTAATATAAATCATATTCGCAGTACCTTCTCCAGCACCAAATAGATGTTCTCCCAGTGCTGCAGCATTAGCATCATTTTCTAGAAAAATTGGGACATTAAATTCACTTAATTCTTCTTTAATTTTAACATTATCTAGATCTAAATTCGGAGTGTGATGAATTAATCCTTCTTCAATATCTAGAGGACCAGGGCAACCTAAACCAATTCCTGCTACTTGTTCTAAACCAACTTCTTGTTTTGCAGTAATTTGAACAATAGTTTTCTTTATTTTACTAACTACAGTCTTTTTATCTTTACTTGCTCCGACCAATACTTTTTCTTTGGCCAAAATATTACCCTCAAAATCTGCAAGAGCAGTTAAAATCTTCGTGCCGCCTAAATCTACACCAATTATATATTGTTTTTCCATAAGTATGCCCCTCCGCTAAAAATATAGAACAGCTTTGCTTCAATTTTAACTTTCTACATTACCACCACAACATCCTTCATTTTTAGAATATTCTTTTTAATCTTTTGTTTTCCGTAACTCCTGGAATCCGACCCCGCTTGGCAACAGGTCTCCCATTGACCTCTTTTAAATCCATAGTCATATTTATGGCATCTGCATTAGAAATATAGCTACCTACTCCATAACCATCTACTTGCAATTGATTTAATTCTCTAATTCGCTGGGGAGTTAGTCCTCCTGATACAAAAATGTTCACATGTTCATGTCCAGCCTGATCTAATCTAGCTCTCACTTCTTTAACTAAATCTAAAGTTACCCCACCACGTTCTGAAGGAGTATCTAAACGAATCCCGTCTAAATCTTGTTCTAACTCGTCAGCTATTCTTAATGACTCTTCCGCTTCATCTTTAAAAGTATCAACCAAAATTGTTCTCGGTGCTTTAGCAGGCATAATTTCATGATATGCTTTAGCAACTTTTAAAGTGTCCCCCACCGTTAAAATCAAAGCATGAGGCACAGTTCCTGATGGCTCCTGCTGGGCTAATTTAGCTCCTAAAATACAGCTGGCTGCATCAGCCCCACCTATTAAAGCTGCCCGCTCCATTACTGGTGCTACTGCAGGATGAATATGACGAGAACCAAAACATAACATTGGTTTCTCTCCAGCTGCTTCTTTACATTCATGAGCTGCTGTAGCCCAACCGGTGGAATTCGAAATAGCACCTAAAATAGCTGTTTCAAAAATCCCGAAATCTTCATAAGAACCCTGGATTCTCATTACAACTTCTTTTCTTTCTATAGCACTTCCTTCTTCTAAAGCCCACACCTTGACATCTTTTTGTTTTAATAAATTTAATGATTCATCAATACCTGCTACTACCCCTGCTTTACTAGAGAAAATTTCTGCTGTCACTTCAGTATCAACCAAATCAAGTTCTGATAATATTTCTCTGGTTTTAATAAAATATACATCTGTAGTAGCACCCTGCTCTATTTCTTCATGAGTTGCTGAAAATAAATTTCTGTCATCTGCAATCTTAACTTTTTTTAAATCAGATAACTTTTTTAATTCATCTCGGCTCATTTTTATTATCCTTCCTTCCTGCAATTATTATTACTATACTTAAATCCAAGTTCATTTAAGTTCTACACTAAGCAACCCTCTCCTAATCTGAAAATCTATAAAATAAATTCTTCAATAAATTTCGCTACCCCATTCTCATTATGCCCTTCAGTTATGTAATCTGCAGCTTCTTGTACAGCGGGCCAAGCGTTCTCCACTGCTACTCCTAAACCAGCATACTCTAACATTTCTATATCATTATAACTATCTCCAATTGTAACTACCTCTTCCCTCTGAAAACCTAACTCCTGCGCCAAATCAGCTACAGCCTGTCCTTTGCTTACTTCTGGATTCATTATTTCTACAAAGCGTGATTTAGAAAGACTAATGTTTAATTGTTCCCCAAATTTTTCTTTCATATCAGCTAA
>JBNJFD010000076.1:0-8929 GCA_051746525.1 Bacillota bacterium | reverse complement strand
TTAGATTATATTCACAGGTAAAATTTAATAGAGATTAGACTCCTCATTATTAATTTAGTGGGGAGTTTTTTTATGTGGATTTTAATATTTTATATAATTTAGATTTTTAATGCCCTATAGCAAATAAAAAAGTGTGAAAATTCTTGACATTGATAAATTTTAGTTATATAGTGTTGTTATAAGGTTATAACGTTATTTTGTCATAACTTTAAATTTGAATTAGAGGTGAAATTATGGATAAAACAAAAATATTATTTGCGGGGGAGTCCTGGCATTCTAATATTACTGAAGGGAAAGGATTTAATTTTTTTTCAATAGGAATATATGAGGAAGCTGTGAAATGGATTAAAGAAGCATTAAGTACTGAAGAATTTGATTTTGTTTATATGCCTTCACATAAAGTTCCATCTGATTTTCCGAAATCTAAAGAAGAGTTAAATGAATTTGATATTATAATACTTAGTGATGTAGGAGCAGATTCTTTACTTCTATCACCAGAAACTTTTCAAAAATCAATTAGAATGCCTAATAGATTAAAGTTGATAAAAGACTTTGTTAATAATGGCGGTGCTTTATGTATGATCGGTGGCTATCTTACTTTTCAGGGGATAGATGCCAAAGGGAGATATCATAACACAGAGATTGAAGATATATTGCCGGTTAAAATGTCAGCCTATGATGACAGAAAAGAAGTTCCAGAAGGATTTAATTTAGAATTATCAGATACTACTCATCCAATAACAAAAAGTATACCTAAAAAATGGCCATATTTTTTGGGCTATAATAAATTAGAATTAAAAAAAGATGCTAAACTTATCGCAGAATATAATGGTGATCCAATTATATCTGTTGCAGAATTTGGTGAAGGTAGGACAATGGCATTTGCATCTGACTGTGCTCCACATTGGGGTTCTCCCGAATTTTGTGAATGGGAATATTATTCTGTTTTCTGGCAGCAGGCAGTCAGATGGTTAGCAAATAATTAAAAAATGAGGTTATAGATTATGGAATCTAATAAAATAATCAATTATATAGAAGAAAATAAAGATAGTTTTATAGATTTTTTAAAGACTTTAATTTCTGAGGACACAACAAATATAAATCATGGTATTGATGGCGGAAATGAAATAAATGGCCAAAAAATAATAATTTCAAAATTTAAAGAATTAGGATTAGATATAGATGTTTTTGAGCCGGATAATAATAAATTAAAAAATTATAAAGAATCTTCTCTAGGTCATGAATATCAAAATCGATCCAATGTTGTAGGGATATTAAAAGGAAAAGATAATAAAAATGGAAAATCTATTATTTTAAATGGACATATAGATACAATGCCCTTTGATAATATAGATAAGTGGTTTTCACATCCTTTAGAACCAAAAATTATTGATAATAAGTTATATGGACGAGGATCTTGTGATATGAAAGGTGGGCTGGCAGCCTTAATTTTGGCTGTTGAAGCATTAATAAAATTAAATTGTGATATTAAAGGTAATATTATTATAGAAAGCGTAGTTGATGAAGAAGGTGGAGGTAATGGTACACTTGCTTGTGTTGATAAGGGATACAAAGCAGATTTAGCAGTTGTAGCCGAGCCAACTGAACTTACAATTATGAAAGCTCATATGGGATGGGTGTTTTTTAAAATGGATGTAGAAGGTAAGTCTTTGCATTCAGGTTTGAAATGGTTGGGTGTTAATGCTATAGAAAAAACTATTAAAATTATGGATGGATTAAAAGAACTTGAAAAAGAATGGCTTCTTGAAAAAAGAGATCCAATTCTACCACCTCCAACTATAAACTTTGGAACAATCAATGGTGGAACTGCAGGGTCAGTAGTTCCAGGTAACTGCAGATTAGATTTCGGGATTCATTTTTTGCCAGCTGATGCTGATGAAAATGGTCTTGGATCAAAAGTAGAAAAAGAAATAATTGATAGAATTAACTTAATATCAAATGGTGATTCCTGGTTAAAAGATCATAAACCTAAATTAACAAAGTATCAAGAAGGTAGTCCTTTTGAATTAAAAAACAACAAAGAATTTTTAAAAATATTTAGTAATAATTCTAAAATTGTTAGAAAAAAAGAAGCATCAATAAGTGGTTCTGAATATGGTTGTGATGCTCGCTTAATCCAAAACTATTCCAATATACCAACCTTAATGTTTGGACCAGGAAGTATTAAACAGGCGCATGGAATAAATGAATATATAGATCTTGAACAATATATTGATTATATAAAAATAATCGCCCTCAGTCTTAATGATTTAAATAAATAATTAATTATAAAAATATTAAAAATATATTGACATTGTGTTTAAAAAAGAGTATCATATAAACATAGAGACGTTATAATGACATAATAATTAAAACCTAGGAGGGCGTTTATTTATGAAAGTCGATAGAAATGATCATCTACCACTTTATATTCAATTAAAAAATATCATTGAGGAAAAGATTAAAGAAGAAAATTGGGAACCTGGAGATTTGATACCTTCAGAAAAAGAACTGCAAAACCAGTTTGAAGTGAGTAGAATTACAGTAAGACAGGCTATTAAAGAATTAGAGAATGAAGGACTTGTTAAGAAAAAGCAGGGTAAGGGTACTTATGTTTCATTTCCTAAACTGTCACATGAACTGCCAAATCTAACAAGTTTTACCGAAGATATAGAAGCTAAAGGTTTAAATCCTGAGTCGAAAATAATTAGTATTGAAAAGTTAATTAATGCAGAGATTGCAGAAAAATTAAGAACAAATCCTCAAACTGTTTTTTTAAATATTAAACGATTAAGATTAATAAATGGAGAAGCAGTTGGAATTCATGATTGTTATTTAGATACCAATATGTTAGATGAAGAAGCTGTAAATGAGATTAAAGAAATGGACAATGATACTTCATTATACGATATTATAGAAGATTATAATCTTAATATCAGTCATGCTGACGAGACTTTAGAAGGTGGAATTTCTGATCCTTATATAAGTAAATTACTTGGAATAAAAAAAGATTTTCCGCTTCTTATTTTAGAAAGAATAACTTTTACAGAAAATAATGAAGCTTTTGAATTTGTTAAAATGCATTACAGAGCTGATAAATATAAATATTCAATCAGATTAAATAGGAATTAAAATATTTTTAAAAAAGTTAATTTATATGCAGACTGATTTAATTTTAGTCTGGATATTTATTATATAAAAAATAGATTGTTATGTTGTTTGGGCAAATTAATCAATTAACTGCAGGGAGGGGATAAACTTATTTTTTTTAATAATTTTTTAAATAATAAAACTAAAAGGAGAGATAATATGAAAAAGAAAATGTTAATTTTGTTGTTAGTTAGTTTTATGATTTTAGGAATGAATATCTCAGTAGCCGCACAAGATGATCAGTTAACTGTTGGAGTTACAACTGTTACTTTAAGACATCAGTTTTTTATTGATATTGATGAAGGTATAAAAGAAGCAGCTGCAGAACATGGGATAGAGCTTTTTACAAATGATCCAAATGTTAATGCTCAAGAACAGGTTTCTGCAATTGAAGATTATATGGTGATGGGTGTAGATGGACTTATAGTCATCGGTACAGACCCTGCTGCAATTGTTCCAGCTGTTAATGAGGCTGCTGAACAAATGCCTGTTGTAACAATTGATATGAAATTAGAAACTGATAAAGTTGATTCATTTGTTGGTACTTTAAATGAAGATGCTGGTGAGCAGTTAGGTCAGTATACTAGAGAATATATAGAAAATGAATTAGATGGCAATGCTAAAGTTGCGATTGTAAGTTGGTTAGAATCAAATATTCAGCAGCAGAGAGTTGCGGGATTTGAAAAAGCTTTAGAAGGTATGAAAAATGTTGAAATTTTACAGCCTCAACCGGGATATGATAGAGAAGAATCTATGAATACTGTAGAAAATATTTTACAGTCAAATCCTGATGTAGACATTGTTTATTCTACAGCTGAAAATAGTGTTCTTGGTGCAAAATCTGCACTTGAATCAGCTAGAGCAGAAGATGTTAAAATTGTAGGTTTTGATTTAACTCCTGAAGCTGCAGATGGAATCAAAGATGGTATAATTTTGGCTATGATTCAGCAGCAGCCAAAAGAAATGGGTAGAAGAGCTTTAAATGCTCTTGTTGAAAAGATTAACGGAAATGAAATTGACCCATTAATTCCAGTTCCAGTATTATTATATGATGAAAACAATGTTGATGAGTTTTTAAACTAGATAACTAAAATTTAAATCCTTACTTAGTGGCAAATTATTTGGCGATAAGTAAATGCCACTAAGCAGGATTTATTAAATCACTTATATATAGTTTCTATATAGTTTTATAAAATCCTTCAGCAAATTATAATTTAAGAAAAATTTCCTTATTATAATTATCAAAAATGTATTTATAAAAAAGATAGGGTGAAATTATGGATAATGAAATATTAAAGTTGGAAGGACTTTCAAAATATTTTCCTGGTGTTAAAGCCTTAGATGATATTAATTTTGATTTAATAGAGGGAGAAATACATGCTCTTATTGGAGAAAATGGTGCTGGAAAATCAACATTAATAAAAGTTCTGACCGGTGCATATCAAAAAACAGATGGTAAAATCTTTTATAGAGGTGAAGAAGTAAAAAAACTAAATCCTACAAAGGCAAAAAATTTAGGTATTAGTGCTATTTATCAAGAGCTAACTTTATTTTCAGAGTTAACTGTTGCTGAAAATATTTTTATGGGTAATGAAAGAGTTTACAACAAAAGTAATATTGTTAAGGATAAAGAAATGATGAATGAAGTAAGAAAAATATTCAAAAAAATAAAATTGGATATTTCTCCTGGTATAATTGTTAAAAATCTTAGTATTGCTCAACAGCAGATGATTGAAATAGCAAGAGCTATTTCTTTAGATGCCGACATATTAATTATGGATGAACCAACTTCTTCAATTAGTAATAAAGAAACTGAAATTTTATTCGAAATAATAGAAGATTTAAAAAGCCAGGGAGTTACAATTATATATATTTCCCATAGATTAGAAGAAATTTTTAAAGTTGCAAATCGAGTTACTGTTTTGAGAAATGGTAAAAAAATTAAAACACTTGAAATTAATGATGTTAAAGATAAAGATCAACTTGTAAATTTAATGGTAGGAAAAGAAGTTTCTGATCTTTTTCCTAAAAAAGAAGTTGATATAGGTGAAACTATATTAAATGTAAAAAATTTATCATATCAAAATAAATTTGAAAATATTAATTTTGAATTAAAAAAAGGTGAAATATTAGGTGTCGGAGGACTTGTAGGAAGCCAAAGAACTGAAGTTATGGAAACTATATTTGGTTTAAGAAAATTTGATAATGGGGAAATAATTTTAAACGGAAATAATGTTAAAATTACTAATCCTCAAAATGCAATAGATCTCGGTTTAGGATTAATTTCTGAAGATAGAAAGGGTACTGGAATTATAAAAACTATGACTGTCAAAGAAAATATTACTCTACCCGGACTAGATTTAATAGATAGAAAGTTTAGAGTTTTAATCGATAATAAATCTGAAGAAATTGTTGCTGAATCTTTGGTAGATAGATTAGCTGTCAAAACACCTTCCTTACGTCAAAGAATTGATAAATTAAGTGGAGGAAATCAACAAAAAGCTATTATAGCAAGATGGATCTTGCTTGCTCCGGATATTTTGATTATGGATGAACCTACAAGAGGTATTGATGTAGGAGCAAAATCTGAAATTTATGAGTTAATGGGTGAATTAGTGCAAAAAGGTATTAGCATAATAATGATTTCATCTGAAAACCCTGAATTATTAGCAATGAGTGATCGGATTATGGTCATGCGAGAGGGCAAAATTTCAGGATTTTTAGAAGGAGAAAGAAAAACAGAAGAAAATATTCTTAAGCTTGCCTTCGGAGGTGTGGTTAATTAATGAATCAGTTAGAAAATAAAATATCATTTCAAGATAGATTAAAAAACTTTTTTGGTGAAAAAGGTAGTGCCGCTTTAGGGTTAATAATATTATTTGTATTTATGACATTCATGTCAGATAGATTTTTGACATTTTCTAACCTGTTAAATGTAGCAAGACAGGCTTCGATAAATGGAATAATAGCAGTTGGAATGACTTATATCATTATTACTAAAGGAATTGATTTAAGTGCTGGTGCTTTAGTGGCATTAACAGGTACTGTAGCAGCAGGACTAATCGTAAATATGGGATTACCAATAGTTGTAGCGATAATTTTAACTTTAGTAGTAGGTTCCTTAGTCGGTTCTTTTACCGGATTAATGGTTTCTAAGCAAAACATACCACCTTTTATTGTTACCTTAGCTTTGATGACTATTTTAAGAGGATTAAGTTTTGTTTATACATCTGGAAGACCAATTTATGTCTCAAACGAACTTTTTAGAGTTATCGGTAGGGGCTATGTTGGACCAATTCCAATTCCGGTTATTATTGCAATTTTTATTGGTATAATTGGACATATTGTATTAAAGAAAACTAAATTTGGTAGACATATTTATTCTGTTGGTGGAAACGAAGAAGCAGCGCGACTTTGTGGTGTAAACATTGATAGAACTATAATTTATGTTTATACTTCTGCAGGGTTTTTAACAGCAATAAGTGGTATTATTTTAGCTTCAAGACTTTCAACTGGTTCTCCTAATGCAGGAGATGGTGCAGAATTAGATGCCATTGCTGCTGTTATATTAGGTGGTACAAGTTTTGCAGGTGGAATTGGTAGTGTATCTGGTACTTTTATTGGTGTTGCAATCATTGGTATTTTAAGTAATGGTTTAAATTTATTAAATGTTTCTTCATATAATCAGATGATGGTTAAAGGTTTAGTAATTTTATTAGCAGTACTTGTTAATAATATAAAATTGAAAAAGCAAAATATAAGTAGATAATAAAGGGGAGAGCAAAATGGCTGATATTGGAATATTACCACAAAAAGAGAATCCAATTAAAAATATTTTTGGAAAAGAAAAAGCAATTATAGGAATGATTCATACCAAAGCATTACCCGGAGCTCCAAGATATAATGGAGAAAGTATGGAGGAAATTATAGAGTTTTCAATTAATGATGCTAAGGCTTTAAAAGCAGGTGGAGTAGATGGATTAATGTTTGAAAATGCCTGGGATGTTCCTTTTTCTAAACCAGAAGATATTGGATATGAAACCGTTGCAGCATTAACTGTTTTAGCAAATGAAGTAACAAGAGAAGTTAACTTACCTTTTGGATTTAATTTTTTAGCAAATGGAGTTATACAATCTTTAGCAGCAGCAAAAGCAACAAATGCAGACTGGGTTAGATGTAATCAGTGGGTTAATGCTTATGTTGCTAATGAAGGAATTCTTGAAGGCGCTTCTGCTGAAGCTATGAGATATAAAAAAATGTTACAGGCTGAAAATATTAAAGTTTTAGCTGATGTTCATGTTAAACATGGGAGTCATTCTATAGTAGCAGATAGATCTTTAGCAGAACAAACTCGAGATAATATCTTTTTTGATGCAGATGTTTTAATAGCAACAGGAAGCAGAACTGGAGATGAAACTTCTTTAGATGAGTTAGTTGGAATAAGTAATAATACCCAACTCCCTGTTATTGTTGGAAGTGGAATTAATGAAAATAATGCAAAAAAAATATTAGAAATTGCCAGTGGGGCAGTTGTTGGATCATATTTAAAAGAGGATGGCGTCTGGTGGAATCCTGTAGATGTGGAAAGAGTAAAAAAACTAATGGATATAGTAAATAGACTGAGATAAAGATATTATATGGGAGAAGGTTATATACATGGATTCTGAATTTGATGTAATTTGTTTTGGAGATATCAATGTAGATTATATTGGACGAATGGATAGAATACCGAATATTGATGAGGAATTGCCCATATATAATTTAGAAAAATTTTGTGGAGGTGCAGCTACAAATGTAGCTGTAGCTCTAGCTCGTTTAGATAAAAAAACAGGCTATATGGGAAGTATAGGCGATGATTCTAATGGTAAGGAATTGCTTGAACGTCTGCAGAATGAAGGGGTAGATGTATCTAGAGTTAATAAAAAAGAAGGTTATTTATCAGGGACAGTTTTTGCTATTATAGATAATGATGGAGAAAGAAGACTCTTAAGCTATTTAGGAGCTAATCTTCAAACAAAAAAAGAAGATTTTGATAAAGAATATATCAGCAAAACTAAAATTCTACACATGAGTAATCCTTTATTATCAGTTGTTCCTACTTTACTTTCTTATGCTAGAGAAAATAATTTAATGATTTCATTTGATCCCGGAACTTTAATATCTTCTAAGGGTTTAAAAGAAATAGAATATATTATCAAAGAGACCGATATATTATTTTTAAATAGAGTAGAGTATAATGATCTTGTTAAAAATAGTGAAAAAGGTTTAGATGAATTTTTAGAACGAGGATGTAAGATGGTTGTTTATAAAAAAGGTAAAGAAGGTAGTTTATTAAAAACAGCTAACGGAAAAGAAATAAATAGTCCAGGTTTTAATGTTGAAGTTGTTGATACAACAGGTGCTGGAGATGCTTTTGCTGGGGGATTTTTAACAGCTTATTTAAATGAATTAGAATTGAAAGATATTATGGAGTTTGCAAATGCTGTTGCTGCAATTTCTGTAACAAGCAAAGGTGCTAAAGAAGCACTTCCAACTTTAGATAAGGTATTAGATTTCATTAAAAATAAAAATTAAAAATTATAAGAATCAGATTTGAGTTATAAATAATAAAATATAATAAAATTTATCAAACTGCAGGTAGCAATCTGCAGTTTTGTCATTTTTAAGAAGTTTTAAAATTATTCAAATTTAACTTAATAAATCTTTTTTCATCTTGACACTGCTCAGTATATATTTTATAATTAGTTAAACAAACATTTGAATAATTGTTCATACATTA
>JBNJFD010000075.1:0-9408 GCA_051746525.1 Bacillota bacterium | reverse complement strand
CCTCTTTCTTTTAATCAATGTATATAATCGTTTTTTTCTGCTCCTACTGACTGACAAACTTGATTTAGAATATCAAACTTATTTTCAGCTTGGCATTCTTTTTTATTTAATAATAGCTCTAATTGGTCTCCAGTTACTGTTTCAAACAGATCAACTTTTTGCAGCAGTGTTCTAAATATATTTTCTTCAATAGTATCTACAGTAATTAAATTATACACTAAAATATTATTCTCCTGCCCTAAACGATCAACTCTACCAATTCTCTGTTCTAATTTCATAGGGTTCCAAGGCAAATCATAATTAATTATTATATTTGAAAATTGTAAATTAATGCCTTGAGCTCCTGCTTCAGTACTAATCAAAACATCACCTTTTCTTTTAAAAACAACTCTAGCCCATTCTTTTTGATTGTCTGATAGATCACCACTAAAAAATATAGGAGTATATCCCTTCTGGTATAAATAATAACCTAAATATTGCTGAGTAGCTTTGTATTCTGTAAAAATAATTACTTGCCCTTTAGATTGAGACATGATTTCTTGTACTATTTTTAGCTTTTGATTATTAACTATTTTTTGAGCTAAACTTAATAATTCTTTTAATTTTATTGTGAGCTTCTGATATTTTTCTTTGTTTAACATTCTTTCTAAAGATTTTACTACAGCAAAAGAACTACTACAAATTTCTCGTTGTAAAGTTAATAATTGAAATGAATTACTTCCTATTTGTTTTTCTTCTTTAATCAAATTAGTAATTAGATTATATAATTTGCGTTCTTTCTTTTCTAGTTTTACTACTATCAATTTTAATTTACGCTGCTTGTTAGCTGTCAATTTAGAATCTGAACGTTTATTTCTAATCATTATTTGTGATAACTGTTTCTGTAATTGTGACAGGTTTTTTACAGCCTTTTTGCCCTGCCCATGTTTTTCTTTAAAATAATGATAGCTAGAATATAAATCTGGTCTTAATAATTTAATTAAATTATACAATTCTTTTAAGTCATTTTGTAAAGGAGTAGCCGTTAATAACAACAAATATTTTTTAGGTATCTGATTAACGAACTTCCAATTTAAAGTTTCTTCGTTTTTAAGACGGTGGGCCTCATCAACAATCACCAAATCAAACCCACGGTTACATATTTCACTACAATGCGGTTCTCGTTTAGCTTTGTCTAACGAGGAAATAATAATATTAAAATAACTCCAGCCTTTACCACGACGATTATTATACAAATTTATTTTAAATTTATCATTTAATTCTCTCCACCATTGTAAACCTAAAGAAGCCGGAGTTAAAATCAAACAAGTTTCTACTATACCTCTAGTTAGATATTCTTTTAATATCATACCTGCTTCAATTGTTTTCCCTAACCCTACTTCATCCGCTAATAAAGCCCGCCCCCCTAATTGATTAATTACTTTTTCAACAGTTTGATATTGATGAGGTAATAAATTAAATCCCTGCTGCTGCCAATATTCTTGTAATTCTTGTACTGCTAGTAAATCTTGTGAGTCATTTCCTGTCATAAATTTCACCTCAACTAAATTAATAAATATTAATACATTTTCTAAGAAGAAGCAGCATCAATCTTTTCAGCAAAAAATTGTAAATAAACCCCTAATAGCAAATGAATAATTAGCGCTAATCCTAAAGTTAAATAAATATTCCAATTTAAATATTCTCTATACCCTGCTAGTACAAAAGAATACTCAACTACAGTAGTTCCTAGAGCAAAAACAAATATATATATTAATTTTCCTAAATTAGAAACTGCTATTGACCAAAAATAAGCAAAAATAATTACTGGAGGCACCCAACTTAAAGTTACTCCTAAAGGTGTATTAGCTAAATTAATTAATGCATAATTAAACCTCCACCATTGGAAAACATTAACAGCAAAATACTGCATTAAAAGTGCTACTGCTAATCCTCCAATTAATCCAAAAGGTAATAATTTTTTAATCTCTGCCCAAGGCACAAGTAAAAAAAGAACTATTAATAATAATCCAAATAAATAAAACCAAACTAAACTAGTTTGCACAAAACCACTCCCATGTATTAAACTCATAATTTAGTATGTTCTTTTTTATAAATTTAATACAAAAAAAGCTCCTGCTTTCAAATCATATTAATTCCAATCATCCCTCCTAAAGCAGAAATTAAACAGGCAATAGTGATTCTTAATACTAAGCCACTAGAAAATACTACTGCAGTACTAAAATGCCCTAACAATAATACTAATATAATATAAATCATTCCTACCAAAGTTCCATTCAACCAACCTTTATTTTTAGAAGAGTATGCCGCTATTAGACCTCCAATAAACACAACTGCATAATTAGTCAAAAACATAATTCTATTAGCGGTTTCACTACTAATATTCATGAAATTAACCACTAAGCCTAGCACAATTAGAACAACTAAAAATAGAACTACACTCACACTAACTCCTAACAAAATCCCGCTTATTTCTAATTTAGCTTTATTATTACTTAATTTATTCATAAAAAAATCTCCTCCATGAACAGTTTATTATAAATTATTCATAGAGGAGCAATTTATTCCTTATATATCCCATTTTTTTAATTCATCAAGGTGCTCATGTGATGTCAAATTAAGCTTTATGGGGGTGATTGAAATATATTTGTTTTTAGTTGCTGTTACATCTGTTCCTTCGCTAGTACCTTCGTCAACTAATTCCCCCGCTAACCAATAATATTTTTCTTCACGAGGGTCCAGTCTTTCTTCAAAGCGATTAGTGTATCCTTTATCCCCCAATTTAGTAATTTTAGTTTCTTCTTTATAATCAATAGGAATATTTATATTTAATAATAAATCTTTTTTCAAACCCTGTTTTTCATATTCTTTAACAAAGTTTCTCATATATTTTGCACTATCTTTAAAATCCCAATGGTCATCCGCTACTAAAGAAACTGCAATAGAAGGTACTCCCAATAAAACACCTTCAAAAGCAGCAGATACTGTCCCAGAATATAATACATCCCGCCCCAAATTAGGGCCAATATTAATCCCGGAAACTAACAAATCAATCTCTTCATCTACTAACGCTTCATAAGCAATTTTAACACAATCTGCTGGAGTACCATCAACAGCAATACATTTTGAATCTATTCCATCAAATTCCATAGTTTTTACTCGCAAGGGATAATGAATTGTAATTGCATGCCCCGCTGCACTTCTTTCTCTATCAGGAGCTACCACAGTCACATCATGGTCCTTTTCTAATTCCCTACACAAAGCTCTAATTCCTGGTGCAAAAATACCATCATCATTAGTTACTAATATTTTCAATTTATCCTCTCCTCTACTCTAATTCTAAATATTGATATACAGTTCCAGCTCGACCAACTAAAAATCCAATAATACTACCTAATACTACCGCTAAACTTAGATTAATACCGAATATCTCCAGAACTAAAATCATAGCAGCTAAAGGTACATTAGCAACAGAAGATAAAATAGCAGATATGCCCGTTACAACTAACACATTTAAAGGCAAAGGAATTACATAATAAAGCAAATTTCCTAATAATCCTCCAATTACTAGTGCAGTATCAAACATTGCTACACTTCCTCCACTACTAACAACTATAATAGTAGTCACAATTTTAAAAATTAACAAAGCTAATAAAGCTTTAACTGCTAAACCAGAAAAAAGAAGCTGTTCTATCTTTAATTTATCTACAATTTCATTAATCTGAAATAATTTAATTAACAATGCTACAATTAAACCGGCTAATATTGGTTTGAAAATCAAATTCATGTTTGCTTCTTCAAACAATTTGTAACACCTTTTATAAATCAGAATGATCCCCTGACCTAATAAGCCAGCAATTAAAGCTACTATAACAACTAACAGAACATCTACAGCAGCTAAATTAGGCAAATTAATATTATATGATAATAACCCGCCACTATAAAAATAATTATAAAAAAAACTTCCAAAACTACCTGCTAAAATAGCTGGAAATAAATCATCATATTCTAAAGAAGATTGGTATAATACTTCACTAGCAAAAATACCACTGCCAATTGGTGCACCCAATAGCGACCCTAAAGTAGCTGCAGCACCGCAAATATTTAAAACTCGATGTTCAGTTCTATCTTTAACAATTTCAATATTTAATCCTAACGCTAACTGCTCAACTACTACAGCTAAACTACTGCCCATTAATAAAATTGGCCCTACTAAACCCTCTACTCCCATTAAACCTAAAGTAATACTAGTATTACTAAACTTAGTAAATAATAATCTTGCTGCCCCTTCAATATTACCATCTTGGTGAGCAAAATCAATATAACGATTAGTTCCTAATCCTTCTGAACGAAAATCAAAATAATAAATAATTAACCCTACAAGCAGTCCACCAATAACAGGAGTCAATATATAAGAATGAGATACAATATTCCTTAAATAATTAATAACCATCCTTAACAAAAAGACAAGATTAGCTCCTAAAAAACCTAATAAGAAACTAATCAATAGCCATTTAAATATGTATAATAATATAGACCGATAAAAGTTATTTTCCATGTTTATCACCTAATTAAATTCCCCTTTGATTAAGCATTTAATTCCCATAAAACATAAATAAAATTATTACAATTCCATTTTAGGTACTACTGCTGAGCATAAATGTTACAGGAGCAATAATTACAGTCAACAAACTTACTCATATAAATTATAATAAATGCTATTAATTATTATTGACACTATATTCCTTAACTATAACCTCTCCTTTTTTCCCAAAAGGTCCTCGTTCTTGACCATTTTTAATAATTTTAACCCCAGCAGCATTACTAATTTTCAATTTTATATCTTTTCCTTTTAATTTTTTTCTCTCTCCCTGCATAATAATCCCTCTAAATACTGATTTGTTATCTACTTCAATAGCACACCAACTATTATCTACTGCTTCAATAACTAAATTAATAATTTCTTGCTCTTGGTTTTCTTGTTTTTCCTCACTTTGCTGGTTTTGTGGCTGCTGAATTAATTGCTCTGGTTGTTCTGGTTGCTCTCCATTATCAAGTTGCAAATCACTCTTTTCTTTAGTTTCGCTAGATTGATTTTCAGCATCTTCTACATTAGTTTCTACATTAGAAAAAAGATCTGAACTCTTAGTAAAAAAAGATTTATAAACTAAATTGCCCATAAATAAAATCACTACAATGATCACTACAATAAGTCCAGCAATAAAAGCATACAACAATTTATTTTGATGCTGATCAATAAAATCTTTGATTCGTTCACCAATTGATATCTTTTGTTCAGGAGCATCTTCGGCACTAACTCCTAAAGCCTCTCTTTCTTGTTCCCTTTTAATAATCTCTTTATTCTCTCTATATTCTTCTAATATTTTCTTTTCATTGAGCCCTAAATAGTCAGCATATATTTTGAGAAAGCCTTTCAAATATACTTCTTGCTCAATTTCTTCAAAATTACCATCTTCAATAGCTTTTAAGTAGGACATTCGAATTTTAGTTTCATTTCTAGCTTGAGCTAAAGGAATTTCTAATTCTTCCCTTTTTTTTCTAAACTTCACCCCTATTTTTTCCAAATTTATGCCTCCTTTCTCATTTAAAAAAACAACCTAAATAAAAATACACTTATGATAATTAATTCCACATTAATTATCATAAGTCCTTTATATTTATAAAAAAAGATAAACTAGGAAAGTTCCTAGTTTATCTTTCTCCTTTTTTGAATGGTTTACCGCTAGCTGAGGGAGGAGTTGCTTTCCCAATTGCTCCAGCTAAAGCAATCACAGTAAACACATATGGTATCATCTGGATAAATTCATTAGGAATTTGAATTACGCCCTGTAATCTAATTTGTAACGCCTGGAAAAATCCAAATAACAAACTAGCTCCTAATGCTCCTAAAGGGTGCCATTTCCCAAAAATCATTGCTGCTAAAGCAATGAAACCTCTACCGGCTGTCATCCCTTCTCGAAAAACATCTAAAGTCCCTAGAGATAAATGAGCTCCACCTAAACCTGCTAACATTCCACTAATCATTACGCAAATATATCTGATTTTTTTAACACTAATTCCTAAGGAATCTGCTGCATGAGGATGCTCGCCTACTGATCTAACACGCAATCCAAAAGAAGTGTAGAATAAAATATAATAAGTTACTCCTACAGCAGCTAATGCAATGTAAACTGTTGGTTTAAAGCTCCCCCAATATGATAATGCAGTAACTGAGGGGGATGTCCCTGAAGTATTGAAGAGTATATTCAATAAAAATACTGTCCCACCAGCTGCTAACATATTCAAAGCTACACCACTAACTACCTGCTTAGCATGATATTCAATACTTACTACAGCATGAATTAAAGCAAACAATCCACCAAAAATTATTGCCCCACCAACTCCTAACCAAGGGCTAGTTGTAAAATAACTAACTACAACTGCAACAAAAGCTCCTGCCAACATCATTCCTTCTAAAGCAATATTAATTACACCTGATCGTTCTGAATAAATACCACCTAAAGCAGCTAAAATCAAGGGAGTAGCCATTCGCAAAGTAGAACTAAATGTTTCTACATTGAAAATTTGTGCTAATAGTTCCATCACTTTTTCTCCCTCCCTTCAGCCTTATAAGACAATAATCTTCTAAATAATAAATCAGAAGCTACAAATAAAATAATAATTGATTGTAGTATTGTTACTAAATCTACCGGAACTCCTGCTAACATATTCATATAATCTCGCCCATTAGTTAAAGCACCAAATAAAATTGCAGCTAAAATCACACCAACAGGATGATTACGTCCTAATAAAGCAACAGCAATACCTGTGAATCCATAGCCAGGAGAAAAGCCATTTCTAAAATTATGGTATAAACCCATTGCTCTTTCTGCACCACCTAATCCAGCTAAAGCTCCACTAATTAATAAAGCTAGTAATACCATTTTCATAGAATCAATTCCGCCATATTCAGCTGCATTAGGGTTATTGCCTACTGCTCTTATTTCATAACCAATTGTAGTTTTCCACAACAGATAATAAATGAATCCTGCTACTAATAA
Organism: Bacillota bacterium; assembly: GCA_051746525.1. Taxonomy (GTDB): domain Bacteria; phylum Bacillota; class Halanaerobiia; order Halobacteroidales; family Halobacteroidaceae; genus Halanaerobacter. Next base: position 2,347 of record JBNJFD010000075.1, on the reverse strand, counting down.
AGCTATTACAAAGCCTAAATTTAAATAAGAATGCATTTCCCACAAGTCAGAAAAACGCCACAAATGAGAACTAGGTTCCATATCTGGTGTTTGAATCTGACCTGAATTAGCTAGTACTTTCAAATTAAAATAAGCAGTAAAACTAAAAGCAATATAATTAAACATAATTGTAGTAATTACCTCATGAACTCCTAACCTTGCCTTCAAAAATGCAGGAATAAAAACCCACAATGCTCCTGCTAGAGCTGCGGCAATCAAAGTTAAGGGGATGTGAACAACCCAAGACAATCCTGACCAAGTTCCTACCCATGCTGCTGCTAAACCAGCAACTAATATTTGCCCTTCCGCTCCAATATTGAATAAACCACAGCGAAAAGCAAAAGCCACTGCTAATCCTGTAAAAATCAGGGGAGTTGCTTCTAATAATGTATCAGAAATATTATTTACTCCTCCAAAAGCACCTTGTAATAAAGCACTATAGGTAGTAACTGGGTCATATCCTGTAGCTAATAAAACTAGTGTCCCAACTATAAAAGCAGATAAGATAGCTAATAATGGGATTGATATTTCTTTAATTATTGCTTTCCAATCATTAGTTTCGAACATTAGTCACCCTCCTAGTATCCTAAGTTTGTCCTCCAGCCATTAATAGGCCTAACTTTTCTTCTGTTGCTTCTGCAACATCTAACACATCAACGATTTTGCCTTCGTAAATCACAGCAATTCTATCACTTAAAGACATAATCTCTGATAATTCTGCTGATACAAGCAATACAGCCTTACCATCATCTCGTTGATTAATAAGTTGCTGATGTATAAACTCTATTGCTCCAATATCAACCCCTCTAGTCGGTTGAGAAGCAATTAAAAATTCAGGGTCTTGGGTAAATTCTCGAGCTACAATAACTTTCTGCTGATTCCCGCCTGATAAAGAACGAGCTAAAGCATCTTTATTACGAGGTCGAATATCATAGTCAGAAATTAATTCTTCAGCATGGTCTGCTAACTCAGAAAAATTAAAATTAATGCCCTGAGCAAATGGTTGTTGATGATGATAGCCTAAAATTAGATTATCTTCAATTGTATAATCTAAAATCAAACCATGTTTATGCCTATCCTCAGGCACATGGGCAATTTTAGCCCCTTTTATTTCTCGAGCAGAACTAGTGGATAAATCTGTCCCATTTAATTTGAAATTTCCTCCACTAGGTTCTCTTAAACCAGTTAAAACTTCTACTAATTCTGTTTGACCATTACCTTCTACTCCAGCAATTCCCAAAATTTCACCTTTTCTTATTTCAAAAGAGACTTCCTTTAAAGCTTGTACTCCACGATTATCTTGAGCTGATAAGTTATTAACTTCAACTGCTACTTCTCCCGGATTAGCTTCTTTTTTATCTACTTCTAATAAAACTTCTCGCCCTACCATCATTTCAGCTAATTCTGGCTCAGAAGTTTTTTCTGTTTGTACAGTTCCAATTGATTTGCCATCTCTTAATACTGTAATACGATCTGAGATTGATAATACTTCCTTTAATTTGTGAGTAATAAATATAATTGATTTCCCTTGTTCTACTAAATAATTCATTATTTTATATAATTCCTGTACTTCTTGAGGAGTTAAAACTGCTGTAGGTTCATCTAAAATCAAAACTTCCGCTTCTCTATATAGAGCTTTTAAGATTTCAACCCTCTGCTCCATTCCTACTGGAATATCTTGAATTTTAGCATCAGGATTAACATCCAACCCATATTTATCTGATAATTCTACCACTTCATTTTTAGCTTGTTTTAAATTCAAATGTCCTGCCGTAGTAGTAATTTCATCACCTAAAATGATATTTTCTGTTACAGTTAAAGTCGGAACCAGCATAAAATGTTGATGAACCATGCCAATACCTAAATCAATTGCATCCTCTGGACCATCAATATCTAATTCTCGGTCTTTATAAAATACTTCTCCTTCTTCCTGTTGATAAATACCAAATAAAACATTCATCAATGTAGACTTCCCTGCTCCATTTTCTCCTACTAAAGCATGGATTTCCCCTTTTTTCAAATCAAAATCAACCTGGTCATTAGCCAAAACTCCAGGAAATCTCTTAGTAATATTTTTTAATTCTAAAATAGAATCCATCAGAATCCTCCTTCCTGATAGTCAACTAACAATAAAGTAGGCAGGGCTTTTAAAGCCCCGCCTATTACTTTTTATCTTTTCTTATTTCTTATTTCTTATTTCTTATTATCTTTTCTTATTTCTTTTTCTTATTTCTTGTCTCTTTACTCTTTACTCTTTACTCTTTACTCTTTACTCTTCACTCTTCACTCTTCACTGTTTACTCTTGTT
>JBNJFD010000074.1:0-9520 GCA_051746525.1 Bacillota bacterium | reverse complement strand
ACTGATTACTGATTACTAGTTACTAATCCTGCGTCATTTGATTTGAAATTTCAACTGCTACTTCAGTTTCCATTTGATTTAATATTTCTGCTACTACATCATTATCTACTTGCTCTAAAATATCAACTGCTAATTCTATTCTTAAATCACTTAATATTTCTGCTGCTCTAACAGGTTCCATTTCATTATACACTTCTGCTAAATTATTTATCTTACTTTGATATTCTTGTTCATTATTCTCTTCAGTCGTTAGCTGTTCTTGCACCTCAGATAATTGTTCCTGTAACTCAGTTGTCTGCTCTTCTTTATTTCTTACTTCACGCTGCAAATCATCATTTTCTTCCTGGGAATTAGAAAGTTCTTCTTTGATTTGATTAAGTTCTGTTTGTAATTGTTCATTTTTTTCCTTAAGCCCTATATATTCACCTATTACTGGCATTTGGCCTATTTGATTTAATATTTGCTGTTGTAAAGTTTCTAGCGTATATACCCCAAAAAAATCTAATAAAAAAATTGTAACACCGGCTAAAAATATTAATAATATAAGTCCTAGGAGTAATTTCTTCATCCTCTAAATCTCCTTTTATTAAAAGATAGTTCCTTGTTTTTTATCTGTTTTATGATTATAATTATTAGTTGCTATCTCATCACTTTGTTTTCTTTCTTCCTGTAGGTACTCTTTCCAATGTTCTTTATATTCTCGCTCTTTTAATTTAGACAATTTTTTCCGTTCTTTCACTTTATCTAATAACTCATCTTGGCACTCTTCAATTTTTTCTCTCCAATAATCCAGTTCTAAGTTACATTCTTCAATCTGGTCATTTAAATAATTAATATAATTTCGGTATTTTAACAATTCTTTAGTTTGGATTCCTGATATTTGTTTTTCTTCTAATTCTTGCTGCCAATTTTGCTTGTCTTCTTTAAACTCTTTTAATTTTTCTTTTAAATCATTATAGTTTTTTCTTAATCTTAATAATTCTTTTTGAATGTTTTTTTCTTCTTGTTTTTTTAAATTCAACAAGGGCTCTAATCTAAATTTGAATTTTTTCATTTAAATCACTCTCCAGAAAAAATGTCTATTAAACGCTGTACTGTTTCTTGATAAGTACTCTTCTCTTTAGTCCCTTGCTGCAGAAAATCATAAATCGCATCTAATTTAGATAAAGCATAATCCAATTTAGGATCACTACCTTCTTCATAAGCTCCAATGTTAACTAAATCTTTAGATTCTTCATAAGTAGCTAGATTTTGCCGTAACTTATTAGCAGCTTGTTGATGTTCTTCAGTTGTAATATCATTCATTACTCGACTTACACTTTCTAAAACATCAATCGCTGGATAATGATTCTGAGCCGCTAAATCTCTTGACAACACAATATGACCATCTAAAATACCTCTTACAGCATCAGCAATAGGCTCTGTCATATCATCTCCTTCTACCAGTACTGTATATAACCCAGTAATTGTACCTTTAGAACTAGTCCCAGCCCGTTCCATTAATTTTGGTAGTCTAGCAAATACTGAAGGTGTATATCCTCTAGTAGCAGGAGGTTCTCCAGCAGCTAGTCCAACTTCTCGTTGAGCCATAGCAAATCTTGTTACTGAATCCATCATTAACATCACATCATTACCTAAATCTCTAAAATATTCAGCAATAGTTGTAGCTACAAATGCACCTTTAGAACGAACTAATGCCGGTTGATCTGATGTTGCAACTACTACTACAGATTTTTTCAAACCTTCTTCTCCTAAACTCTCTTCAATAAATTCTCTAACCTCTCTACCACGCTCACCAACTAATGCAATTACATTCACATCAGCAGATGTATTACGGGCTATCATTCCTAGCAAAGTACTTTTACCAACACCACTACCAGAAAAAATCCCCAGTCTCTGACCTTTACCACAAGTTAACAATCCATCTAAACTTCTTACCCCTAAAGCAAGAGGTTCAGTTATTCTTTCTCTCTTTAAAGGATCAGGAGGAGAATTATCTACTGAATATTGAGGAGTTTCATCGGGAAATTCAAAATCTGTCATTGGTTCTCCTAACCCATTCACAACTTCCCCCAATAATTTATCACTAACTTTAACTTTTAGAGACTCACCTGTTGAAAAAACCTTACAACCTGGGCCAATTCCACTCATCTCACCTAGAGGCATCAATAACACACCGTCTTCCTTAAAGCCCACTACTTCTGCTTGAACAGTGTCTTCAGAAAAACGTGGTTCTACTAAACAAATTTCACCGACGTGAACATTACTTGGCCCTGCAGATTCAATTATTAATCCTATCACCCTTTTTACTTTGCCAAATTCTTGAGTTATTGACAAGTTGTCCATTTTATTTAAAACTTTATCTATATTTAAAAAGGAGTTAGTCACTATAATCCACTTCCAATAATCTATCTTTTAATTTTTCTAATTGAGTAGTTACTGTAGCATCAAGACCACCAAAATCTGTTTCAATAATAACCCCTTTATCCTGCACTTTATCATCGGCTATTAACTTTATTTCTTCAATATAACCATTTTCAACAGCTATATCTCCCTTAATATCTTGCACTTTATTAAAATTATCAGGATTAATCCTTAATTTAACATTTTCTCCTTCTTCTAGCATTTTAATCTTAGATTGAATCATATTTTTTAAAACTGATTGATTAACTTCTATTTGCTGTTCAATTACTTTTTCACTAATTGCAATTGATAATTCAATTATATCTTCTCTAATATCACCTTTTCGTTCTGCAATTTGTTGATGAAAATTATTTATTTCTTGCTCTAATTGCTGCATCAACTCGGAAAATTGCTGTTTTATATTTTCATAACCCTGCTTTTCACCTTGCTCTCTACCTTCTTTTAGTCCATCTTGATACCCTGTTTCTTTTACCTGTTCTAATTCTTCTTTTTTTGCTGCTTCAATTTCTTCTTCCGCATTTTCTTTAATAGTTGCTGCTTCTTGTTCTGCTTCAGTTATAATTTGCTCTGCTTTATTTTGAGCTTGTTCTATAATTCTTTCTGCTTCATTTTTTACTTCTTTAGAGACAGAGCTTTGTTCTGTTTCTAACTCAAAATCAGAATTATCCAACTTCACTTTCTGCCCAGATTTAACTTGGCTTGATTTAATAACGTTAGACAATTAGCTCATCCTCTCCACCGCGGTTAATAACAATTTCACCTGTTTCTTCTAATCTCCTAATCTCATTAACAATCTTTTGCTGAGCTTCTTCTACATCACTAATTCGAACTGGTCCTAGATATTCTATATTTTCTTTTAACATTTCAGCAGCACGACTAGATTGGTTACTAAAGATTTTTTCGCCAACTTCATCACTAGCAGTTTTTAACGCTAATGCCAAATCATCAGTGTCTATTTGTCTTAATACTGCCTGCACATCTCTATCAGTTAACAATGTAACATCTTCAAATACAAACATCCTCTGCTTGATTTCTTCTGCTAACTCAGGGTCTTCTGTATCTAAATCATCTAAAATATTCTTTTCTGTACCCCGATCAGCAAGATTTAAAATATCAACAATTGTATCAAGACCGCCTGCTTGAGAATATTCATTAGTAACTAAAGAAGATAATTTTCGTTCTAAAACTCGCTCTACTTCTTTAATCACTTCAGGAGAAGTACGATCCATAGTAGCAATTCTTTTAGCAACCTCAGCTTTTTTATTATCTGACAATGATGACAAAATTGAAGCTGCTTGTTCAGGATCAAGGTACGCTAAAATCAAAGCAATAGTCTGGGGGTGCTCATTTTGAATAAAATTCAAAATTTGAGCCGGATCTGCTTTTCTTAATTGATCAAAAGGTCTTACCTGTAAAGAAGCAGTTAAGCGGTCAATAATATTATTAGCCTCATTTTCTCCTAAAGCCTCTTCTAAGACATCTTTTGCATAATCCATTCCACCATGACTAATATAATCATATGCTACACACATTTGATGAAATTCATCCATTACTTGTTGTTTAGTCTCAGAATCTATTTTATCTAAATTAGCAATTTCTAAAGTTAATTCTTCTATTTCTTCATCACTTAAATTCTTAAATATTTTAGCAGAAGTTTCTTTCCCTAAAGAAACCATTAAGATAGCAGCTTTTTGTTTGCCAGATAACTCCTCAGCCACAATAAATCCACCTCCTTAATCTTCAGCTAACCAACTTTTAATCAATTCAGCAATTTCTTCTGGTTGTTCTTGAGCTAATTTCCTTATTTCTTGCTGCATTTCTTTCTTAGCTTGTTCCTCTTCACTTAATTCACTAGTAGCTGCCTCTTCTTTTTCTGTATCCTCAATAGTATAATCAACACTTTGCCCTCTAGTTTCAGCACCTGTAGATTTAATTCTACGATAAATAAAGACTACTGCTGCTAATAAAACAACTATTCCAGCAATGATAAGATACAGTTGCCGACGGCTTTCTGCAGATGCAGCTTGTTGTTCTTCTTGAGCCTGTTGTTCTAATGTATCATCAAAGTTAATTCCTGTAACAGTTATATCATCTCCACGCTCTTGATTGTACCCCACAGCAGTAGAAATAGCCTCAGTTATTTGTTCCCTCTGCTGCTGTTCTAGCTCATCATTTACAATTACTGAAACAGATAACCTCTCTAAATTACCTTTTTCTTTTACATATTCTTCAACTGTTTTATTGATTTCATAATTAACAATCTCTTCTTCACTACTGCTTTCTTCTTGTTGTTCATTATTTGCCTGATATTGAGGTATGTTAGAAGTAGTACCTGGAACCCCTTCTGGATTTGTAGTACTCCCTTGTTGGCTTTGTTCTTTACTCTGTTTGCTGCGAACAATGCCTTCATCATCAACTACAGGTTGATATTCTTCACTTGTTCTTCTAAGCTCATCAAAATTCAAGTTAGCACTTACTCTCACTACAAAATTGTTCAAGCCTAAGACCTTAGTTAACATGACATTTAAATCTTCTTCCACAGTAGATTCAAATTCTGTTTTTATGTCTAACTGATTATTAAATTCATTTCCCTCTTCTTCAGAATCTAATTTAGCCGATAATAAATTTCCTGCTGTATCTACTACAGTTACATTTTCTGGATTTAATCCTTCTACACTGCTAGCCACTAAATTAGCAATTGATCGTACTTGAGATTTTGATAATTGCTGCCGTTGTTTGAGTTGTAGCATTACTGAAGCTTTAGCAGGCTTAGCCTGTTCTTTATAAATGCTATCTTTACTTGGGGTCACCTGTACTTTGGCATAATCTACATTTTTCATTTGCTTAATCGTTCTGGTTAATTCCCCTGATAAAGCGCGATAATAGTTCACCTTCTGCTCAAAATCTGTACTACCAATTTGAGTTTGATCAAATACCTCAAATCCTGTAACTCCTCCAGAAGGCATTCCATCACTAGCTAAATCCAACCGCAATTGATGGACTTTGTTTTTAGGCACCAAAATTGTATCGCCATTATCTTCTATTTTATAATCAACTTGTTGTTCTTTTAAAACATCAACTATACTACCAGCATCTTTAGAAGATAAATTATTAAATAAAACAGAATAATCAGGTCTACTAGCCCAATTAACTAGGATTAGCAAACCTACAAAAGCAATTATAGTGGAGGTGACAATTATAATCTTGGCTTTTTTACTGAACCCTTGCCATAATTGCACAAACTGTTCTTTTAATTCATTGAAATTCACAACCATATTCACACCCCAATCTGACTAACTAAATACATCACACCTGCATCCTCATGATTTTTTGATACGCTCCAACAACTTTATTACTAACTTGTGTTGTCAAATCTATAGACAACTTTGCTTTCTGTGCTGCTATCATCACTTCGTGAACATTATCAACTTTCCCCAAAGCTAAATCCTTACTAGCTTGATTAGATTGGTGCTGTAACTTGTTCACGTCATTAATTGACTGTTTTAAAAAACTGGAAAATGATTTGTCACTATTTTGATTCTCTTTAATACTAGAATCAACTTCAGCTATACTTTTATTAAACACCCCATTAACCTTCATTATAAATTCCTCCTATCTAACCAATTTGCAAGGCACTTTTAGCCATTTCTTTTGTTGTATTTACAGCAGTTACATTAGCTTCATAGGCCCTACTTGCAGACATCATATCAGTCATTTCAGAAACAATATTAATATTAGGCATTTGAACATATCCATTTTCATCTGCATCAGGGTGATTGGGTTTATGCATTAATTTGGGTTGTTTATTACTTTCTCTAATTTCCGAAACTTCTACTCCATTACCAACACTTTGCTGTTGATTAGTCGAAGTTTGATTTATATTACCCATTTCTTCTTTTAATCTAGCAGCAAAAACTGGCATTTTCCGACGGTAAGGACCACCATCAGGAGTTCGAGTTGTATTTACATTAGCTATATTATTAGAAATAGTATCCATTCTTAATCTTTGAGAAGTTAAACCAGAAGCACTAATATCCAGACCATTAAATAACGACATTATGCGTTACCTCCTTTCTGAATAACTGATCCAATCCGGTTAAATTGATTCGAAATCTGTTTTATAATTGCTCTATACTCTAAACCATTTTTTGCTAATTCAGCCATCTCATGATCTACACTAACATTATTACCATCTTTGCGAAAAGATGTACTGTCTTCTGTGTCAACTTGTGCTTGAACTTGATTTAAATTGCTATTATTAATAGCTATATGTCTTTTGTTTGTTATATTTACGTCATTTCTGCCCTCTACAGCATTAGCTAATTGTTCTTTAAAAGCAACTTTTTTTCTTTTGTAATTTGGGGTATCTACATTAGCTATATTATTACTAATAGCTTTGTTTTTTAAGTCTAAACCAGTCAATGATTTCTCTAACACGCCAAAACTTTCTTGATTGAATAAATTCATTTTAGTACCCCTTTCTTCATATAATTAAGCTTATAAAATAAATTAATTAACCTCACTTAATTAAATTCGACATTTTTAAACTAAAGTCCTGCAAAAAAATATAATTATGCTAATAATCCTTAATTGAAACCTTATTTTTCAAGCATAAGAACAGGGTGTCTGGAGACACCCTAGGTTATCATATATATTTAACCTTTTTTACAAGTTGATGAAATATTATCTTTTTAATTCAATTCATCAAAAACTCTTTTATTTAAAACTTTAATATGAGTACCTTTCATCCCTAAAGATTTAGATTCAATTACTCCTGCACTTTCAAATTTTCTTAAAGCATTAACAATTACTGAACGCGTTATTCCTACTCGGTCAGCTATTTTACTAGCCACTACCAAACCCTCTTCTCCTTCTAATTCTTCAAATATATGCTCAATAGCTTCTGATTCAGAATAAGACAAAGTTTCCCAAGCAATATGCACAGCAGCTTTTTTTCTAGCCTCTTTCTCTAATTTATCACTTCGCAATCTTAATATTTCCATTCCCACCACAGTAGCACCATATTCAGCTAATAATAAATCACTAGCATCAAACTCTTCATCAAACCTAGCAATAACTAAAGTTCCTAATCGCTGTCCTCCACCATTAATGGGAACTACAGTTGTTAATTTGTCTTTAAATAAACATTCTGCCCCTTTTTTAAATACACACTGCCCATCTTCTTGTTCATAATTAGACCGTGTTTGAGTAATATTCAATAACCAATCATTATAATCCGGAGGAAATTTTTCTTTTTCAATAACTTCTTGTTTCATTAAATCACACTCAAATTGATCAATTAAATAATAACTTAAAATAGCCCCTTGATCATCAACTACATAAATATTACCACCAATAGTCTTCCCTAAAATATTTGATATCTCATCAAAATCAACAGGATGCCCTGCTGAGCGCTGTAATAGTCTATTTATTTTTCTAGTCTTATTTAAAAGTTCTTTCATCTATTCTCCCCCTTAGCGCTTACATAATAACATAATAAAACATCTATGCTGAACAATCAACAAATTCTCTAATATTATTTTATCTTATTTATCATCACTTTTCAAATTAAAGAATATATTTACTTAAATCTTTATCTTGAACTACATCATCTAATTTATCTTTAACATATTTTCGATCAATTTCAATTTCAGTTTCCTCTATTTCTGGGGCCTTAAAGGAAATATCTTCTAATAACTTTTCTACAATTGTATGTAATCTTCGCGCACCAATATTTTCCGTCTCCTCATTAACCCTAAAAGCTATATCTGCTATTTCATCAATTGCTGCAGTAGTAAAGTTAATTGCTACATCTTCTGTAGCTAATAATGCTTGATATTGTTTAGTTAATGCATTTTCAGGCTCAGTTAATATTTCTTTGAAATTTTCTTTAGATAAATTATTCAATTCTACCCTTAATGGGAATCGCCCCTGTAATTCAGGAATTAAATCTGTAGGGTCAGCAACATGAAATGCCCCCGCTGCAATAAATAAAACATGATCCGTTTTTACCGGTCCATATTTGGTATTAACAGTAGAACCTTCTACTATAGGCAAAATATCACGCTGCACTCCACCACGAGAAACATCAGGGTTAGAATTAGACTCCCCCCCGGCAATTTTATCAATCTCATCTAAAAATATAATCCCTGATTCCTCTACCCGATTTATAGCTTCTTGGTTAACCTCATCGGAATCTATTAATTTTTGTGCTTCTTGGTCTTTCAAAATTTCTTGTGCTTCTGCTACTTTAACTTTTCTTTTCTTTTTAGAATTAGGAAATACTCCTCCTAACATGTCTTCGAAATTGACTCCTAACTCTTCTACTCCAGAACCTGAGAATATTTCTACCATTTGAGAATTATTATCTTCTACTTCTATTTCAACTATTCTATCATCTAATGCTCCTGCATTTAACTTTTCTAATAATTTTTTTCTATGTTTTTTAAATCTTTGTTCCTGGTCATTTTCTTCTACGTCTATTTCTTTTTCATCTTCATCTTCATTAGAAAACAAACCTTCAAAAGGATTATTACTCTTTTTAGGCTGCGGTAATAAAATATCTAACAATCTCTCTTGAGCTAGTTCAACAGCCTTTTCTTCTACTTCTAATCTTTTTTCCTGTTCCACCATTCTAATTGAAGTTTGAACCAAATCTCTAATCATTGATTCTACATCTCGACCTACATAACCAGCTTCAGTAAACTTTGTTACTTCTACTTTACTAAAAGGCGCCTGGGCCAACTTTGCCAGCCTTCTAGCAATTTCTGTTTTCCCCACACCTGTAGTCCCAATCATTAAAATATTCTTGGGGATTACTTCATCTCGTAATTTATCATCTAATTTTTTTCTTCGATATCTATTTCTAATCGCAATAGCAACAGATTTTTTAGCATCTTTTTGCCCTACAATATATCTATCTAATTTTTCAACAATCTTACGCGGTGTTAAATCTTCCATCTTGAACCTCCTCAAATTATAATTGTTCTACTGAAATATTATCATTAGTATAAATGCAAATATCAGCAGCAATTTGCAAAGACTTTTCAGCAATTTCTGCTGCAGATAAATCCGAAGACTTTTGAAAAGCTTTAGC